>JBFFGE010000223.1:0-6930 GCA_041557595.1 Alphaproteobacteria bacterium
CCGCGCGTTGATTCAACGCGCGGACCACCTGCCGCTTTGGACGCATATGTATAATTGGCATCGACCCCATGGCGGAATAAAAGACAAGACGCCAATCAGTCGACTCCGGATCAACCGGGACAACCTGTTGAGGCTCCACACCTAGTTCCCATAGATGTATTTGGGTAGCCACAGCGCCAATTGTGGAAAGGAGATGATCAACGCCAGGCCAATCAATTGGATGACCATGAATTGCATCATGCCGAGATAGATGTCCTTCAAATCCCATTCGGGAATGACGCCTTTCAAGAAATAGGCGGATAAGGCGACCGGTGGCGAGAGCCACGCGGTTTGAAGATTGACTGCAACGATAATGCCGAACCAGGTGAGATCGAAGCCGAGCTTGACAATGACCGGCAACAGGATCGGCACGACGATGAGAACGATCGGCACCCACTCGAGCGGCCAACCCAGGACGAAGATCAGCGCCATGATCATGAGCAGAATGACCATCGGCGGCAAATCCAGCGCCAGCATGTATTCCGACATCATCTGTGGCGTTCCGAGCCGCGAGAAGACCGCGCCGAAGAAATTCGACGCCGCGACAAGAATCAGAATGAGCGCCGAAATCTCGAGCGTCTTGACCAGCGCTTCCTGCATCTTTTTCCAGGTCATTCGCCGATACGCAAGCGTCAGCAACAGCGCACCGATGGCGCCACAACCGGCGCCCTCGGTCGGCGTCGCGAGACCGAACAGGATGCTGCCGAGCGCCGAAAACACCAACGCAGCCGGCGGCACCAGGCCGAGGAAGAATTCGATGAATACTTCCCCCATGCTCCCCGCCCGCATATCTACGGGAAGTGCCGGGCCGAGTTCCGGGTTCATCCAACAACGCACCAAAGCGTATGCGGCATACAGGAACGCCATCAGGATGCCCGGAATAATCGCAGCGGCGAACAGATCCGTTACCGGCACTTCCAGTATCGGTCCCATGACAACCAGCATGATCGACGGCGGGATCAGAATGCCGAGCGTGCCACCCGCGGTAATGGTTCCCGCGGACAGCCGGACATCGTATTTCGAGACCTTCATCGACTTCGCCGCCATGATCCCGAGGATCGTGACGGAGGCGCCGACGATGCCGGTTGCGGCGGCGAAGATGGTGGAGACGAAAAGCACCGCGAGATAAAGCGACCCGCGAACCCGCGAGAGCATCAGCTGGACGGCGCTGAATAATCGTTCCATCAGGCCCGCCTGCTCCATGAGGATGCCCATGAAGATGAACAGCGGAACCGCCGCCAGCGTCTGTTCGAGCATGACCGAGGAAAACTGCAGGGTCATGAGATAGAAGACGAGCTGGCCGAAGCCCAGATAGCCGAACACCAACCCCAGGAAGATAAGCGTGAAGGCGATCGGGAATCCGACGAAAATGCCGAGGAACATGAAACCGAGAAGAATGATCCCGAGAATTTCGTTGCTTATCATACCGGCCACCGATTTTTGGAAACCGCATAGAAGCTCTTGAGCAACTCCGAAACGCCCTGGATCGTCAGGAACAGGATGCCGACCGGCAGCGCCGAATTGATCGGGCCCAGATGCGGCATCCATGACGTCTGCATCGCCCGCTCCCCACGTTGCCAGGTTTCAAACGCGAATTCCGAGGCCACCCACAGGAAGAAGAGCATCGCCGGGAAATAGAACACGATGTAAAGAAAGGCGTCGACGAGGCCCTGGGTTCGCGGCGTCCAGTTGCGATAGAGGAAATCCGCGCGAATATGCACGCCGCGCAACAATGCGTATCCCGCGCCCAGCATGAACAGGGCGCCGTACAGCATGCGGCTTACGTCGAAGGCCCATACCGTCGGCGCGATGAAGAGGTAGCGGGCGAAAACTTCGTATACCATCGCACCGAACAGCGGCACGGTCAGCCAGCAAACGGTCTGACCGACCCAGTAGCTGAACGTGTCGATGATGGTGATGATGCACGCCATCCAGGGCGCCATGTCGTCTGGAAGATTGCCGGGATCGCCGGACCGCCGTTCGGCGATGAGTTCGTCGGCAATGTCGAGATTTTCCGGTTCGCCGGTTTCAGACATTCTCACTCTCCCCCGGGATCAATCCAGCCCGCTTCCAACGCGAACCGTCGTCCCCCGACAGGCGCCTAGCCGCCGCTCACCAAGAACATGCCGCCGGACGGGGCTTGAAAATAAATCTCCGTCCGGAAGACAAACACACATAACCAAACGGCTGCTCGCGACCGCTTGTCTATTTCTTCTTCAGTGAATTGGCGTATGCCATGCCAAGCTTCGCATTCGAGCTTTGCGATCCGGCCCAGAACGGGACCGCGATATTCGCGAAGGCTTTCTGCGAATCCCAGACCTTCTTGAAGAACGCGTTATTGGCCGAATTCTTTTCCAGAGTGGCCTTGGCTGCCGCCATGTACTCGGTGAAATAGTCGGCCGGCGTATCGTGCAGAATCACGCCATGTTTTTCGGTGAGTTCCTTGAGCGCCTTTCCGTTCTCGTAGATGCGATAGCTGATCGAACGCATCAGGGACGCATCCGCGGCGACCTGCATCGCGCGCTGCTGGTGCGGCGTCATGCTCTTCCAGACATCGCCGTTAATGTACAGGTCGGCATTCACGACCACCTGATGCAGCCCCTGAAGATAGTAATGCTTCATGACCTTGTGGAAGCCCATGACCATGTCCGGCTTCGGACAGCACCATTCCGCCGCGTCGATCACGCCCTTTTCCAGCGCCGGCAGGATTTCGCCGCCGATCATCGCCACGGACGCAACGCCGATGTCCTTGTAAGTCTGGCCGGGAATGCCCGGCGGCGTGCGGAAACGGTACTTGCGCATGTCCGCCATGCTGTTGATCGGTTCCTTGAACCAGCCGAGCGCTTCCGGGCCGACAGGCTGCAGCATCAGCCCCTTGATGTTCATGCCCATCTCTTTCCAGAGTTGGTCGTAGAGCTCGCGACCGCCGCCATACATGAACCACGAAATCCAGGCGATGTTATCGATACCCACGCCGGCGCCGGCAACCGGCGAACCGAACAGCATTGCCGCTGGATGATAGCCGGACCAGTAATGCGTCTAGGCGAACCCGCCTTCGATCAATCCCTTGTTGACCGCATCGAGCGTTTGCTTGGCGCCGACGACCGCGCCCTGCGTCAAGACTTCAATGGTGACCGTGCCGTTGGTGAGCGCGGAGACGTTGTCGCCGAAATCCTTGAGCATGACGATTTCATCGGCCTTCGTCGGAATCACCGATTGAATTCGAATTTTTATGTTTTTCGCATGAGACGGCGTCGCCGTAACGACGATCGCCACCGATAGGATCGCGGCCGCGACGCCGGCCATGACCATTTTCAACTTAAACATGGAATATACCTCCCTAGGTTGTTGTTAATGCGCATTTTTATGCGCATGGCCGCAGCATGACCTTGCGCCAGTTCCCCGTTAACACCGCCCTAATCCCCCGAAATCCGAATTCTTCCGCATGGATGGACTAACAAATCGATGCTAAAATGAAACTTTCAGTCTCATGCTGGCAATAATGCGAAGACAGCGCAAGCCGGAAGGTGACGGGTGGCAAAAGAATACCGGACGCCTAACCCGCATCCTGCAAGATCATCTCGGAAGCTTTTTCACCGATCATGATGGCCGGCGCATTGGTGTTTCCCGATACCAGCGTCGGCATGATCGAGGCATCGACGACGCGCAGCCGCTCGATGCCATGCACGCGCAGCCGGTCATCGACCACGGCCATCGGGTCGCTGCCCATCTTGCAGGTGCCCACGGGATGATAGATGGTCACACCGGTGTCGCGCGCATAGGCTAGCAACTCATCATCGGTCCGGGCCGCGGGACCGGGCCGCATCTCATCGGCGATATAACCCGACAACGCGTCGGTCCCGGCAATTTGACGCGACATCCGCATGCCGCCGACCACGGTCGCCCGATCGATTGGGGTCGCCAGATAATTCGGATGGATTGCAGGATGCGCCGCCGGATCGCCCGATTTCACGACAAGGCGGCCACGGCTTTCCGGCCGAAGCTGACAGACCGACACGGTAAACGCCGAGAACTTGTGCAGCCCGTCGCCCGGCTTGTCGGCGCTCAAGGGCTGGATGTGAAATTGAATGTCCGGCGTCGCCAATTCGGGACGCGTCTTGGCAAAGACGCAAATCTGGCTCGCCCCCATGCTCAACGGACCGGTCCTTCGGATCAGGTACT
The DNA here is from genome assembly GCA_041557595.1 of Alphaproteobacteria bacterium. Classification (GTDB taxonomy): domain Bacteria; phylum Pseudomonadota; class Alphaproteobacteria; order UBA8366; family UBA8366; genus JAOTYV01. Next base: position 4,222 of record JBFFGE010000223.1, read on the forward strand.
CGACGCCCATCATCATCTTTCGCAACGGATTACGGACCTGATCGTTGAGCGTGAGCGGCAGTTTGGTTCGATAGATCAGCCGAACCTGAAGATGGTCCTGCAAATTCCTGCCGACGCCGGCCAGCGCGTGATGTACCGGTATGCCGGCGCTCTGCAAATCTTCGCCCGCGCCGATGCCGGACAGTTGCAGTATTTGCGGCGATCCGATCGCTCCTGCCGACAATATCATTTCACCCGATGCATGCGCCTCATGCGGTACGCCGTCGACGCTATAGGCAATGCCCGATGCGCGAGTGCCGTCGAACAAGAGCCGATGCGCGAGTGCATGGGTGACAATTTTTAGATTGGGCCGTTTACGCCGAACCGGATGGAGATAGGCCACCGCCGCGCTGCAGCGCCGGCCGTTGCGGGCGGTGAGCTGGACGTACCCGGCGCCTTCCTGGTTTGCCCCGTTGAAGTCGTCGGTTTCGGGGACGCCGATTTCGACGGCGCCCTTGATATAGGCATCGCAAATTTCCCGGCGGATACGGATATCCTCAACCGACAACGGCCCGCCCGTTCCGTGAAATTCGTCCGCACCGCGGCGCTGATCCTCGGAGCGGCGGAAATAGGGCAAGACCTCCTCAAACGACCACCCGGAATTGCCGAGTTGCCGCCAGTGGTCATAGTCCTCCGCCTGACCGCGTATATAGAGAAGCCCGTTGATCGAGCTGGATCCCCCCAGCACCCGCCCGCGCGGCCATTGAATACTGCGGCGGTTCAACCCCGGATCCGGCTCCGTCTCGTAACACCAATCCGTCTTCGGATTGTGCATGGTCTTGAAATATCCGACGGGGATATGAATCCACGGATTGGTGTCGCGGCCGCCGGCTTCCAGCAAAAGGACCTTGTTTTTCGGATTCGCGGAAAGTCGATTGGCGAGAACGCATCCCGCCGATCCCGCGCCGACAATGACGTATGTGAAGGAATTGCCCTGCCCCGGCACCGCGTCCGCCCCCTTGGATCGCATAATTATTGAGACAACTCTTCTCAATTTTGTGCCTGTAAGCGGGAGATTAGCAATCTGGCGTAGTGCCGCAACACAAGAATGGCGGCGCCGGTTCGATGCTGCTCTATCTTTGTAGATTCGATCAACCTGCCTTTAATTGATTCCAATTAAAGGCAGGTTGATCTAGCCGGCGACGAGCGCTCTCACCTCGTCGTCGCTGGGGAAAACCCCGACGTCCTTTTTCGAGAACACCAGGACGCCATCGATGGTGATGTCGAAGACGCCGCCACCGCCGCGCACCAGCTCGATTTCTGCATCGGCGTTTTCAAGGATCAGGTCCCGCGCACGGCGGGCCCTAGGCTCGTAGTTTCAAACGCCGCAATATTCGATTCGAATTTCCATGATCTTGCTTAAATGGGCCGCCTTCCTTCAAGATCAAGACTGCCCGTTCACCCATTCAGGACGCCCTCATGACCACCCTATCCCTCAATCAGGCCGCAACCATTGTCGACGCCGCTCTCGCCGCCGGCCGGGCCGAAAAGATGATGCCGCTGACCGTCGCCGTGCTGGACGCCGGCGGCCATTTGATGGCGTTCAAACGCGAGGACGGTTCGGGCATCCTGCGGCCGCAGGTGGCCATCGGCAAAGCCTGGGGCGCGCTTGGCATGGGGCAGTCGAGCCGGACCTTGCGCGACAGGTTGAGCGACCGACCGAGCTTTATCGGTGCGCTGTCCGCGGCATCGGACGGCCGCTTCTTCCCGGTCCCCGGCGGCGTCCTCATCCGTGACGCGGACGATCAAACGCTCGGTGCGGTGGGAATCAGCGGCGATACTTCCGACAAGGATGAGTTTTGCGCGATCGCCGGTGTCAAGGCGGCGGCATTGCGGCCCGAGCCCGCCGAGCCGGACCCGGCCTGGTCGGACTCCAAGTTATAAAAGTGTCCGGCCCGCTGTCGACCGAGCCGCCTCACCCTTTATACTCGTCAGCGAAACGCCGGCGCCTGCGCCGCCGGCCGTCATCCAAACCAGGAGGACACCATGCCTGAATTCTGTTCTGCCGAGCGCGAAGGCCGTGTTCTGGTCGTCACGATTAAACGGCCGGAACGCATGAATGCGTTGCATTCGCCGGCCCACTACGAACTCTCTGAAATCTTCGACGATTTCGAGAAAGATCCGGATCTCTGGGTCGCCATCCTCACCGGAGAAGGCGATCGCGCCTTCAGCGCCGGCAATGACCTCCGCTGGCAGGCCGAAGGCGGCACGCGCGACCGTCCGGCCAGCGGGTTCGGCGGCATCACGACGCGCTTCGACCGCAGTAAGCCGCTGATTGCCGCGGTCAACGGCGTCGCCATGGGCGGCGGTTTCGAACTTGCATTGGCCAGCGATATCATCGTCGCCTCCGAAAACGCCCGCTTCGCATTGCCGGAACCGCGCGTCGGCCTGGCCGCCCTGGCCGGCGGACTGCACCGGCTGCCCCGCATGATCCCGATGAAACACGCCATGGGCATGATCCTGACCGGCCGCCATGTCATGGCGGAGGAAGCCTACCGCCTCGGAATCGTCACTGAGGTGGTGCCGTTGAGCAAGTCGCTCGATGGCGCGCTGCGTTGGGCCGGCGAAATCATTCAATGTTCGCCTCTGTCGATCCGCGCCAGCCTGCAAGCCGTCATGCAGGGGCTGAATCATGCCTCGGTCGAAGAGGCAATGAACGCCGAGTATCCG
>JBFFGE010000224.1:0-6910 GCA_041557595.1 Alphaproteobacteria bacterium
AGTAACACGTTGAAATTATAACAGTTTTTATTTCGATGCCCTAAGGCAAAATTGAATCAGATCAATGCGTTGCGTCCAATTGAGTCCAAACCCTAGTTCGCCGGCACGTCCGCTTGCTGGCAAAACGATTTTGAGCGACGATTGATACGGTTGGAGGGATCCAAACGGAGAGTTTCGGCTTCTGAGCGAACCCACCCATTAATAAGGAAAATAAGCATGTGCATTGCGTTTACTCGAATTCGTTATGCGGCCGTTGCAGTATCGGCATTTCTAATGACTGCGGCTTGGGTGGCCGAGCCGGTGTTGGCGGCGGCTTCGGAGCATTGCAAAGATGTCTATGTGATTGCAAAGATGTCTATGTGAAGGTCACGAACAATACCGGCAGCAAAATCAAGATCATAGATCTCGACTATTACGACTATGGGATCGGCAGGAATGGCGCTTGGCGGTCGGAACCAATCAAGAATGAAGTTATCGACAAGGAAAAAATTTGGCAGGCGACCCGCCGGCTCGAGAATGTGAAGGCCGAACAGACGAGAATCCGCATGAAATACCGCATCAAGAAGAGGGTCGCGTACAGCGCTAAAATTCACAAAAGCAAGAAATCCCCGAAAAAACTGTGCATGAATGGGACGAAGTTCGAATTCAATCTGAAGTGACTGTGGCTCGAAAATTTGCGCGCGCCGGGTCGGTTCGGAGACACCGGGCATCGCCGAAAAATCCGGGCAGCGTATTGTTTTCGTAATTCGGCGATAGTTGGCATTGGAGCCATCTGAAACACGCCACCGGCGATGCCACCCATCTCCCGGCCAGTTGTTTAGCCGCCCCGCCGATCTCTGCTAGAGTTCGTTTCCCGCGTTAACGCACTGGGTGATGGATCATGCAAATATTCAACAAAGCCATCGGACTGACCGCGAGCCTTGTCCTGGCGGCGGTCGTCTTTCACGCGCCGGCGCAAGCGCGCGATTTTTCCAAGGTTGAGATCAAGACGGTCAAGTTAACGGACTCGATCTACGTGCTGTTCGGCGCCGGCGGCAATATCGGCGTTTCGGTGGGCGACGACGGGGTGTTTCTGATCGACGACCAGTACGCGCCGCTGAGCGCGAAGATCCTGGCCGCGGTGCGCACGCTGAGCGACAAGCCCATTCGTTTCGTTCTCAACACCCACTGGCACGGCGACCATACGGGCGGCAACGAGAATATCGGGCGGACGGGCGCGGCCATCGTCGCGCATGAGAATGTCCGCCGGCGGCTGTCGTCGCCGCAGTCGATCCCCATCTTCAACATGAAGACCGAACCGGCGCCGGCCGGCGCGCTGCCGCAGGTCACCTTCGCGGACGGCATCTCGCTGCATTTCAACGGCGATCATGCCCGCATTGTCCATTTGCCGGCGGCGCATACGGACGGCGACTCCTTCGTGCATTTCACCGGCGCGAATGTCATCCATACGGGCGATCTGTTCTTCAACGGGATCTACCCGTTTATCGACGGGTGGAGCGGCGGCTCGATCACCGGCATGATCGCGGCGGTCGACAAAATGCTCGGCTTGGCTGACGCAAAGACGCAAATCATTCCGGGGCACGGGCCGATGGCCACGCGCAAGGATCTCGTGAAGTACCGGGACATGCTGAAGACGGTGCACGGCCGCGTCGCGCGCGCCATGAAGGCCGGACAGTCGGCCGAAGATCTGGTGAAGTCCGGCGCGTTCAAGGATGTCGAGAAATCCTGGGGCGGCGGGTTCCTGAATACGCAGAAATTCATCACCGTGGTTTATGCGGGTCTGAAACCGAAGTGAGAGTCCGGCTGGCGGCCGAAGCAAATCCCGAGCGAACCGAAACGGTTCGCGACGACGTATTTGCTTAAAAACCCTAGATCAAATCCCGAGCGAACCGAAACGGTTCGCGACGACGTACTTGCGTAAAATATCTAGTTCCTGACCATCGATTTTTCCGCCACCTCGGGATCGAGTTCCAGCCCCAGACCCGGCGCGTCGGGCGCGGCGAGGAAGACGCCTTCGTCGGTCACCTCCTCGCGCACGACCGGGCCGGTAAACAGCCTGGTCTGGAATTCGAGCAGCGCGTTGTCGGCCATGAAATATTCGATCCATTTCACGTTGGGCAGGCCCGCCGCCATGTGGAGATGGACCATCTGCAGATCCCAGGGCGAGATGGGCACGCCCCGCGCCGTGGCGTAGGCGTGGATGCGCAGCCAGTCGGTGATGCCGCCGGTCAGTTGCGCGTTGGGCTGGGCGATGTCGACCTTGCCCTCCTCGATCAACGGGCGGAACTCCATCAGCCCCGCATGCTGCTCGCCGCCGACGATATAGGTGCTGCCGGCATGGGCATGGACCCGGGCGTATCCGGGGATGTCTTCCGGCGGCACCGGCTCCTCCAGCCAGTAGACGTCGTAAGCCTCCCATTTCTTGAGCTGCTGGATCGCGGTGTCGACATCCCAGCTGCCGTTCACGTCGACCATCAGCTTGACGTCGGGGCCGATCGCCGCACGCACCTGCCGCACCCGTTCGGTGGCTTCCTCCAGGGTCACGTAACTGCGCGTTCCCCGGATCTTGAGTGCCTTGTGCCCGCGCGCGACATACGCCGCCGCTCGCTCCGCCAGCGCATCGGCCGGCATGTGGTGGGCGCAATTGGCGTAGGTCGGGATCAGGTCGCGCTGCCCGCCGAACAGGGCCGAGACCGGCACGCCGAGCGCCTTGCCCTTGATGTCCCAGAGCGCGAAGTCAATCGCCGCGATACAAGCGCGAACGAATCCGTCACCGCCGCGCCGCGGGATCGCCTCCCGGTACATCCGTTCCCAAAGGTCGGCGGTCATGCGCGGGTCGGCGCCGACGACTTGCGGCGCCAGCATCTTTTCGATGATCCGGGCGAAAATCTCGCCCATGCCCGGCGGCGCGCTGGCGAAACCCACCCCCGTCAGATCTTCGTCGGTGGCGACCGAGACGACGAGGATTTCCGCGACATAGGCCGCCTGGGCGTCGCCTTTGTAGCGGGTCGCGGAAACGGTGGTGATTTTCATGGGCCTGTCATTCCAAGTGGGAGTTGGCGGGATTGCCCGCTGCACATATCAGTTCGGAAACTTATCCCGCAACGCCCGCACCTGGCCATCGGTCAAAAATTTTGTGTCCAGACCGCGCAGCATGAGGTGGAGTTTTGCGGTCTCCTCCAACTCTTCCGTCGCGTAGACCGCGTCCTCGAGCGATGTGCCCGCGACGACCGGCCCGTGATTGGCGAGCAACACCGCATGGTGCTTCGACGCCATCTCGCGCACCGCCCCGGCCAGATCGAGATCGCCCGGCGGGAAATATGGCACCAGCGGCAGCGTGCCGATCTTCATCACATAGTAGGCGGTGATCGGCGGCAGCACGTTTGTCGGGTCGACATCGGCGAGGCAGCTCACGGCGACCGAATGGGTCGAATGCAGATGCACCACCGCGCTGGTCTTGGGCCGTTCCTCGTACATCGCGATGTGGAGAAAGCCCTCCTTGGTCGGCGCGTCGCCGGAAACCAGCGTGCCGGAATCGTCAAGTTTGGAAATCCTGGCGGGATCGAGGTTGCCCATGGTCGAACCGGTCGGCGTCATCAGCCAGCCATCGTCGATGCGGGTGCTGATGTTGCCCGAGCTGCCGAAGGTCAGCCCCCGGTCGAACAGCGACTTGGCCATCCGCGTGATGTCGTCGCGCATCCTGGTCTCGGTCATGGCAACATCTCGAAGGCTTTCCGGAAAAAATCGACTTCGCCGAAATTGCCCGACTTGAGCGCCAATGCCAATGGCGGCGTGCCGCCGCCGATGGATTCGGTCCAGGGGACGCCGGGGTCGATCTCCGGCCCGATGCGCAACGCCTGGACGCCGAGCGCGCCGACCACGGCGCCGGCGGTCTCTCCGCCCGCGACGACCAGCCGGCGCACGCCGCGTTCGACCAGTCCGACGGCGATCCGCCCCATCGCGTCCTCGACCAGGTTGCCCGCCGCGTCGCGTCCCAGCTGCTGCTGAATGTCGGAAACCTCCTCCGGGTCGGCCGAGGAGTAGATCAGTACCGGCCCGTCGGTTGTCGCGTCGGCGGCCCAGGCGATCGCCTCCGCCGCGATGTCCCGGCCGTCGGCGAGCGCCATCGGATCGACCGCGAAGGCCGGCCGCGTTTTCATCGTCGCGGCGACCTGCTCGCGGGTGCGGACCGAACAGCTTCCGGCCAGCACGGCCTCGCCGCCGGTGACATCCGGCAGGGCCGGGCTGCGCCCGCTGCCGAGCAATCCCTGGCGCCGGAAGTTTTCGGGCAGGCCCATGGCCACGCCGGAGCCGCCGGTGATCAGCGGCAGATCGGCCGACGCTTCGCCGATGGCCAGCAGGTCGGCGTCGTCGACCGCATCGACCACCGCATGGCGTGCGCCGCCGGCGCGCCGCGCGGCACAGGCCGCCCGGATGGCGTCCGGCCCCGCGGCCACGGTTTCGCGCGCGACCAGGCCGACCGGATGCGGCGTCTGGCGCGCCAGCACGCGGACCAAGTTGGCATCGGTCATCGGCGTCAGCGGATGATTGCGCATGCCCGATTCGGAAAGCAGGACCTCGCCAACGAACAGGTATCCCTTGAAGACCGTTCGTCCGTTGGTGGGAAAGGCGGGACACGCGATGGTGAAGTCGCAGTCAAGCGCCGCCATCAAGGCGTCGGCCACCGGGCCGATATTGCCGTCATCCGTCGAATCGAAGGTCGAGCAATATTTGAAGAAATACTGCCGGGTGCCGTGCGTCCTCAGCCAGTCCAGCGCGGCCAGCGATTCGGCGATCGCCGCCGCTGCCGGTGTCGTCCGCGATTTCAGCGCCACGACGACCGCTTCGGCGTCTCCGAGGTCGAGCGCCGCGTCGGGAACGCCGATCGCCTGTACCGTATTCATGCCCTGATTGACGAGCATGCTTGCGAGATCGGTTGCCCCGGTGAAGTCGTCGGCGATGCAGCCGAGGATGAGCGGCATTTCGGTCTTCCCCTAACGTAATGTGCGGGCGAAGGCCCGGAGGTCGTCGAGAAACAGTTCGGGTTCTTCCATCGCCGCGAAATGGCCGCCGCGCGGCATCTCGGTCCAGCGTTGAACGTTGTACATGCGCTCCACGTAGGAGCGCGGCGGCCAGGACAGCATTTCCTTTGGGAACAGAGCGCAGGCCGTCGGCACTTCGACGCGCGTGCCGTCGCGCGACAGCACGCGGCCGCCCTCGCCGCGCCGGCCGTAATAAATCCAGGACGCCGTGTTGAAGGTCCGGGTGACGATGTAGACCATGATATTGGTAAGCAGCGCGTCCTTGCTGTGGGCGCTCTCGACGTCGTCGCCGATCGTGTCGGACCAGGAATTGAATTTTTCGACGATCCAGGCGGCAACGCCGACCGGGCTGTCCATCATGGCGTAGCTCAAGGTCTGCGGCTTGGTCGCCTGTTGCGTCCGGTAGCCCTCCTCCGTTTCCTGTTCGCGCTCGAAACGTTCCGCCCAGGCCGCTTCCTCCGGACCCGTGGGGCCGTCCGCATGGCGCATCGTCAACAGGTTGATATGGATCGCCCTGCAGGCGGGCGCGTGTTCGAGACCGAGCCAGCTTGAGATCGCTGCGCCCCAGTCGCCGCCCTGCGCGAGATAGCCATGGTAGCCGAGGACGTCGGTCATCAGCCGGGCGAAGATGTCGGCCATCCTGCGCGGACCAAAAGGGCGCGGCGGTCGGCCGGAAAACCCGAATCCGGGCAGCGACGGCGCCACCACGTCGAAGGCGTCTTCGGCCTTGCCGCCGAAGCGTTCCGGATGCGCCAGCGGTTCGACGATGTCCCGGAATTCGACGATCGTGCCCGGCCAGCCGTGGCTGATGATCAACGGCAGCGGCGCCGGCCCGGTTCCCTTTTCATGAATGAAGTGAATATCGATTCCATCGATCGGCGCGACGAAGTGGGAAAAACGGTTGATTTCCGCTTCCTGCTTGCGCCAATCGAACTCGTCGACCCAATAGGTGCAGAGTTCCTTCATGTAATCGAGGTTGGCGCCGTATTCCCATCCGCCATCGTCCGGCATCTCGTGCCAGGGGTACTCGGCGACGCGCGCGCGAATGCGCTCGAGGGTTTTGTCGGGAATGTCGATGCGGAAGCGTTTGATGGATGACACGGGGCGATGCCGTTGCGACTGTGAATTTTCGATCTGCGGGAGAGTATGCCCGATCGATCCGTCGTAGACGATGTCGAAAAATTGGGGCGTCGCCCCGTCGCCCACGTATCGAGGGCGATCGCTATCGGAAAATCCAGATACGATCTCCCTGTGAATGAGTCGGCGATCCCGGCGACGTTTGAGTATATTTTTCTAAATTGCCGTCCCATCGCACGATAATCAAAACAGTAACCAAATTGGGTCAGTCCAATTTATCCGGAAATAGACAAGCGGATGGTTCGCTTCGCCGACTAACTAGTCCGCACACGCGTTGGACCCGACGCTTGGCCGGAATGTAGCCTAGGTTCAGGCAAGAATCAGCGTCGCCCGATCATGCGCTTTGCCAACCGTCGGGCGATTACGGGAAGGATTGTTCGGCCATGGATCGGGATCGTCTCACTCATTGCGCCTTTCGAAAGCTTGGACGAACGCTGGCGGCCGGCATCGCCGTTGTGCTGTTCGGCGTCGCCGGCATGACCGGCACGGCGTCCGCGGTCACCGCGCCGGTCACCATCGATTTCGAGACTGACGGCAATGGCCTGGGCCTTTCTGCGGGTGACTTCATCGCCGGCAATGAATGGGCCAATCTCGACATTTCGCTCAGTTCGACCGGTGGAGCGCTCCGCCTCTTCAATTCGAATTGCGGCCCGGGTTTTCCGGGAACGCCCTGCACCGGCGGCGATAGCGACCTGGCCAGCGGAGCCGATTTCGGAAACGGTTTTGTCCCG
>JBFFGE010000225.1:0-6846 GCA_041557595.1 Alphaproteobacteria bacterium
ATGAGTGCGAGTATAAACGGGACCGAGAATGAGCCATCTGCCGGAGTATCGGCCGGCGGCGCCTTGCCTGAAACGGCAGACAAGAATTACGAAGACGGTTTCGACACGATCCTGGACAAGGAAGACGACTTCGATGTGGAAGACGACGTCGCCTTCCTGAACGAGGAATACGATGTCCTCGACATGCATGACGTTCTGGATCTCTGCAACATGTCGAAACCCGAGATTTCCGACTGGTAGACCACGCCAGTCATCTTGGCGGCCGGACGCTTCGCAGAAAGAGTCCGGCAAAAGACGCTGTAGCGCGCTTCATGCGCCTGCGGACTGACGGCCTTATTTTTTTCCGAGTCCGGCATGGGGCGTCACGTGCTAGAGCAAGTCCCGAGCGAAACGAAACGGTTCGCGACGACGAATTTGCGTATAAACCAAGAGATAGACCATTCCAAATGAGTCAACTTAAACAAGAAATGGTCTAAGGTGGCCGGACCCGCCGTCTATCGGATCCGCGCTCGATGATTACCGTGTTTGGCTCGATAAATGTCGACCTTGTCATGCAGGTCGATGTCTTGCCCCTGCCGGGCGAAACCATGTTGTGTCCCGAATATTTGATCGTTCCGGGCGGAAAAGGCGCCAATCAGGCGCTCGCCGCCAGACGCGCCGGCGCGCCGGTGCGCATGATCGGCTGCGTCGGACAGGACGATTTCGCCGACCAGGCCCTATCGCTCCTGCGGCAGGAGAAGGTGGATCTCGCAGGCCTCGGCACGAGCAACAAACCGACATGTTGCGCCGCCGTTTGCGTCGACCGCCACGGTGAGAACGCCATTGTCGTCGCATCCGGCGCCAACCGCGACGCCGCCGCGGCCCAAATCGCCGACGGCATGCTGGAAGCCGACGATTGGCTGGTCCTGCAAATGGAGGTTCCGCATGAGGAAAATTGGTTAGCCATCCGCAGCGCCAAGGCATCCGGCGCCAACGTCATGCTGAGCGTCGCGCCGGCGGCGCCGGTGCCCGAGCCGATCCTCGAATTGCTCGATGTCCTGTTGGTCAACCGTATCGAAGGCGAAATGGTGGCGTCGCATATCGGATTTGCCGCCGAGGACAGCTCCAGCCTGCCCGCTGCGCTGTCGGAAACCTTCGGATTGACCTGCATCATGACGCTCGGTGCCGAAGGCGCCGTGGCGGTCGGACCAGGCCTCGCCCTCGCCGTGCCGACCCTGCCGGTTTCGGTCGTCGACACGACCGGCGCCGGCGACGCCTTTGCCGGCATCCTCGCCGCCGCGTTCGATGAAGGTCTCCCGATTCACGATGCCCTGCGCCGTGCAAGCACGGGGGCCGGTCTTGCCTGCACGGTCATGGGGGCGCAGACCGGCATGCCCATGCGGGACGCCATCGAGGCGGCGCTGAAGACCTTGCCGCCGATGCGGCCCCTCGACATCAAATCCTGAATGGCGATCGGCCCGGACGATCCGCACCTGGACCGCCGAAACGTCGGATCGCTTCGTCTCTTCGCCGAATTCAATTCTACGCGTCGAACTTCGTTGCGCCTAATTTAGTGTTATAATATATCATTGCATCGACGCATGTTGCCGCCGCACGCGCACCGGCGATGCACCGCGTAATCCAACAGGAACCAAAATGCGGCCAGTCATGCGATCCGATATTCCCGGCGAAAAGACGGTGGCGGCAGAGGCGATAAGCGGCCCCTTTCCGGATCCCGCACACGATCACGAACACTGTATCGAGGAAGCGTTCAGCCGCGCCGAGCGTCTCTGCGCGGACCGACGCCTCCGGTTGACGACGCTGCGCCGCGAGGTCCTGAAAATTATTTGGGAAGGCCACCATCCTGCCGGCGCGTACGACATCCTGGACCGATTGAAGGAACAGGGCCGCAGCGCCGCGCCCATGACCGTTTACCGGACGCTGGATTTCCTGATGGAACATGGATTGGTGCATCGCCTGGCCAGCCGAAATGCGTTCGTCGGTTGCGACCATCCCGGCGATCACCATCGCAGCCAGTTTCTGGTTTGCAAGAATTGCGGCATGGCGGCGGAAATGGCGGACCCGCGCATTACCGACGCGATAAGGGTTGCCGCGGCCGCCGCCGGCTTCGCCGTCGAGGCGCCGGTGGTCGAAGTCACCGGATTGTGCGGAGACTGCGTTTCCAATGCCGGATCGATCAGTGATGAAGGCTGATGCCGCTCCGCTGATCGACGCCGCCGGCATTGTCATGGCGTTCGGCAGCCGCCAAGTCCTGAACGGCGTCGACCTCGCCGTGCGATCCGGTGAGATTGTCGCCCTGATCGGCCCGAACGGATCCGGCAAATCGACCCTGGCGCGCATTCTGCTGGGCGTCCTCAAGCCCGATGCGGGCATCGTAACGCGGCGGGCCGGGCTTCGTCTCGGGTATGTCCCGCAACGGCTGCCCCTGGATACCGTGCTGCCGATCACCGTCGGACGCCTGATGAGCCTGACCAACCGGGTCGATGCCGGCAAGATGACCGAGGCGCTCACCGAAGTCGGCGCCACCGACCTGGCCGATGCGACCGTGTCGGACCTGTCCGGCGGCGAATTGCAGCGGGTCTTGATTGCGCGCGCCCTGTTGCGCGACCCCGACCTTCTGGTGCTCGACGAGCCGACCGCCAATGTCGATTTCAACGGCCAGATATCCCTGTACGAGCTGATCCGCCGCATTCGCGACCGCCGGGGCTGTGGCGTGCTGACGATTTCGCATGACCTTCATCTCGTGATGTCGGCGACCGATCGGGTGATCTGCCTGAACGCGCATATCTGCTGCGAAGGCCGGCCCGAAGCCGTCAGCAGACATCCGGCCTATGTCGCCCTTTTTGGCGCGCGGGCGGCGGAAAACCTCGCCGTCTACAGCCATGATCACGATCACGATCACACCTTGCACGGCGAAGTCGTCCCGGCGGCGCACGACCACGCAGCCGAGGACTCCGCGGAGACGGCGGAGAATCCGCCGCAGCCATGACCGGAATCGACAATTTTCTCATCCTCGCCTTGCTCGGCGGCATTGGCGTGGCGGTGGTGGCGGGACCGCTCGGCTGTTTCGTCGTATGGCGCCGCATGGCGTATTTCGGCGATTCCCTGGCCCATTCGGCGCTGCTCGGCGTGACCCTTGGCTTTGTCTTGTCGATCAACCTAACGCTCGGCATCGCGATTACCTGCATCGGCTTCGCCGTCATCATCGTGGCGCTGCAGGAACAGCGCCGCATCGCCACCGATACCCTGCTCGGCATCCTGTCGCACACCGCGCTCTCCTGCGGGCTGGTCGTGCTCAGTCTGATGAACCACGTACGCGTCGATCTGTTGGGATACCTGTTCGGCGACATCCTGGCGATTACGCCCGGCGACATCGCGATTATTTACAGCGGCGGCGCGGGAGTTCTGCTCGTCCTCGCCGGTATCTGGCGGCCGCTGCTCGCCCTCACCGTGCATGAGGAATTGGCGCGGGCGGAAGGTGTCCCGGCGCTGCGGACGCGGCTCATTTTTACGCTGCTGCTCGCCGTGGTGATCGCACTGTCGATGAAGATCGTCGGCATTCTCCTGATCACATCGCTGCTGATTATCCCGGCGGCGACCGCACGGCGGTTCGCCCGATCGCCGGAGGGCATGGCGCTGCTCTCCAGCATATTTGGCGCGTTGGCGGTGAGTGGGGGATTGCTGATATCGCTGCAATGGGATACGCCCTCGGGTCCATCGGTGGTGGTCGCAGCATTCGCGCTTTTCCTGGCGAGCCTGGCGTTCGGCGGGCGGCGCGGTGGCCTCGCTCCGCCGCCCGCGGCCGGATAACCGCCATGCCGCGCCACACGAACAACCAGGGATTACACGATGTCCGCTGATACCGAGACCGGCCCGCGGCGATTTTTCAAGGCCATGCTCCGCGGGTTTCGGCGGCGCTGTCCGAAATGCGGACGCGGCCCGCTGTTTCGGGGATATCTTGCGCTGCACCCGACCTGCGGGTATTGCGGCGCGGAAAACGGCGAAATTCATACCGCCGACGTCGCCCCCTATTTCACCATCCTGGTGGTCGGCCACATCGTCGTGCCAATGCTGCTGTTTAGCGAACAAACCGCCGCACCGCCGATGTGGGTCCAGCTCACCGTATGGCCCGGCTTGGCCCTGGCGCTGACATTCTGGTTTCTGCCGCGGATCAAGGGATGCATTATGGGCCTGATGTGGGTGCTGGGCATGCGCGGACACGAACATCAATAACCGTGCGTCGCCGCAACCCGGACAAATCCATCAACCAAACCGAGGGAGAAAAACGTGAGCAAAATTGCGCTGGTCGTGGAATTCGACGTGAAACCGGAACATCGCGAGGCCTTCGAGGCAGTCATCCGAAGCCATGCGGCGCGCACGCTCGATGCCGAACCGGGCTGCCTGCAATTCGACGTCCTGATCCCGAAAAAAGACACCGGTTCGGTGTTTCTGTTCGAATGCTACAAGGACGGCGCCGCGCTCGAAGCGCACGGAAAATCGCCGATCCTCGCGGAAACACGCGCGAAATACGAAGACATGATCAACGACCGCCGCATCACCATGTGCGACGTCGGATAGAGCGGATAGCGCCGATCCTGCGGCGGCAACCCGCCGCCGCAGGATCCAACGTTATGCCTAACCGGTTCGGTGGATCAGGTGATACCCGAAGGGTGTGGTAACGACATCGCTGACCGCGCCGACTTCCATGCCGAATGTAGCCTGATCGAATTCCGGCACCATCATGCCTTGGCCAAACCAGCCCAAATCGCCGCCTTCGCGGCCCGACGGACAGTCGGAATTTTCGCGGGCAAGGTCGGCAAACTCGCTGCCGCCCTGCAACTTGGTTTGGAGTTCTTTGATTTGTTCCAGCGCCTCTTCCTGCGACCGCGTGGCGGTCGACCTTTCGGAACCGGCGTACATGAGAAGAATATGCGATGCGCGAACCTGATCAGCCATCGTTTACGGGACCCTGTTTGATTTCGGATGTGCGGCAGGCCGCCGCTGCGTGGCGCAAGCTATACCCGCGATTCGATTCCATGGCGACGATATTTTTGTACATTGAAGCGCTTCCAGCCTCATGGACAACTTGGCGGTCGCGCACTATGAAGCCGCATGGCGACGAAACGCATCGGACTCATCCACTCGGTCATTCCCGCGATTGCGGCGGTGGAATCGGCGCTCCGGGAACATTGGCCGGAGGCGCAAGCCGCGAGTCTGTATGACGAATCCCTCTATATCGATCTTGCGCCGGATCGTTCGCTGACACCGGCGCATTTCGATCGGATCGCCCGGTTACTGCGCTACAGCGCGGGTTGCGGCGCCGACGCGATCCTGGTGACGGGATCGCTGTTCGGACCCGCGGTGGTCGCCGCGCGCGACGAACTCGACATCCCGGTCCTGACGTCGTTCGACGGCCTGATCGACCGGGCCTTCGCACTCGGCAACAATTTTACGATGCTGGCAACGGATCCGGGCACCAACCGGATGCTCGCCGCCGAATTGAACCGTCGCGCCGAAGCCGACGGGAGGGCCGTATCCTTCGAAGCCCACCACATTCCCGGCGCGACCGAATGCCTGAGCCAGGGCGATCAGGCCGGGCACGACCGCTTGGTTGTCGAACAGGCGGAGCGGGCCGCGCCCGGCGACGCCATTCTGCTCGGCCAGTTCTCCATGGGACCGACCCGATCGCTGGTTCAAGCCCGCGTCGACTGCCCGGTACTGGACGCGGCGGAAGCCGCCGTGCATAAATTGAAGGCTCATTTCACCGGCGCCTAGTACGACGAGCCCGATCCTTCCAAATGTTCTGGTCGACTTCGCGATGCCTGCCAAGCTGGCATAAACGGTTGAAATGGCGGTAATAAAATCCGGAGGCCTTGTTTGGGGCAATGGCAATGACGCCAAACGATAGCTGGGACCTGTCCGAAGAACTGCGCCTGTTGCAGGAAACGGTCCGCCGGTTCATGGAGAACGATGTATGTCCGGCCGAGGATACGGTCGAGCATGACGCTTTCGAGCTGCCTCAAGCCCTGCTCGAGCCGCTGCAAAAGAAGGCGCGCGAACTCGGCATTTGGTGCATGCGCACACCCGAGGAATTCGGCGGCGCCGGCTTGAATTTACTGGGCCAGGTGGTGGTCGCCGAGGAAGCGGCGCAGTGCCGCATGGGCGCCTACGTCCCGGCCTGCGGCGCGATCGGCGCCGACCCGCCCAATGTCATTTTCAAGGGAACCCGGGAGCAGATCGAGAAATTCGGCATCCCTGCCGTGGCAACCGGCGAAAAACCCTTCGTCGCGATCACCGAAGCCGCCGGCGGTTCCGACCCCCGGCGGTCGATCAAGACGCGCGCCGTCCGCAAAGGCGATCGCTATATCCTGAACGGCACAAAAATGTACATCACCGGTGCCGGACAGGCGCGCTGGGGCGTGCTGTTCGCCCGGACCGCGATGGCGGACGGCCGCGACGGCATCACCTGTTTCATCGTCGAGACGGACAAGCCCGGCGTGACCGTGCGGCCGATCCCGGTGATCCGGTCCTACTACCCCTACGAAATCGTGCTGGACGACTACGAGATCCCGGTCGAGCACCGCATCGGCGAAGAAGGACAAGGGTTTGCGCTGGCCGAGCATTGGCTGGTCAACGGGCGGCTGCCCTACGCGGCAAACGTCATCGGCATTGCGCAGGCGGCGTTGCGCATGGCGATCGACTGGGCCAATCAGCGCGAAACCTTCCGCAGCAAGCTCGCCGACAAGCAGGCGGTGCAGTGGATGATCGCCGATTCCGAAGTGGAGCTGCGCGCCGCGCGCCTGCTGACCTACCAGGCGGCGGCGCGCGCCGACACCCGCCAGGATA
>JBFFGE010000226.1:0-6808 GCA_041557595.1 Alphaproteobacteria bacterium
ATCGCCTGCCAGTAGCGCATCTTGACGAACCCGGCGATGACGATGGCGAGAGCGGAAACCCAGAAATATCCGGAATGGAAATACCCGAACGCGGCGGCAAGTGCGTGCAGGATCAGCGCGCCGGTCAGGATCGAGAGACCGAAATGGACGGGCGGCACCCAGGCGTTGGACCAGGCGCGGATGGTCTTGCGCGAGATGTAGATCATGGCAGTGCAATAAACCGTCTGCATGCACAGCATCGTCGCGACCATACCGACCGCGGTGAGGTAATCGGGTCGCCAATCGCCGAGATACCATCCGGCCGCATATGCGATCGCGGGCGGGTAGGTCAGCAGGGCGAAGGCGGCGGTTCGGCCCTGCCAGGTCGTGTGCCACAGGCTCGCCGACGACCGGATTTGGGTCAGGCTGCCGGGGCGGAGGATCGGCGCGATCAAGCCGGCGGTTATCAGGGTGAACGCGATGGCGAACCCGGCCAACCCGAGTTTCGGATCGGCGGGCAGGACACCGCTTGCCTGAAAAATCGACATCAGGGCGATCAGCCCGTATCCGGCGCCGGATGCGGTGGTGCAGAAAATGGCGGAGAGGCCTGGGTTCATCGTCGAATCCCTAACGCGCGGCGCGGCGATAACAGCCGCCGGACCAGCCGCGAGCGCCGTCGTCGAAATTCAGTGGCGGGAATCGTGTCGGTAATAGCGACCGCCGCCCGTTGTCACATGTTGCGGAAGATTGCATTGGCGGCAAGTCCGGCAAGGATCGCGATGATGATTGCGGCAATGCCATAGAGTGCGGGATAGCCGTATGCCAGGTCGTATACCGTCGCGCCCAGCCCGGCCTTGTCGATCAGGAGAGGCGTCGACTGGATCGCCTTGACGTCGCCGTCCCGCACCAGCAGGACGTCGATGTTGTAAAAGCCGGTCAGCACGTTTGCGGGCAGATACAGATCGGCGCGGAACAGCTGGCCGCCCATGAATTGGACCTGTCCCGCGACATCGCCATACCGGCCGATCCGCTGCATGTTGCGGATCAGGGCCTCCCGGAAGTCGGCGGCGACGACCGGTCCGACGCGCTCGACCGTCGGGAGTTTAAGGTGCTCGACGCCGATCTGAAAAAGCGCGCGGGTATGCTGCGGCAGCCAGTCGTCCAACGGTTTGCTGGACATGACATGGTAGTAGGACGGCGCATCCTTGAACGCCACCGAGCGCTTGTTGACGTAGATAATGCCCGCCGCCTGCTCCTTGTGGCGCACCGGGACGGTCTGATTGGGGCCGCGCACGATAATCACCACCTCGCCGTCGCCCTCGATCGATCCGAAGAGCAGGACCTTGGCGCCGGTGAACCCGGTGGTGATCTTGATCTCGCTTTCCGAAAGATCGGCCAGCAGCGGTTCGGCCCTGGCCGTCGTCGCCAGCGAGATCGCCAGAATCATCAAGGTGAACACCCGCAACATCTGTCAGTGCCCCATGATCTGGCCGATGGAATAGGGATCGGCCGGCATCGCCCAGAGGTCGTAACCGATCTTGAAACACACGCCCAGGACCATCAGGGCCAAGAGACCCCGGAGCTGCTCGCCCTTGAGGTAGCCGCCGATTTTGGTGCCGAATTGGGCGCCGATGACCGCGCCGACCAACAGAAGCACCGCCAACACGATGTCGACGGTTTGGTTGAGGTAGGCCTGGAAAAACGTGGCGTTGGCGGTCACGAAGATGATCTGGAACAGGGAGGTGCCGATCACCACGGCGGTGGGCATGCCGAGCAGATAGATCATCGCCGGCACCATGACGAAGCCGCCGCCGACGCCCATGATGGAGGCCAGGATACCGACCAGGATGCCGACGCCGAGCGGCAGCAGCGCGCTGGTATAGAGCTTCGACCGGCGAAACCGCATCTTGAAGGGCAGCCCGTGCAGGAAATTGTGCTGGTGCAGCTTGCGGAGCGCACCGGACGGCGTGCGGCTGCGCCATATCGCGCGCACGCTTTCAACCATCATCATGGATCCGATGGCGCCGAGGAAAATCACGTAACTCAATCTGATTACCAAGTCGATTTGGCCGATCGACCGGAGTTCGCGGAACAGGTAGACGCCGAATGTAGAGCCGATCAGGCCGCCGATCAGCAGGACGCTGCCCATCTTGAAATCGACATTGCCGCGGCGCCAGTGCGCCAGCACGCCGGAAACCGAGGAGGCGACGATCTGGTTGGCTTCGGTGCCGACCGCGATGGGCGAGGGGACGCCGAGGAAAATCAACAGCGGGGTCATCAGGAAGCCGCCGCCGACGCCGAAGATGCCGGATAGCATGCCGACGCCCGCACCCATCCCCAGGATGAGGAAGATGTTTACCGACATCTCGGCGATCGGCAGATGGACATACATGCTCGGTGCCGTATTTCCGTCGGCCGTGGCGTATCACGTCATCGAGACTGGTGGCGTGGATTCGCCGAGATAAAGCCGACTTTAGCGCGGGAAGGGCCGCATAATGCGCCGACCGCCGACGAAGTCAACAGCCTGCGGTCACGGCTGCGACAATTGGTGCCGTCATGTCGCGGCGTCGATCGCCGCGGACCTTCCGGCGCCCGGCGGGCGCGTCGCCGCTAATGTCCCGGTTGCACCGGGCCGCCCGCGGCTTTCCAGCCCGTAATGCCGCCGGCGAGACGGTAGAGTTCGCGATATCCCGTCTGCACCAGTATCTCCGAGGCAATGCCGCAGCGCACGCCGCTGGCGCACATGATCAGCAATTTCTTGCCCTCGGAATCGGGAATCCGCGTGGAGTCGAACGCGGAGAGCGGAATCAGGGTGGCGCCCTGGACATGCTCGTTGGCGAACTCATGGGGTTCGCGGACGTCGACCAGCACCACGTCGCCTTTGTCGATCCAGAGCCGGGCGGTTTGCGGATCCACCATCTCAACACGGGCATGCTGCGCGTTGTCGTCATCCATGGCCGGCTTATCCCTGCGGGTGCAAACGATTGGTCCTGGTCCGCCGCCGTAGCCGCGGCGGGTGACCGATTTATTGGCGGAAATCGGCGCCCTCGCGGTCGAGCATGCGCAGCAGGCTCTCCCATTCGAGATCGCCATAGGTTCCCTTGTCGAAGCTGCTCTTGTACCGGGCGATCGCCTCGCTCCGGACGGGCTCGGGAACCTCGATCAGGTCGCCGTCGCCGGCCGCGGTCTGGATCTGGCAGGCGGTTTCGAGGAAATACATCTTCTTAAAGGCTTCCTGGATCGATTTGCCGATGGTCAGCAGCCCGTGATTGCGCAAGATGATGCAATCGGCCTTGGCACAGTCGCGGCCCAGCGGCTCGCGTTCGTCAAGATTTCCGCCGGCGACGTTGTAGTCGTGATAGCCGATGCTGCCCAGCACCAGCAGCGATTGCTGGCTCAGCGGGCGGAGGCCGCAGGCCTGGGCCGACACCGCGACGCTGGCCTTGGTGTGCAGGTGCATGACGCACTGGGCGTCCGGCCGCGCCATCAGGACCGCGCTGTGAATGACGAAGCCCGCGTCGTTGAAATGGCCTTGGTCGCCGATCACGTTCCCGTCGAAGTCCATCTTGACCAGGCTGGAGGCGGTGGTTTCGTCGAACATCTCGCCATAGCGGTTGATCAGGAAATGGTCGGGCTCGTTTGGCACCCGGGCGGACATATGGGTATAGATCAGGTCGGTCATGCGCAGTTTGTGCAGGATCCGGTACAGCGCGGCGAGATTGCAGCGGGTTTCCCATTCGGCGTCGCTGATCGATGATTTCTTGGATTTAAGCGTCGTGACAGACATGAGGTGCACTCCTTATTTCCGCGCCGGGATCCGCCGATCTGGTGCCCGCGGAGAGACTCGAACTCCCGACCTGAGGTTTACAAAACCCCTGCTCTACCAACTGAGCTACACGGGCACATTGACGGATATTTCGCCTCCATCCTGTACCCTTGTCGGCGGCTCCTGTCCAGAGGCCCGGTGACGCTATGCGGGCCGGGCCGGAGGCCGGTCAAAGCGTGTCGAAGTCGATCGGTTCGGTCCGGTCGAGCGTGCGGGTCATCGGCGGCATTTCGGATTTGAGGCCGCTCGCACAATTGAACAGCACCACGCGTTCCTTGGGCGACACGCGGCCCCGGGCCAGTTCCTGGCGATAGGCGGCAAAGCAGGCGGCCCCTTCCGGGCCAAGATGGACGCCGTCGGCGGCGGCAACTTCCATGCGCAGATCCTCGACCTCGTCATCGTCGACCGCGGAACCGAAACCGTCGCTTTCATAGAGCACCTGTAGGCACAGGAAATCGCCCAGCGGTTTCGGCACCCGGACCCCATGCAGGGTGGTCTCCACGGGTTCCCAGGCTTCCTCCACCTCGGTCTTGCCTTCGTCGAACGCCTTGACGAGCGGGCCGCAGCGGGTCGATTGCACCGCCACCATGCGGGGTCGTTTTTCGCCGATCCAGCCGAGCGCAGCAATTTCCTGGAACGCTTTCCACATACCGATCAGCCCGGTACCGCCGCCGGTGGGATAGAAGATCACGTCGGGCAGCTCCCAGCCCAGTTGCTCGGCCAGTTCGATGCCCATCGTCTTCTTGCCTTCGATGCGGTAGGGCTCCTTCAGCGTGGACATGTCGAACCAACCCATGCGGTCTGCGCCCGCCGCGACGATTTCGCCGCAATGATTGATCAGCCCGTTGACCCGCCATGTCTTGGCGCCCTGCAGGGCGATTTCGCGTACCGTGAACTCCGGCGCGTCATCCGGGCAAAACACGTAGCTTTCGATGCCGGCCCGGGCGCAATAGGCGGCCAATGCCGCGCCGGCGTTCCCGGCGGTCGGCATGGCGATCCGCCGGACGCCGAAGCCATGGGCCATCGCGACTGCGACCGCGAGGCCGCGCGCCTTGAAGCTGCCGGTCGGCATACGGGCTTCGTCCTTGACCAGGATTTCGCCGCCGCCGAGGCGGTGCGCCATCCGGGACAATGGAATCAGCGGCGTCATCGGTTCGCCCAACCGGATGATATGGGTTTCGCGGCGCATCGGCAGGAGCTCCCGGTAGCGCCACATTTCGGCATTCCGGGCAACCAGCGCATCTCTCGGGAAGCGCGTCTTGAGCCGATCCAAATCGTACCGGACCAGCAGCGGCATTCCCGCGTCGGAGACGTTCCGAAGCCGGTCCGCCGGATACTGTTGCCCGGTTTTGCTGCATTCGAGGTGGGTGACGAAGTGGCCTTCATCCGGGGTGTCGGGCGGCGTGTCGGAAAGGATA
Source organism: Alphaproteobacteria bacterium (assembly GCA_041557595.1). GTDB lineage: Bacteria > Pseudomonadota > Alphaproteobacteria > UBA8366 > UBA8366 > JAOTYV01. The sequence goes on from JBFFGE010000226.1 coordinate 5,224, forward strand.
TTTGTTTCGGCCATGGTTTTGGCTTTCTCCCTGCGGCGGCGGATCGCCTAACGATCGGATTTTCGCACCGCTTCGTACAGTGCGACCGCGGCCGCGTTTGATACGTTCAGGCTGTCGATCGGGCCGCGCGTCGGCAGCCGGACCAGCAGGTCGCAGCGCTCCGCGGTGAGCCGGCGCAGGCCGGCGCCCTCGGCGCCCAAGACCAGAACCAGCCGGCCGGTGAGGTCCGTCTCCGCCAGGGTCTGGCGGGCGCCCGCATCCAGTCCCAGACACCAAAAGTTGTTTTCCTGCAATCGCTGGATGGCGCGGTCCAGGTTGACGACCGAGACCATCGGGATGTGTTCCAGTGCGCCGCTGGCGGATTTGGCGAGCGTGGCGCTCTGCGGCGGTGCGTGCCGGCGGGGAATGAGCACGGCGGCGGCGCCGAATGCGGCGGCGCTGCGCAGGATGGCGCCCACATTATGGGGGTCTGTCACCTGGTCGAGCAGGAGGAGTACCGCGTTTTCGGCGGCGTCCCGCAACAGCGTTTCGAGCGCCGGCTGTACCAGGGGGCGGGTTTCGAGGGCTATTCCCTGATGTACGGCGCCGGCCGGTAGCCGGGTATCGATGGCCGTGCGGTCGAGAATTGTGCAATCGACGGCGGCCAGTTCGGGTGATTCTTCTTTTAGGCGGCGAACCGCGCCGTCGGTGGCGATGATCCGGATTTTCTCGCGGCGCGGGTTCCGGAGCGCCGCCTGCACCGCATGATAGCCATATAGCCAATGGGTGCCCTGGGCGTCCGCTGGCTGGGGCCGGCGCTGCGACGGTTTCGCCGGCGACGATTTGCTTCTCTTGATTTTAGCCATCTGCCGTCTTACTATTGAGTTGTCGAGGGATACGCAACTCGCACCGGGTCGCCTGCTTTGCAGAGACCGTGTGAGTGGCGCGTTTTGTGCTATTCGGGTGTCGGTTTTGCCGTTGACAATCAGTGTTAAATCACGATAGTGCCCACTCCGCCGGGACAGTGGTTCTGTACGGTCGCGGAGGGGTGCCTGAGTGGTTAAAAGGGACGGGCTGTAAACCCGTTGGCTATGCCTACGTTGGTTCGAATCCAACCCCCTCCACCACCATTCGGCGGCGTCCGAAACAAGGTGGAGCGGTCTGGGCAGCGGGTTTGAATGTGGGGCCAAATGAGGTCGAGACGAAATTAGGTGCGGGGCCGGAACAGTTCAGCGGGCGTCGTATAAAGGCTATTACCCCAGCCTTCCAAGCTGGTGATGCGGGTTCGATTCCCGCCGCCCGCTCCAGCATGTGAAGGCACGAAACAATGGGGCCGGCGGCAGGAATGCGCCGATGATGGTCGGAGGGGAACAGGATCGGCGACAAGATCCGATCCCCGACAGGGTTTTAGGGTGATCCGCCGAATGGCGGGTGGGTTGAGGTAACGAGTAGAAAGAACGAGGCCAATGTCGAAAGCGAAATTTGAGCGTACGAAGCCGCATTGCAACATCGGCACGATCGGTCATGTTGACCATGGCAAGACGACGTTGACGGCCGCGATCACGAAGGTGCTAGCGGAAGCCGGCGGTGCGGATTTCACGGATTA
>JBFFGE010000227.1:0-6753 GCA_041557595.1 Alphaproteobacteria bacterium
ATGACGATCTCGGCGCTGGCCGGCACCTGCAGCGGCACGGACACGCAGTCGGTCAACTTGGTGCGCTTGCCGCGCAGCAGCCCGGCGAAATGGTACTCCGACAGCGTGTCGGGCACGGGGGTGACGGCGGCGAGCGTCGTCGCCGGGTCGGCGCCGATGACCGCGGCGACCGGCAGCGGTTCCTGCCGTTCCGCCTTCCAGCGCGCGTGGTGCTGCGCGCCGCCGCGATGGGCGAGCCAGCGCATCAGGGTGGTGTCGCGGCCGGTCACCTGCATCCGGTAGATGCCGAGGTTGAAGGCGTCGGTCTTGGAATCGCCGGAATTGGGACCGCGGGTCACCACCAGCGGCCAGGTGATCAGCGGCGCCGGCTCGCCGGGCCAGCAGATCTGGATCGGCAGCTTGCCGAGGTCGATCTCGTCGCCTTGCCACACAACCTCCTGGCAGGGTGCGGAGGCGACGGTCTTCGGCCGCATCGCCATCGCCGATTTGAGCAGCGACAGTTTCGCCATCGCGTCGCGCATGCCGCTGGGCGGCTCCGGTTGGCGCAGCGCCGCCAGGGTCTCGCCGACCGCGCGCAATTCGGACGGCGTGCGGCCGATCGCGGCCGCGACGCGGGCCACCGTGCCGAACAGATTGACCAGCACCGGAAAGGCGTAGTTGCGGCTCGACTCGTCCACCACGTTTTCGAACAGCGCCGCCGGTCCCTGCTCGGCGAGCAGCCGGGTCTGGATCTCCGTCATCTCCAGCACCGGCGACACCGGGGCGGTCACGCGCACCAGATCGCCGGTCTTTTCGAGCGCGTCGATGAAATCGCGAAGGGAGGCGTAGGGCATGGCCGACACCCTAGCGCGCGCACCGCGAATGGCAAGCATGCGGGGGCCGGGATTACTCCCGATCCGCGACGCTCCCGGTCGGCGGACAGCGCTCCATGGCGCGGTAGAAATCGGCCAGCGTCTTGCCGCGTTCGGGGCGAAAGGGGTCGCCGTCGATTTCCATCCCGGCAATCCGGTCGAGCCGGAACATGCGGAAATCGTCGCGCAATTCGCACCACGCGACGAGCGTCCAAACCTTGCCCCAATACCACAGCCCGAGCGGCCGGACCGTGCGGTCGGTCGGCCGAGCCTCCGCGTCGAGATAGGCGAGCGCGAGCCGTTGGCGCCGTTCGACCGCGTTCTCGATCGCATCGATGCGCTGGCGAACCTCCGGCGTCATTTCCGTCGCTATTGCGTGGATTTCAATGGAGTCCGACCGGCGGTGTTCGGTCTTCGGCAGAACCGCGTCGATCTTGACGAGCGCCTCCTCGGCGGCGCGCGCCATCCTGGCGCCGCCCCAGGCGCGGATCAGCCGGGCGCCGGCAACCAGGGCAACAATTTCGTCGCGGGTGAACATCAACGGCGGCAGATCGTAGCCGTCGCGCATCAGATACCCGACGCCGGCCTCGCCATCGATCGGCACGCCGGTCGACTGGAGGTCCGAGATGTCGCGATAAATCGTGCGTTCGGAAACCTCCAGCCGTTCGGCGAGGGTCGCCGCCGTGACGAGCCGCCCGCCCCGGAGATATTGGACGATTTGGAACAGGCGGTCGGCGCGGCGCATGGATTAATCCTCAGTTCGAGAAGATGCCGATCGAATTGCCGTCCGGGTCCAGGCAATAGGCGAACCGCCCGGCCGGTATGGAAATCGCATCCGACAATACCTGTCCGCCGGCATCTTTTACGCGCTCTATTGCGTCCTCCAGGGTACCCGGGCAGGCGAAATGAACCGTCGGGCCGCTCCCCGCCGGCGCCGGTTTGCCGGGATAGAGATGACCGGCGGCGGCCGCCGGGTCTGCCGCGGGAAACACGGCCATCGGGTTGGGACCACTATCGTCGGTCTTCATGTCGATGTCGAAAACCTTGTTGTAGAAGACGATGGCGCGGTCCAAGTCGGTGACCGGAATTTCGGCCCAGACGGTGAAGTTTGGGGGTGTGGAAGTCATTGAAACTCTCCAGTGCGGTTGGTATCGCCGCGATCCTCGCACAGGCCTCCTGACAGCGTTTTGTCAGGAGCGATCGGGTTTCTCGCGCCGGTCGCGCCCGGCCATATGGTGCGATATCCCGGATCGATGGCGTTTACAGCGGCCCGGGCGCAATGCCATGGTGCGCGCCATGGAAATCAGCGCAGAAGACATTTCGGCCCGGCTGGCGCGGGCCCGGGACTATCCCTATTTCGTGCCGGACCGCTCCTATACCTGGCGCGGCGGGCAGTCGGATGCGATGGCGGTGTCGCCCTTCGATCCGGCGCTGGCGGAGGGGCGGACGCCGGTGCTCGCGGTCGGATCGAACCAGTCGCCGCAACAGCTCGCCCGCAAATACGGCGCCGACAGCGAACACGCGATTCCGGTGCAGCGCGCAACGCTGCGGGATTTCGACGTGGTTTATGCATCGCACATCAGCCGGTATGGCGCGGTTCCGGCGATGCTGCAGCGCGCGCCCGGCGTTGCCGTGACGCTGTTCGTGACCTGGCTGGACGACCGGCAGCTCGACGTCATGCATGCAACCGAAGGCAATTATCATTTCGCCGAGATCGCCGACATCGAGCTGGCCCTGGAAGGCGGTGCGGCGCGCGACGCGGTCTTTCTCTATGTCGCGCAGCTCGGTCACCTTGTGCGCGACGGTGCCGCGACGGGATTGCGCGCCGTCCCGGCGCAGGGGCGGAAGAATGGCGAGAGCACGACCGCCGACATGTTGCGCCACGTGCAGGATCGTCTCGGAGTCGGCGGCGATCACGATGCGTTCGTGCTGCGGCTAGTCGAGGATGAGGGATATCGCCGCGAGTGTATCGCCCGGCTCTCCGAGGATTCGGTGCCGTTCGACTATCCGTTCCGAATTTTGGGCCCATGAGCCGCGCGGGCATCCGCTACACGAACTGCCACACCACGGCGTTGCGGACATCGGTATCTTCCAGCTCGCGGGTCGTCTTGACGGCGTAGCGGATCACCCATTCGAGTCCCTGTTTCGGCAGGTAGGTGCGGCCCGGATCGCCCATCAGCACGGTGACGCCGCTTTCCGACAGCAAGCGCAACCAGGCTTCGACCCGCTCGGCAAGCGGACGCTCGTAGCAAATATCGCCGGCGAGCACGACATCCCAATGTCCGCGCTCGTCGATCAGGTCGCGTCCGATGGCGGTCACCGTCACGTCGTTTGCCGCCGCATTGTAGGCGATGGCCGCGACCGCATAGGGATCGATATCCGATGCGGTGACCTGGGCGGCGCCGGACTTGGCGGCCGCGATGGCGACGATGCCGCTGCCGCTGGCGAAATCGAGCACCCTCTTGCCGGCGACGATTTCCGGATTGTCGAGAATATACCGCGCGATAGCCTGCCCTCCGGCCCAGGCGAACGCCCAATAGGGCGGCGGCAATCCGAGCGCGGCCAGGTCGGCCTCGGTCGCGTGCCACAGAGGCACCAATTCCGTGGCCAGGGATAGGGTAATTTCCGGGATCAGCGGCGCTTGTTCGGGCGCGGTGTTCTTGCGAATGAAATCGGCGGGATCCAGGTCAGACACTGGTAACGCCGCTCGAGACGATCGCGGCGAAAACCAGAAGCCCGGCTTCCCGGTTCGATTTGAACCGCGCCAGGCAATCGGCGGGATCGTCCAGCTTGACGCGTGCCGCCTGTCCGGCGAGGTGCAGCGCCGCCAGCAACAACAGGATATAGGCGGGCCAGCGCACCCCGGCGGTCAGGAAGGCGGCGTCGAGCAGAACCACTGCGACGCCATAGAATATCCAGAGCCAGATGCCGGTCCGGTCGCCAAGCTTGAGCGCGGAGGATTTGACCCCGATCAGGACATCGTCCTCCTTGTCCTGATGGGCGTAGATCGTGTCGTAGCCGAGCGTCCAGAAAAATCCCGCCGCATACAGCAGGATCGCCGGCAATTCTAGCGAACCGGTGACCGCGGCCCAGCCGACCAGCGCGCCCCAATTGAAGGTGAGGCCGAGGAACGCCTGGGGCCAGTAGGTGATGCGCTTCATCAGCGGATAGATCGCCACCAGAACCAGCGAGGCGGAGGCCAGCAGGATGGTGAAGGTGTTGAAGAACGACAGGATCGCCAACCCGGCGAGCAGCTGCAGGGCGAGAAAGACATAGGCGCCGCGCAGGCTCACCGCGCCGCTCGGCAGGGGCCGGGTTGCCGTCCGGGCCACCTTGGCGTCGAAATCCCGGTCGAGGATGTCGTTCCAGGTGCAGCCGGCGCCACGCATCACCAGCGATCCGATCGCGAACAGCACCGCATAGAACAGCGAATCCCACGGGTCCGGCCCGACCACCGAGACGGTGGCCAGCGCCAGCCCCCACCAGCAGGGGATCAGCAGCAGCCAGGTGCCGATCGGCCGGTCGATTCGCGCCAGCCGCAGATAGGGGCGGCTCCAGGCGGGTGCGCCCTGGTCGAGCCAATCGCCGGCCTGAATGTCGCTGCGCGCGTCGTTGGACGTGTCGTCGGGCTCTGGCATGGGCTAATCTTGTCGCTCCGGCGTGGTGGGCTCAAACAAGGGAAATCCCGATGCGCGAAAATGCGCGGGTACGGCTTTTCGTACAAGATGATTTACGCAACGGTGCGACGATCGGCGTATCGGCCGGGCAAGCGCATTACTTGCGCCATGTGATGCGCCGCGAGCGCGGCGATCCGGTGCTGCTGTTCAATGGCCGCGACGGCGAATGGCGCGGCCGGGTCGACGGTTTCGGGCGCGGCTGGTGTTCGGTCGCGCTCGAGGCGTGCGTCCGGCCGCAGACGGCGGAAGCCGACTTATGGCTGCTGTTCGCGCCGATCAAGCGGGCCCCGCTGGATTTTATGGTGCAGAAAGCGGTCGAACTCGGCGTTTCGTCGTTGCGGCCGGTCTTCACCCGACATACCGACGTCACTCGGGTCAATACGGACCGGCTGCACGCCAATGTTGCGGAATCAGCCGAGCAATGCGGCCGCCTGACACTGCCGGAAGTGGCGTTGCCGCGGAAATTGGCGGAAGCCCTGTCGGATTGGCCGGACGGACGGCGGCTTTTGGTGTGCGCCGAATCCGGCGCCGCGCCGCCATTGGATGCGATCTTGCAGGCGGCGCGCGCAGACGATGTTCCCGATTGTGCTTGGGCGTTTCTGGTCGGGCCGGAAGGCGGCTTCGCGCCATCGGAACTTGACGGATTCAGGAAACTGCCCTTTCTTACGCCGGTAAGTCTGGGACCGCGTATCCTTCGCACGGAAACCGCAGCCATCGCCGCGCTGGCTTGCTGGCAGTCGGCCCTGGGTGACTGGCATTCCGAACGCCCCTGAACCATCGAAGGCACGAGCACCATGTCCGCACCCTCCGACGCTGCCGGCGAGCCGGTGACCACCAAGGCGCAGCTCGTCACCTATATGGAGGGCGGCAACAAGCCACGCGAAAACTGGCGGATCGGAACCGAACACGAAAAGTTCGTGTACGACCGCAACGATTACCGCGCGCTGCCCTATGACGGCGAACCGGGTATTCGGGCGCTGCTCACCGGCATGCAGCGGTTCGGCTGGGAGCCGATTTGCGAGGGCGGCAATGTCATCGCGTTGCGCGAATCGGGCGGCGGTTCCGTGACCCTGGAGCCGGGCGGGCAATTCGAGCTGTCCGGCGCGCCGCTGGAAAATATTCATCAAACCTGCAACGAAGTGCATACCCATCTCGATCAGGTGCGCGCGGTATGCGACGAAATCGGCGCCGGCGTGCTGGGCCACGGATTCAATCCGAAATGGCGGCGCGAGGACATCGGCTGGATGCCGAAAGGGCGTTACAAGATCATGCGCGACTACATGCCGAAAAAGGGCAAGCTGGGTCATGACATGATGCTGCGCACCTGCACCGTCCAGGTGAATCTCGACTTCTCCTCGGAAGCCGACATGGTGCGCAAGATGCGGGTCGGCGTCGCCTTGCAGCCCCTCGTCACGGCGCTGTTCGCCAATTCGCCGTTTACCGAAGGCAAACCGAACGGTTTTCTCAGCTACCGCAGCCATGTCTGGACCGATACGGATCCGGACCGGTGCGGCATGCTGCCCTTTGTCTTCGACGACGATTTCGGCTTCGAACGCTGGGTCGACTATCTGCTCGATGTTCCGATGTATTTTCTCTATAGGGACGGCAAATATATCGACGTTTCCGGACGATCCTTCCGCGATTTCATGGCCGGCCGGCTGGCGGGCCATGAGGGGGAATGCCCGACCATGAGCGACTGGTCCGATCAGTTGACCATGCCGTTCCCGGAGGTTCGCCTGAAGCGCTTCATCGAGATGCGCGGCGCCGATGCGGGTCCCTGGGCCCGGCTGTGCGCCTTGCCCGCCCTGTGGGTCGGGCTGATGTATGACGACGCGGCGCTGGATGCGGCCTGGGACCTTTGCAAGGATTGGACGGTGGAGGAAATGGAGGCCCTGCGCGACGGCGTGCCCCGCCAGGCGCTCAAGACGCCGTTCCGCGGCAAGACGCTGCAGCCGATTGCCCGCGATGTGGTGGAGATTGCCGTGCAGGGCTTGAAAGGCCGTGCCATTCCCGACCGTGCCTATCGCGACGAAGCGCCCTATCTCGAGGAATTGCAGGAAATCGCCGACACCGGCATTTCCCCGGCCGAACGGTTGCTCGAAAAATACGAGACCGAATGGCAGGGCGATATTGACCAGCTTTACCGGGAAATGTCGTATTAGATGTGGTCTTTCGATAGGTTGTCCATTCGGCCCTGACCGGGGAGACTGGAGTTACCAAGCTTC
>JBFFGE010000228.1:0-6512 GCA_041557595.1 Alphaproteobacteria bacterium
CCGGGCGCGTCGACGGGGCGAACAGCCAGTTCACGATCATCGACGGGGCGATCGAGGTGACGACGCAGGCCGGCAGCGTCACGCTGGACGGTGCCGGGGAAACGACGCTCGTCTCCGGCATCAATGCGCCGCCGAGCGAGCCATTCATACTTTCACCGGCTGAATACGCCGCGGCCTATGGCGGTGTCGCCGGTGTCGCGCCGGCATATTTTTCCGCCGGCGGCCATGGGACGGACGCGCCCGGTTCCGAAGATGACGGGGCACCCGATTTTGGGTCCGACGGCGTCGACGATCACGCGCGCGCTTCGGGCGGCACCGGTTCCGGGACGCGCAATTCCCAAGCGGCAGAGGGCGGCGCGACAGCGGCGCCGGAGCGCGGCGGTGAAACCGCCTGGGCCTCGAACGGCAGCGTCCCGGACGCGGTTGCCGATTTGGCGCGGGAGATATCGGAAACCGTCGAATATCAGCTCGCAACGGCGCTGACCTTCGAACCCGTGCCGGATCCGACAGGGGCAGGCGGGTCGACCGGTGCGGCGGACGACGACAGGCCCGGGAGCAGCCCGTTCAGGACGGAGTCGGACGCGCCGGATGTATTCTGGAACCCCTATGTGCCGTCCGAACCGTATGGCGCCGTCGGGCCGGCGCCCGAGAACGATGCGTCAAATACGGCGACCGGGGATCCTGCCGGTTCGGTCCAGGACGCAGTCGCCGACAATGGCGGTTATGCCGAAGAGCCGAGCCCGCAAGGCGGCACCGCGGCAGCCGATGAAGATGTGACGTTGCCACCGGCATCACCGGCGCCGCCTTTGCCCGCGTCCATTGTCCTTTCGGTGTCGAACGCGATCGATACGACGGATTTCGCCTCGCAAGACCGGACGGACAGTTTCGAACTGACCGATTTGGGGCCGGACAGCAGCGTGACCGTGCTCGGCAGCGAGATGGCCTTGCCCGGCGTTGCCGCCGGCGCCGCGGTCGATGTCACGCGCGATAGCGCCGGTAATGTCGATGTCGCCCTGACCAGCCCCTGGAATGCCTTCAAGAATATCTATGCGGTAAGCGATCGGGCCGCCGACATCTCGATCACGAATTTCGTTCACGCGGATCTGGAATTTGGCGGCGGCGGCGACAGTCATATCGTCTTGGACGGCGTGAAGCGCGGCTTCATCATGACCGGCGACGGTGATGACCTGGTCGATATAACGGCATTCACGAATATCGATACCTGGTCCCGACGCATCGACGTGAGTTCCGGCGACGGCGACGATACCGTCCTCTATGAAGGGTCCTCGAGTTACTTCGGCGTTTCGACGCTTGGATTGAGCGAGCTTACCTTTACGGCGGGTAGCGGAACCGACACGCTAAGGCTGACCGGGCCGGACCAGGCATTCGACCTCACCGCGCCCCGGTTCGACATTACCGGCGTCGAACGCGTCGACATCACGTCCGCCGTCGATCGGCTTCTGAGCCTCGATGCGGTGTCGGTTGCGGCGATCACCGACGGTGAAAACGCATTGACCGGAAGCGCTGAAACCCTGGTCGTCGACGGCGGCGCCGGAGACCGGATCGATTTCAACGGCGAGGTTTGGTCGCAGAGCGGGTCCACGACGATCGAGGGCGAGAGCTACACCATTTACGAACACAGCAGCGGCGTGCGGGTCGCGGCGGATCAGGATATCGCCCTGGCCTGAGGGCAACCGCGGACGAATTCGCGGTTTTGCCGGGCGGCCGCGTTTAACGAAAAATTCACCAGTTCAGCCTATCCCTGAGGCGAAGTTTCGTGTTTCCCGTCCTGAAATTTTTCCGAGGGACTGAAAAATCGCCGAATACCTGCAATACACGCTTTTTCTCGTATTGGCGCTGAACGTCAATGCCGGGCTGTCGCCTGATACCGAATGCCGCAAGGCACGGCAGCATGCACCGCGCCCGGTCGTTGCGTGCGATCCGTCGGCGAAATCCCGTCCGCAGATCCGGCGGCATGGGGGGCCAAATAGTGCCGCGCGGGTTATTGTAATTAATGGAGTCAATAGATGACCCGGTTTCTAGTTTCCGACGAAAACCCCAGCGGCCACCGGCTGGAGGATATCCTGCATGCAATCCGCATGGATGTGATAACCAGGTGCACTAAGATTATGGATGATTCCAAGGATGAAGCCCGCGCGGTGCTGGACAACAATATGAAAATATTGAGTATCCTGAGCGAAGCCATCCGACATGCCGAAGACTCAACGCGCGTTCTCAACAAGTCTTTCGGGCCGAGTAAGGCCGCGAATGGCGGCGAACCGCGGATCGGGCGCTCCTGACGAACCGGCGCCGGACACCCTCCGGCCGCGCGTCACCCTCGACCCCTCAAACTTCCAGTTCAGCCCTTTTGATCCGTCCGATCCGGCGTCGTGAGATAAACGGCGCGTCGTCGTGCTGCGTGCATCGGTGGCGGAGAAAGTACCACCGCGCGCCGATCGCGAAGAACGAAGCGGCAAAGAGGGCCGCGCCGAAATAAACCAGCGACTCCGCCCAGCAGAGCACGCCTGCGCCGAAAATGACTAGCGCGAAAGCGGTATTCGTCAAGCGTCCCCAGGCCGTTGGCATGCAGAATGTCTGGTGCACCAGGGCGAGGAGAAGATCGTCGCCCGCGGCGTCGCTGACGCTTTCGATAGAGAGTTTTCGAGACAAAATTCGGCCGGGAATTGGTTTTCAATAGATTGAAATATAATGGATTTCCGATTAATGCGCCGTTAACGGGACGGGGCATTTGCACCGCTCCCACGACTAAACCATGGGAGGATTTTTCAGCCACGCCATACCAATCCGGGTACCGTGGAAGAGTTAGGCCGGAATAACCATAATGCCTTGGTACAAAAGCGAGATAATACGAGCCATACGACCTCCAGTACGGGCCTGTGGGGGAGGGTTTGGGCAACCAACACCCCCCGGTTCACCACAATGCTTTCCCGCAGGCCCCTTGGTCACCCCTTCCGAATACAGTTTGACCGCATGAAGCGGCTGTCGGATGCGCCCTGTCGGAGCGCGGACGGCGCCCGGCTTTTAGGTCAGTAACCGCCGGATGCGCAGTCCACGTAGCGCTTGCCGTACACATCGCGCTGTAGATCGCAGCCGACCACACGATTGCGTGCCGGGTCGACGAACCAGATGCGCTTTCCCCCGACTTGCGTTTGTACCGTGTCCGCGCGCGACTGCGGCTCGCTTTCCGGCGGCGATGCCCGCCGGTTGCCGCGAACGACGACCACGCCGCCTTCGCCGCGCGATCCTCTGTATTGTCGCCGATCGCCAGGGTTATCGTTGCCGCGAACGACGGTCACCTGACCGCTCCGCGTCACGCTTTGGGCATTGGCGCCGGTATCGGCGATCAACAGTACGCCAATGGCGGCGATGACGAGGGTGAAGGGCCGGTATTTTTGCATTACATTCCTCTCCAAGAGGTCCTGGCGGGCCGACGCGGGTATCGATGATCGATACGCCTCGCGCCGAGCGCGGCAAACGCCGTTTGTCCGGCCTCTATCTATTGAGGAAAGCATAGTCAGGCGGCACGCCGCGCTCATCGATGCATCGGTGTTACCTGATTGGTGTCAGGCGGCATGGAAGACCCGCTTCCGCAAGCCGGGATCGGCGCTGGCGCACGGCGGTCCGGAAGACCGGCTTTTAACCTTAAATTGACCACTCGAGGGGCAAAGTGCCCTATAACGACCACTGGTCGTCGCCGACTATCAGGCTAACTCATCCGCACAGGCATTATGACGAAATCAAAACCGCCCGAATCGATCAAGGCTTACTCGAACGCAGGTTTTCTCCAGAGCAAGGACGCCCGCGCATTGCGGATTCTCGCGGAGTACCTGGAGCCGAAGAGCCGGTTTGACCATCACAAGATTGACGACACGATTGTCTTTATGGGGTCGGCGCGCACCCAGTCGCGAGAAGACGCCGAAAAGGCGTTGGCCGAAGCGAAACGCACCAACGGCGACGTAGCCCGCGCGCAGACCGGTCTCGCCATGTCGGCCTACTATGAAGCGGCGCGCGAACTGGCGCATCGGCTTACCGATTGGTCGAAGGACCTCGAAGACGAAGAGCGGCGTTTCGTCGTATGCACCGGAGGCGGGCCCGGCATCATGGAGGCGGCAAATCGCGGCGCCTCGGAGGCCAAAGGCGTCAATCTGGGGCTGACCATTTCACTGGAGAACGAGCAGTCGGGCAACAGCTATATCACGCGCGGGCTCGATATTCATTTTCACTACTTTTTCATGCGGAAATTCTGGTTCGCGTACCAGGCAAAAGCCGTAGTGATGTTTCCGGGTGGGTTCGGTACGCTCGACGAATTGTTCGAGATCCTGACCCTGTTGCAAACCCAGAAGATTCGAAAGCGGCTCCCGGTGGTGCTCTATGGGTCCGAATTCTGGGAAAAAGTCGTGGATTTCGACGCCCTGGCGTCGTTTGGCACGATCAGCCCGGAGGATGTGGGGATCGTCGAGCGCTGCGACACAGTCGATGACGCTTATGATTTCATTGTCCGTGAACTCACGGAGCACGCCCTGAATATGCCGGGAACGCTGCTGTAGAACGATTCAACGTAGGAATTTCGGCCCTCTCCTTGCGGAGGCCCGTTGCTGGGACGGCCAAGAATAGCAATATATTCCTGAATTTGATAAAAAAAAGGAGGCCACCGAGGGTATCGGTGGCCTCAAAGTCGGAGGAATCAAGAGGAGGTATAGTCATAAAAATAACAAGAAATTGCCGCATTGGCAGTGATGAAGATCACAAGAATATAGTAAAAATTTTAAATAAAATAATATTAGAAATGAATACAAATCAGTATTATTGATCTAATTCCAATGCTTTGTTTCAAATAGTAATTTATAATATTAATCTTTAATTCTAATGGCGTTCTTTATACTGTTGTTAGGATTGAAGCAACGATGCATGCTGACCCTCGCGGGCCGCAACGCCTGACATTGTACGACGAGAACCTGTTTACGCGGGTTGCGTATGCCATGGTTGTGACCGGATTGTGGCACTCGGTGGCGCGGCGCGAAGAAGCCGATTTCGACTATTTTGAGATTAATCGCCAGGAGGACCGGCCGACGTACCGGGTCGGCCGGCAATCGTCCGGCGGGTATGTCGTATTCCATCTCGATTCCGGGTTCCGCGAACGCGGCACGTCCATGTCCGAGGTGTTGCGCGACGTCGCGTATGTGCCCAAATCGTTGGAAAACGGCTAATCGTAGCGTGCCGCCGCAAATGCCGATCGTCCGCCGGAGATTTTGCGCGAATGATACCTGGACGCCGGCAGTAGCCGGTTAGGCGACGCTTCCGCGGCGCCTTATTCCGTTTCAGCTCAGCGGCTTGACCAGCGGCGCGAATACGTATCCCACCACCTTCCCGCGGCGGGCAACCCGATACCAGCTGGCCCCGGCGATCCGCTCGACCACTTCGACCTTCGTGCGCATCGGCAAGGTGGTGACCCGAGCCGACGTTCTGGACGGCGCCTTTCGCACATTGGCGTTTTGCACGGTCATGAACATTTGCGACGGTTCGGGATAAATGAAACCGTACATCGGATAGACGCCCGCGCCATATCGGTTCCCGGGAGTGTACCAGACCTGTACGGAGGACCAGTCGTTATTGGGCGACACATCGCGCACCGGCGTTCCGATGTGAATGCGCCGCTGGTTGAGCCAGTTGGCGTGATCCACGACGATTTCACGACTGTTCAGAATTTCCGTCACGACCGCGATATGGCCAAGCTTGTTTCGCCGCGTTTGCCGCATCACCAACACCGCGCCGACATCGGGCGCCGCGCCGCGCTTGAATTTTCCATAGGCGCTTCGCCACCACGTCGCCGCGTTTCCCCGAATGGGGATGCCCGAGGCCTTGCGCGCGAAGGGTACACATTGGAGTGGCCGCGGCGGGACGATGATTTGCGGCGCCGGCACACCCATCGCCAGTGTGGCGCCGTTGTTCGGCGTTCCGAGCCAGTTTGCGAGATCGCGTGTGTCGTTGCTCCTACTCGATTCCTCGTCCGCGACGGCGTCGTAATGGCCGTTGGCGAAACTCGCCGATGACGGAGAGGCTAGCGTCGCATCCGAACCGGGGATAGCGCATCCGGACAAAAACAACCCGATGCAGCCGAGGGCGAGATAGGCACTTCCTCGGCTCCAATTATTTTTAGCAGGCAAGAAATCCCCCAATAAATCGAATGCACAGGATGACGAGAAATGATTAAGCCATTTTTCCCGCGCCGTGACAACGTGCGATGCTATCGAGTGCTGCAGGGGCCTGGATCAAACTGCCATTAGTTGGAATCAATTAAATGCAGAAAAGTTGATCGATTCAATAAAGATAGAGCAGCTTATGTGCACCCAAATGGGCGCACGCTGCTCTAGGTGTGGTCTTTCGATAGGTTGTCCATTCGGCCCTGACCGGGGAGACTGGAGTTACCAAGCTTCAGCACTCTTTGGGAGAGCCGAATGAACATTCACAAGAATGCCCGTTTGACGCCGCTC
>JBFFGE010000229.1:0-6506 GCA_041557595.1 Alphaproteobacteria bacterium
CCCGGCGAGCATCAAGCCATCATCGACCGCAAGACGTGGGATGCCGTTCAGGCGACGCTCTGCACCAACGCGCCCACGCGCCGACACCGGACCAATGCGAAGAGCCCGAGCCTGTTGACCGGGATCCTCTTTGACGAAGACGGCGACCGGATAACGCCCTCCTATTGCACCAAGCAGGGCCGTCGCTACTGCTACTATGTCTCCCGCAATCCGGACTCCCGCACAGGCTGGCGGCTGCCGGCAAAGCCCATCGAGGACACGGTCCTCGACGCCACGATCGCTTTCCTCACCGACAAGGCCCGTATCATCGCCTGTCTCGTTCCGGTCGCAACCCCCGCACGCCGGATAGAACCGATCCTGTCCCGCGCCACCGAACTCGGGCGACGACTCCGCGCCGCCAACCAAATTGAGCAGCGCTCGATGCTGCTGGACCTGGTCGATCGCATTGAGGTAACGCAGAACCGGCTCCGGGTTGTCTTTCACGCAGGAACGCTGCGAAAACGACTCGGCGCACCCGATCACGGCAGCAAAAAGACTGCTCCCAAGTCAAACGCGCTGCGCATCGATCTCGCGATTTCCCTCAAGCGGCGTGGCATCGAGACCAAGCTGATCATTGGTGGAAAGACAAGCCGAACACCCGATCCGGCACTGATCAAGGCCGTCAGGTCGGGCGCCACCTGGTTTGAGGAACTCCGAACCGGCATCGCGGCTTCGGTTGGAGACCTGGCCAGGCGCCACGCCGTCCATCAGGGGGACGTCAGCCATGCGTTACCGCTCGCCTTTCTCGCGCCCGACATCGTCGAGGCGATTCTCGACGGTCGCCACCCGGTCGAATTGACAGCCGTCCGCCTGAAGCGCGTCCGCCTACCACTTGCGTGGCCGGCCCAACGTCGAGTCCTCGGGTTAAGCGACCAATAAAACCGTCGGTCAGGCTCGCAGCAGCCGCTAAGTTATGGTCACCGGAATCAGCCGACGGAGACGATTGCGCAAATCGGCCTGGAGACCGTCGCATTCCGCGTCTCCCGGTCATGACAGGGGCGTCGATTAGGCGCCAGACCCGCGGAAAACTGCGCATCTGCGATATTTCATAACATATTGGTATAGAACGGCAAATTAGGTGGTGGAGCCGAGGAGGATCGAACTCCTGACCTTCGCATTGCGAACGCGACGCTCTCCCATCTGAGCTACGGCCCCATCCATATGCCCGCCGGCACGCAATGGGTGCGCCGGGAGCGAGCGGAATATGTGAAGACTGGCGCCCGCTGTCAAGCATGGCGAACACACGACCCTTGCCACCCTTCGCCGGTTACAGCTAGGTTGCCGGCGGAAGAAAACCGGGAACAGGTCCTAATCCATGAACGCGATTTTGTGGTTGATCACGACCGTGATCGATCTTTACGTCTGGATCATCATTCTTCAGGTGGTGTTGAGCTGGCTGATCGCCTTCAACGTGATCAACACGCAAAACCGCTTCGTCTACCTGGTGGGGGATTTCCTGTATCGGGTTACCGAACCGGCGCTGCGGCCGATCCGCCGGATCCTGCCCAATCTGGGCGGGATCGACCTGTCGCCGATCGTGCTGCTGCTGCTGCTGTATTTCGCGCAGCGCCTGCTGTTCGAATACTGGCCCCGGTGATCGATTTGTGATCGCATTGGGGATCGCTTCGGTGACCCCGAAAACGCGGTCCGACCGGATTGACGGCGGCGCCGCCGGCGACCCGGTCCCGCTCGCGGCGCGGCTCGATCGATGGATCAAGGAGAACAATGGCTGAGTCGAACATCATCGACGGCAAGGCGTTTGCCGCCGGTCTGCGCGTCCGCGTGGCGGCGGCGGCCGAGAAAATCCGCGCGGCGCACGGGCTGACGCCCGGCCTCGCCGTCGTTCTGGTCGGCGAGAATCCCGCCAGCCAGATCTATGTGCGCAACAAGCGGAAGCAAACCGTCGAAGCGGGCATGCAAAGCTTCGAGCACAGCCTGCCCACCGACACGACGGAGGCGGCGCTGCTGTCGCTGATCGATCAACTGAACCGCGATCTCGCGGTGCACGGTATCCTGGTGCAATTGCCGCTGCCGGATCAGATCGACGGCGACAAGGTGCTGGATGCAATCGACCCGGCCAAGGATGTGGACGGATTCCACCTCATCAATGCGGGCCGGCTCGCCACCGGCGGCGGCGGCATGGTGCCGTGCACGCCGCTCGGTTGCCTGATGATGCTGAAGGACCGGCTCGGCGATTTGTCCGGGCTGGAGGCGGTCGTGGTCGGCCGGTCGAATATCGTCGGCAAGCCGATGGCGGCGCTGCTGCTCGGCGAGAACTGCACCGTGACCGTGGCCCATTCGCGGACCCGCGATCTGCCCGCGGTGTGCCGGCGCGCCGATATCCTGATCGCCGCGGTCGGCCGGCCCGAGATGATTCGCGGCGACTGGATCAAGCCCGGCGCGGCGGTGATCGACGTCGGGATCAACCGGGTGCCGAAGCCCGGCGAAGACGGCAAGTACCGGCTGGTCGGCGATGTCGCCTTCGCCGAAGCGGCCGAGGTCGCGGGCGCGATCACGCCGGTGCCGGGCGGCGTCGGGCCAATGACCATCGCCTGCCTGTTAATGAACACGCTGACCGCCGCCTGCCGCCAGGCCGGCATCGCGGAACCGGAAATCTAACCTGCGGCGCCCACGAGGCGGAGCCGGACCACGCCCTTGACGTCGTTCGGATCGACCGGTTCGCCCTTGCGGACAAGCTCGATACGGCCCTGCCGGGCCAGATGGATCGCTTGCTGACGCACCGCCCGTTTGTAGCGCCGCCACAATTCGGGACCGTCCTTAGGCTTGCGCCGGGTCTCGGCGACCGCGCGCGCCGCGTCCATCAAGCTGATCGATTTATCGGCCGGCAGCGCGCCCAACGTGTCCAGGATCACCGCAGCCACCGGGTCGAGGCCGGCGGAGTCTTTCGTGTCGGCGGAACCGGTCATGGGGCGCTCCTTGTCGGGCCGGCGATGAAAGCGAGGCGTCCATTTACGGACAGGCAAGCGGGTTTGACTGGACGCCGGGCGCCGGGCGGAGAATAATCCGCGGCAATGATCGGAACATCGCACGGATTGATCCTGGCAGTCGCCGTTTTTGTCGGCGGGCATTTCTTCCTGTCGAGCCTAGCGGTGCGCGAACCGCTCATCAAGGCGCTCGGGGCGAACGGTTTCCGTCTGCTGTATTCGGTGATGGCGCTCGCATCGCTGGCATGGACCATTCTCGCGTTTCGCGCCGCGCCGGCGGTGCCGTTATGGGACCCCGGCCCCGCGCTCCGCCATGCGCCGCTGGCGATCATGCCGATCGCCGCGATCCTGCTGGCCGCCGGGAATTCCACGCCCAATGTGACGGCGGTCGCCGGCGAACGCCATGCCGAGGGTCCGCGCCCGGCCGGCGGCATCGTCACGATCACGCGCCACCCGGTGCTTTGGGGGATCGGCCTGTGGGCGATCGCCCATCTGCTGGCCAATGGCGACGAGGCCAGCGCCGCCCTGTTCGGCGGCATGGCAATCCTTGCCTTCGGCGGCATGGCGCATATCGACCAGCGGCGCCGCGCGACGCTGGGCGCCGCCTGGGGGCCGATCGCGCTCAGCACGTCGGTCGTCCCCTTCGCCGCCGCGCTGCAGGGCCGGACCCGGATCGACTGGGCCGGCATCGGCCCGTGGCGGGTGCTCGCCGGTCTCGCGCTGTACGGCGCGCTGATCCTGCTGCATGGCTGGGCCGGCGTGCCCGTGTGGCCGGCGTGAATTAGGACCATTTCTTGATTAAAATGACTTATATGAAATGGTCTATCTCTTGGTTTTTTACGCAAATACGTCGTCGCGAACCGTTTCGTTTCGCTCGGGATTTGCGCTAGGACCCGCCCCGCCGGTTCGCCAACCGCAGCCGTAGCGCATTCAGTTTGATGAAGCCCTCGGCGTCGCGCTGGTCGTAGACCGTGTCCGCCTCGAAGGTGACGTGGTCGAGGCTGTACAGCGAATTCGGGCTTTCGCGGCCGATTACATGCACCGCGCCCTTGTAGAGTTTCAGCCGCACCCGCCCGCTCACCGGTTCCTGGCTCTTGTCGATCAAGGCCTGCAACATGGTGCGTTCGGGGGAGAACCAGAACCCGTTGTAGATCATCGAGGCGTAGCGCGGCATCAGCTCGTCCTTGAGATGCGCCGCCTCGCGGTCGAGCGTGATCGATTCGATCGCCCGGTGGGCGGTGAGCAACACCGTGCCGCCGGGCGTCTCGTACACGCCGCGCGACTTCATGCCGACGAAACGGTTCTCGACCAGGTCGAGCCGGCCGATGCCGTTGGCGCCGCCCAGCCGGTTCAGTTCGGTCAACAACGCCGCCGGGCCGAGCGTCTTGCCGTCGACCGCCACCGGATCGCCGCGCTCGAAATCGATTGCGACGACCGTCGGCGTGTCGGGCGCGTCCTCCGGAGCCACGGTGCGGGAATAGATGTATTCCGGCGCTTCGGCCGCCGGGTCTTCGAGCACCTTGCCCTCAGCCGAGATGTGCAGCAGGTTCGCATCGACCGAGAACGGCGCCTCGCCGCGCTTGTCCTTCGGCACGGGAATCTGATGCTTTTCGGCGTAATCGATCAGCGTGGTGCGGCTGTTGAGGTCCCATTCGCGCCACGGCGCGATCACCTTGATTTCCGGATTGAGCGCGTAATAGGAAAGCTCGAACCGCACCTGATCGTTGCCCTTGCCGGTCGCGCCATGGGCGACGGCGTCGGCGCCGGTTTCGCGCGCGATCTCGATCTGGCGCTTGGCGATCAACGGCCGCGCGATCGAGGTTCCGAGCAAATAGACGCCCTCATAAACCGCATTGGCGCGGAACATCGGGTAAACGTAGTCGCGCACGAATTCGTCGCGCAGATCGTCGACATAGATTTCCTTGATGCCGAACATCTCGGCTTTCTTGCGCGCGGGCTCCAGCTCCTCGCCCTGGCCAAGATCGGCGGTGAAGGTCACCACCTCGCAACCATAGCGTTCCTGCAGCCATTTCAGAATGACCGAGGTATCGAGCCCGCCGGAATAGGCCAGCACCACTTTTTTCACTTTGTCGACTGTATCCACTGTATCGACCATCGCCGCGTATCCTCCGCGAGAGCCCGGCACACCGCCCGGATGGCGGCGGAGTATAGGCAAGGAATGTCAGGCCGCAAGCGATGCGGGCTCAGCCCCGCGCCGACGCCCGCACCCGTTCGCTGTCGCTCTTGAGCTGACCGCAGGCCGCCAGGATATCGCGTCCGCGCGGGGTACGGATCGTGGCCACATAGCCCGCCCGGTTGAGGATATCCGCAAACGCGCGGATCCGGGTCGTGCTCGAGCATTCATAGGCGACGCCGGGCCAGGGATTGAAGGGGATCAAATTGATCTTGGCCGGAATGTCTTTCACCAGCCGCGCCAGTTCGCGCGCATCCGCCGGCGAATCGTTGACGCCCTTGAGCATCACGTATTCGAAGGTAATGCGCCGCGCATTGCTGCCGCCGGGATAGGCGCGGCACGCCGCCAGCAATTCGGCGATCGGCCATTTGCGGTTGATCGGCACCAGCACGTCGCGCACCGCATCGGTCACCGCGTGAAGCGAAATCGCCAGCATGACGTCGATCTCCTCGCCGCAGCGCCGGATCATCGGCACGACGCCGGAGGTCGAGAGCGTGATCTTGCGGCGCGAGATCGCGACGCCTTCGGCGTCCTTGACGATAATCAGCGCCTTCTTGACGTTGTCGAAATTATACATCGGCTCGCCCATGCCCATCATGACGATATTGGTGAGCCGGCGCCCTTCCGACGGCGCCGGCCACTCATCGAAGGCATCGCGCGCCAGCATGACCTGACCGACGATCTCCGACGGCGTCAGGTTGCGCACGAGCTTCTGCGTACCGGTATGACAGAAACTGCAGGTGAGCGTGCAGCCGACCTGGCTGGAGACGCAGAGCGTGCCGCGGTCGGGTTCGGGAATGTGCACCGTTTCGGCTTCGTTGCCGTCCTCGAAACCGACCAGCCATTTCCGCGTGCCGTCCGACGAGCGCTGTTCGGTATTGATGCGCAGCCGGTCGATGCGGAATTCCTCGGCCAACGTCGCGCGCAGCTTTTTCGACAGATTGGTCATGGCGTCGAAATCCAGGACGCCCCGGTTGTAGACCCATTGAAAAATCTGGTTCGCGCGAAATCGTTCGACGCCGAGCGGCGCCAGCGCCGCCGCCAGGTCGTCCCGATCCATGCCGACGAGGTTCGGACGCGCATCGGCAACCGGCGCCAAGGGGCCGCCGGGCTTGAACTGTTCCAATTCGGGTGCGCTGTTTTGCATGCGGAGGATGATATAGGCCGGTGGCGCCGCCGGGCCAATGGTTTTCCGGGGTAGTGTCTGGCCGGATCGCGAGGGTGATTGCGGTGTGCGAGACGTCAGCGCAGTCCGTCGACGGCACCAGATCAACCTGCCTTTAATTGGAATCAATTAAAGGCAGAAAAGTTGATTAATTCGAAAAAGA
>JBFFGE010000230.1:0-6467 GCA_041557595.1 Alphaproteobacteria bacterium
GGCAAGATCATTGTCGCGAGCTACCTGTTCAAGGTCTTGATCGCCCTGCTCGATACTCCGTTCATTTACCTCGGCGTGGCGCTGGTCCGGCGGGCTGGCCATATGGACGGACAGGAAGCCAGCCCATCGGCTGCCCAATAACGAAAGTCCGGCGCCGCGGCGTATCCTCGCCCCTATTGGAAGGTCTTATACGCGCTTTGGCGCGCCGCCGAGGTTAGCCGCAATTTGGCGACCTTGGGCGTATCGAGCGTTTCCAGCATGCGGCGCAGACCGCGCGGCGATTCGCCGGGCTGACCGTCCCGCGCCGAACCGCCCGTGGTCGCGCCGCCGATGAGGATCGTCGCCAAAATCGCAAGCAGAGGAAAGATGCTGGTAGTGCGTTTCATGGGTCTCTCGAATTCCCGGCCCGGATGCCCGGTCTATTCTTGAAAACGAGAGAAACCCGCCGTGGGGGTTACAGGTTCGAAATAAGTCGCGGCGACCGACGCCCGGCCGCCCGATCTTTACGGCCGATGCCGGACCAAAGACAGGAAGTACGAGAAAAAACCGAATTTTTCAGGAAGAGAGCGTTTCGGCCGCCGCGGGCAAACCACCGAGATGGTACGACATCACATAGGCGACAATCCGGTGGCCGGCCGCGCCCTCATACGCCGCGATCGGAAACTCGCGCTGATACATCGTTTCCTTCGGCTCGTTGATCAGCATCGATCCGTCATCGGTGGTGACGAAGCGGTAGCAGCTGATCTTCGTCTCGCCGATCTCGCTGCGATGTTCCGCCAGGACGTAATCGCCGTCCTCGGGCTCGCGCCCCAATTCGGCGTAATCGACGCACTCCAACAGGCTGCCCGACGGAAAGACGCCGTCCATCCCCTCACCCAGTATCTCGAAACACAAAGCCGCGCTCGCCATCGCCGAATTCCCATTTGAACAGGATTGTTCAAGGCATAATCCGTATTTGCCATGGGCTACTCAATTCGTCCTGACCGACTAGTCTATTGGGCGGCGAAATGGACATCGTGGCCGCACCGGCAATCGGCGCGTACGGCCCCTCTCCGCGGGAAAAGCTCCGGGACGGCTAGTCCCTCCGGACTATCCGCGCACCGTGGCCTCCACACAAATCCTTACCGGTACGCGATGCCCCTACTCTTGCAAACCGGCGGCGGCCGGAACATGGTCCTTGCCGCGGGCCAACCCGGCCCGAACCACGTACACTGGATGTATGAGCGCCGCCCCCAAGTATCACGAAGCCGCCGCCCCCCTCGTCGATACAGTGATCGATACGGTGGGCAAGGATATCGTCCTGGGCCTGCCGCTCGGGCTCGGCAAGGCCAATCATATCGCCAATGCGCTTTTCGAGCGGGCGATGGCCGACAGCGCGATCAAATTGCGCATCTTCACGGCGCTGACGCTCGAACCGCCGGCGCCCGCCGCCGGCATCGCGCGGCGTTTCACGGAGCCCCTTATCGAGCGGCTGTTCGCCGGTTATCCCGCCCTCGCCTATGCCCAGGCGGTGCGCGCAGGACGCCTGCCGCCCAACATCATGGTGAACGAGTTCTTCCTCCAGGCCGGCCACTGGCTTGGTGTCGGAACGGCGCAGCAAAACTATATCTCCGCTAATTACACCCACGCCGTGCGCTACATGCTGGACGCCGGCGTGAACGTGGTCGCGCAGCTCGTGGCCAAGCAGCAGGATGCGTCCGGCACCCGTTTCAGCCTGAGCTGCAATCCCGACATCACGCTGGATCTGCTGCCCGCATTCGAGGCCATCCGCCGGGCCGGCGGCAAAGCGATGCTCCTCGGCCAGGTGAACAGCGAACTGCCCTATATGGCGGGCGAGGCGGAACTCGACGAATCCGCCTTCGCCCACATCCTCGAAGCGCCGGTGTGCGACTTCCCCTTGTTTGCGCCGCCGAAGCCGCCGGTCGGGCTCACGGATCATGCGCTCGGCCTGCATGTCGCCCGGCTGGTGAAGGATGGCGGCACCCTGCAGATCGGTATCGGATCGATTGCCGACGCGGTGGCCCATGCGCTGATCCTGCGCCATCGCGATGCCGGCGCCTTCTCCGAGGCGGTGCGCCGCCTCACCGCCGCCAACCCGGCGGAAAAAGCAGGGGAAGACGGGCCCTTTGCCGAGGGGCTTTACGGCGCCAGCGAGATGCTCGTCGATGCGTTCCTGGCGATGATCGATGCCGGCGTCGTCAAGCGCCCAGCGGAGGATGGCGCGATCCTGCACGCGGCGTTCTTCCTGGGCCCGCGGGCATTCTACCGGACGCTGCGGGAGATGCCGGGCGAGATGCGCGAGCGCATCCGCATGACATCCGTGTCTTTCGTGAACGAGCTTTTCGGCGACGTGCCCCGCAAACGCCGCGACCGCGCGCATGCGCGTTTCGTCAACAATGCGATGATGGCGACCCTGCTCGGCGCGGTGGTGTCGGACGGGCTGGAAGACGGACGCGTGGTGAGCGGCGTCGGCGGGCAGTATAATTTCGTGGCCCAGGCGTTTGCGCTGGCGGACGCGCGCTCGGTCATCACGCTCAATGCGACCCGATCGGAGCGCGGACGAACGGTCTCGAACATCCGCTATTCCTATGGCCACGTGACGATTCCCCGGCATCTTCGCGACATCGTCATCACCGAATACGGTATTGCCGACCTGCGGGGAAAACCGGACCGCGAGGTGATCGCCGCCATGCTGTCGATCGCGGATTCCCGCTTTCAGGATGCGTTGCTTTCCGCCGCGAAGAAGGCGGGCAAGATCGAGCGCGGCTACGAAATTCCGGCGGCCTTTCGCGACAACACGCCGGCGCGGATCGAACGCGCGCTCGGCCCGGCGCGACGCCGGGGCGTGTTCCCTGATTTCCCGTTCGGCACCGATTTCACCGAGACGGAACAACGCCTGCTGCCGGCGCTGCGCCACCTCAAGTCGATCGCCGGTTCGAAACGGCGGCTCGCGCAAACCCTGCTGGCCGGGATCGCACAGCGGCCGGATGCGGAAACCGTGGCATGCCTGCAGCGCCTTGACCTCGACGCGCCGAACCGGCCGGTCGAGTTCCTCCACCGGGCGCTCGTCCGGGGCGCACTCGCGCGGACGGCGGCGGAGTCCCGACGATGCTGAAATGGGCCCTCGGCAAGATCGGCGCCGGACTGGCGCATTATCTGGACCAGCCGGCGGGAAAATACCGCGCCTTTTCGGTGACCCCGCTCGATGTCCTCCAGTCCAGCCTGCGTCCGGGCGACGTCCTGTTGGTCGAGGGCGACAAGCGGGTCAGCGTTGCCATCAAGTACCTCACCCAATCGACCTGGTCGCATGCCGCCTTCTATGTCGGCGGCGGGCTTGAAGGATCGACGGGCGGCGACTCGGCCGGCGACTTGATCGAGGCGGATCTGCAGAATGGCGTCATCGCGGCGCCGCTCGCCAATTACGCCTATATGAACACGCGCATTTGCCGGCCGGTCGGCCTGTCGGAGGACGATCTGAAGCGGGTCGTCGGATTCATGGTCGAGCGGATCGGATTGCAATACGACCTCAAGAACATCATCGACCTGATGCGCTATCTGATCCCGACCCCGCCGGTTCCCACCACCTGGCGCCGGCGGATGATCGCGCTCGGCAGCGGCGATCCCACGCGGGCCATCTGCTCGACGCTGATCGCCCAGGCCTTCCAGTCCGTGCGCTACCCGATCCTGCCAACGGTTCACCGTACGGAAGCAGTCAGCTGGCGTCACAACTATGAACTCCGCGAAATCCTGCAAATCCGCCACCACAGCCTGTTCACGCCCCGCGACTTCGACCTGTCGCCCTATTTCAGCGTGGTGAAACCGACAGTCGAAGCCGGGTTCGACTACCGGCAGCTGGTCTGGCATGACGACGAGACCGCATAGGGTCCCCGTCTTGATGGCGGCCGCGGAGAATTCTATGATGAAGCGTGGCCTGACCTCGGCAGGCGCCCAAATCGCATCATCTGTCGCGCGCCCGATGGCCATCTCATACCGGCTGAAGGAGGACTCACGATGTCGTCGAACATGGTCCAGGAAGCGCAATCCAATTCGCCAGAATTGATCGAGGTTAGGCCCCTCACCCTGCATATCGGCGCGGAAATCGACGGCATCGACCTGACCCAGCCTCTGTCATCCGCGGCCGTCGGCGAAATCCGCGACGCGCTCCTGCAATGGAAGGTCGTGTTTTTTCGCGATCAGCATATCGACCATCAGCAACACGTCGACTTCGCCCGGCAGTTCGGCGAATTGACCCCCGGTCACGCGGTGTACGGCAATGTCGAAGGGTTTCCGGAAATCTACGCGGTTTCCAAGGGGCGCAAGAGTGCCCGCTACAAGGGCGAGATGGCCTTCACCCCCTGGTCCGGCTGGCATGCGGATATCACGGCGGCGGTGAACCCGCCGGCCGCCTCCATCCTGCGCGGCGATATCGTGCCCCCCTATGGCGGCGACACCATGTGGACCAACCTCGCCGCCGCCTACGACGCGTTGTCGCCGACACTGCGGGGCTTCCTCGACGGGCTGCGCGCCGTGCATCAATTCAACCCGCCACCGGGCGTCGAAACCTCGCAGGAGTACGAGGAGAAGATGCGCCGCAATCGCCTGATCACCGAACATCCGCTGATCCGGGTACATCCCGAGACCGGCGAGCGCGTGCTCTATGTCAGCCCCAGCTTCCTGAAATCGATCGTGGACGTAACGCCGACGGAAAGCGAAAGCCTGCTCGCACTGCTCAAGGAACACGCGGTGCGACCGGAATTCACCGTGCGCTTCAAATGGGAGCCGGGCAGCATCGCGTTCTGGGACAACCGGTCGGTCGCGCATCTGGCGCCGCGGGACATCTATGCCAGCGATTTCGGTCGCGAATTCTACCGCGTCACGCTGGTCGGCGATATACCGGTCGGTGTCGACGGACAACCCTCCAAGTCGATCCAGGGCGACCCGGTTCTCGCGGTCGCCTGATCCAAATTGACGTTTCTTCGCACTGCGTGACGGCGCACCGCCGGTCGCGCGACACAACCATGCTGTAAAGGTTCTACATGGATATGGAATCCCGTAGTTTTCGCGCGGTGGGGTACCCGTTGCGCCTGTATTCGGGCGATAACGCCCTCGCCCACCTCCGGACCGAAGTCGAACGGCAAAAGGCGCGCCGCGCCTTCGTCATCTGCGGCCGGACAGTGGCGACCAAGACAGACCTGCCCGCCCGCATCCAGGCCGAACTCGGCGAACTCTACGCCGGCGCCTTCGAGGCGATGGGCAAGGATTCCGATTGGCCCTCGGTGCAGGCGGCGGTCGCGGCGGCGCGCGCCGCGGACGCGGATCTGCTGATCGCGGTCGGCGGCGGCAGCGTGATCGTCGGCACGCGGGTGGTCGCGATCCTGCTCGGCGAAAAAGGCGATCCGTTCGACCTGATGACGCAATACCCGGAAGGAAAGCCCGCCTATAGCCCGCGCCTGATGGCGCCCAAGCCGCCGATCATCAACATTCCCACCACGCCGACCTCGGCGATGAACCGGGCCGGATCGGGGCTGAAGAACGAAGACCTCGACCACCGGATGGAATACTTCGATCCGAAGACCCGACCGGCCGCGCTGTTCTGGGACGCCGCCGCCCTGATGACCGCACCGCCCGAACTGATCCGCTCGACCGCGACGACCGGGTTTTCCAGCGGGCTCCGGCATCTCGGCGCCCGTGTGCTGACGCCGCTGGTCGAGGCCGACCGGCGCCACGCCTTCCGCCTGCTGCATGGCGCGCTGCCCCGGATCATGGAGGAACCCGACAACCCGGCAATCCGCATCGACCTCTGCTGCGCCGCCTTCCTCGAGAACCGGGCCGCCGACGACGATCAGGGCCGGCGCCGCGAATGGGACCAGACCGCCGCCAATTCCTACGCGCTCGCCACCGCGCTGCACATCCGCTACGACCATGTCTGGCAGGGCGAATCCACCTCGAGCGTCATTCCGACGGTCACGCGGCTCACCCCGCCCAAGGATATCGATGTGGCGAAGCGGATCGCAGAGGCGCTCGGCGTGTGGCAGGACGGCATGACGGCCGAGGCGGCCGCCGAGGCAACCGCCGAAGGTCTGGACGACATCTATCGGCGCGTCGGCATGCCGACCCGGCTGCACGAGCTGGATATCCCGCGCGAAGACTTACCCAAACTCGCGAACGACACGCTGAAGAACTTCAACGCCAACCCCGGCGACCGGCCCGGCGACTACACCGCACACATGCTGTCGCTGCTGGAAGCCGCGTGGTGAAAAACACCGCCGTCATTCCGGACGGCGCAAAGCGGCAATCCGAAAACCGGTGGTTATCGGCACCGCTGGATTCCCGCCTTCGCGGGAAGGACGAACAATATAGCTACCAAAAAGCAAATCCCGGGCTCATTCGCAGCCCGGGATGCTTTTATTCAAACCGCTTAGCGGGAAACCCTAAGACAGATCCACAAGCGCTTCCGCCGGGTGGCC
>JBFFGE010000231.1:0-6437 GCA_041557595.1 Alphaproteobacteria bacterium
GGGCGGGCGGCCTCGAGATTGCCGGCGACAGCTGGGGCGATCCGGACGGTCCGCTCGTGGTGCTGCAACATGGCGGCGGGCAGACCCGCCATGCCTGGAAGGGGGCGGGCGAAACGCTCGGCAAGGCGGGCTATCACGTGGTCGCCTTCGACGCGCGCGGTCACGGCGATTCCGCCTGGGCGCCGCCGGACGATTATGGCGCGGATTTCATGGTCGAGGATCTGTGTTGCGTCATTGCCGCGGTCGGCGGCAAGAAACCGATCCTGATCGGCGCGTCGATGGGCGGCGGGGTCAGCCTGCTGGCCGTCGGCGAAGGCAAGGTCGATGCGGCGGCGCTCGTGCTGGTCGATACCGCGCCGCGCACCGAGCCCGAGGGCCGGGCCGAGATCATGGCGTTCATGAACCAGAAGCCGGAAGGGTTCGACAGTCTGGAGGAGGTCGCCGAGGCGATCTCGAACTATCAGCCGCACCGGCCGCGGCCGCGCACGCTCGACGGCCTCGCCAAGAACATCCGGCTCGGCGCCGACGGCAAGTTCCACTGGCACTGGGATCCGGCGCGCCGCCAGAAATGGCGCGACGAGCAGGGCCATCGGGACCGGCTGCACGCCTGCGCCGATAATTTGACACTGCCGACGCTGCTGGTGCGCGGCGGGTTGTCGAATGTCCTCAGCGAGGAGGGGGCGCAAAGCTTCCTCAAGCAATGCCCGCATGCGGAGTATGTCCAGGTGAACAACGCGGCGCACATGGTCGCCGGCGACCGCAACGACAATTTTGCCGGCGCGGCGATCGAGTTCCTCGGCCGCGTCGCGCCCGCGAAATAAGCCGGATCGTTTTTGGGAGGGTGCTATCGGTTCGCCGAGCCGGCCGTCGGGACGTTCGGCACGGTCGCCAATTGCGCCTTCAGATGTCGCGCCGCTTCGGCAAAACCGCCATTGCCGCCATCCAGAAAATGGACATGTTCGGAATTTTCCAGGCTGAAGACGAGGCAGGTCATGAGGGCCGTGTCGGCAGCGTGTATGCCGAACACGATACCGCCCTCGCGGCGCATGGTTTCGAGACAGTCTTCGAGGGCGCGTGCCTGGTCCAGGCTGCAATCGAGCACCAGCCGAAGCATGTCGTCGAAGCGCTGGAAGTCGGTATTGGCGATCAGTTCGGCTTTGTAGGCGGGCGCGTGATACGCGCCGGCCCGGCCGCCGCTGCGGTGCAGGAACCATTGCACGGCACTTTGGCCGAGGATGCCGGCGAGCCGTTTCAGGAAGGCGGGTTGCCCCTGACCGCATGTGGCGCGGGCCTCGGTCAAAACTCCGGCGGGTGGCCAGCGGAAGCGTAAGCCGCCATCCGTCGCGGGCGAGAGATCGCTGAAATTCTGCTTCAGCGCGTCGTTCATGCAAGCGACGACCGTCTCGAATGTGGCCGATCGGCTGGCCGGATCGGTTGCGGTCGACATCACCAGCACGGACAGGATCGTGCCGTTTCGCGCGCCCATCGGTGCCCAGCGGCAGGTCAAACCCTCCAAATCGGGCGCATCGCCGGACGCAGCCGAGTCCAGCCGATAGGCCGCTCCGGCGACGTCGTCCTTGATCAAGCTGTCGGCCAGTTCCATGCCGCCGCCGGCGAACAGGGCCAGGTGATTGCCGGGGCTGAGGCGGAATTTTGCGGCAAGAACGTCGCGGTTGCGCGCCTGAATGTCGGCCACCGGCACGATGCCAATGCGCATGGTCAAGCCGAACCGGGATTCGCAGAGTGTTTTCGTGCACGTCAACGCCCGGCGGACCGCCTCCGCGCAAAAGCCGGGCACCGCTAGCGCAGCGCCGTCCCCGCCGAAGACATAGGGTATCTCGGGGACGGGATGAAATTGCTTGAGGGCATTCAACACCGCCGTAATGCAGGCGGCGCCCATCATGTTGACGTCCTTATAGCGGCCTTGCGCAATCGCCCTGGTCGAGCCCTCGATATCCGCCAGCGCGATCAGCCAGTCCGCGGGCAAGCGCCGATAATGCGAAAGGTCGGTGAAGCCTTCGAAATCGTCGAACGGAGCGAGGTCCCTGTAAAATGCGCCGGTGCCGTCCTCGAAGTTCAGGTCAGTCTCTGAGGGCATTGGTTTTCTGAATTGGGGCCGGACGCCGGCAATACGAAGCGTGGCTCGGGCTGTAGTGGTGTCGGTGGTCAGGTCGATAATACCTTCGCCGGGCGGCTGCGTGGTGATTTTAGTTCGATACCACCACTTTCGACGCCAGACCGGATGGGCACCGGTTCACGGATCCCAGCGTTCAGTCGGCTCGCCGTCCTTGCCGTAACTGGTGCAATTCGGCGCAGCCCGGCACAGATCGTGGGCAAAATGCTTCAACTGTTTCTCGCTGCAGGACGTACTTACCAACGCTGCTGCAAGGAGCAAAGCGAGGGAAACGTTTCGGTACCGCGTCATGTCTCCTCCGGTTCCTGATATCTCAGGATATCGCCGGGCTGACAGTCGAGGTGGTCGCAAATTGCCTGCAGCGTGGCAAACCGGATGCCCTTGACCTTGCCTGATTTCAAGAGCGACAGATTCTGTTCGGTAATGCCGACCGCCGCCGCAAGGTCCTTCGATTTGACCTTTCGCATCGCCAGCATGACGTCGAGGGTGACGATGATCGGCATCGGGCAGCTTCCCGGCCGCTTAGACGATCTGCGCCTGTTCTTCCGCCAGCTCCCGGCCTTCGTCCATGGTCCAGGCGATGATCAGGAAGACGCAGCCGATGAACGCGGTGGTGAGGTCGGAAGACCCGACGCTTATTGCCAGCATCTTTTGTCCCGGCGGGTTGCTGAGCGTCAGCGCCATGCTGAGCAAGGCGTTCGCCAGGGGTTTCGCGATGGCGAAGAGAATGATGGCGATGGCGAATCCACGAAGCGAACGGATGCTTCCCGCGGTGAATATTTGCCCTTGTTCATAGAGGCCGAA
Source organism: Alphaproteobacteria bacterium (assembly GCA_041557595.1). Classification (GTDB taxonomy): domain Bacteria; phylum Pseudomonadota; class Alphaproteobacteria; order UBA8366; family UBA8366; genus JAOTYV01. The sequence continues at coordinate 2,939 of JBFFGE010000231.1, forward strand.
CAGCGCGCGCAAGCGCCAGAAGGCAAGAATGGAGATGCCACCCGGGATCAAAGAGATTGCGAAACCCAGGAGGAGCGATGGCACTGGCATGGGGTCGGCCAGGGGCCGGATATGGACGAATTCCGGGTGGGTCGGTGCCCAGGCGCTGAAGGTTGCCCACATCGTCGCCAAAACGACCGGAATTGCGAAGGCGGTAATCGTACAGCAGACCCGCATTATCCGGCTGACACGCTGAATGCGGTTTAGGTTCGACATGAGGGGCCTCGTGACCAGCTAAACCCGACCACAATAGAAAGCAGATTTCCACACAAAACAATAATAATTTATCGTTTTACGATAAGAATTATTTAATCGCTTTCGGCAGTGCCGGGCCCAAGCCGATTGTTCTCCGCGAGCCGGTTTGGCATGATCGCGCGAACCAGTCAGACGCAAGAGGATCGTCATGCCCGCATACCGTAGCTTTCTGTTCGCCCCCGGCAATCACCCGCGCAAGGTCGAGAAGGTTTTCGGCTGCGGCTCGGACAATGTCATTCTCGATCTCGAGGATGCGGTGGCGAATGCGGAAAAGGTGGCGACGCGGGCAACCGTGGTCGAGGCGTTGAAGGCGCCGCGCCGGGGCGGCGGCTATGTCCGGGTCAATTCCTACAATACCGAATTCTGCTACGGCGACGTCGCCGCCATCGTCGGGTCCTGGCTCGACGGCATCATCTTTCCGATGTGCGAGAGCGCCGATCAAATACGATCCTTCGACTGGCTGGTCGGCAGTCTCGAGCGCGAACGCGGCCTGCCGGTCGGCGGCATCGACATCATTCCCATCATCGAGACGGGGAAGGGCATTGCGGCCGCGCGGGAGATCGCCTGCGCGGGCACGCGGATACGGCGCATGGCGTTCGGCGCGGGCGATTATACGCTCGACATGAACATGGAATGGACGATCGAAGAGACCGAGCTGGAGCATGCGCGGGCGGAGATGGTGATGGCGTCCCGGGTCGGAGATCTCGAACCGCCGCTCGACACCGTCTGGATCCATATCAAGGATCTGGAAAACCTCGAAGCCTCGACGCGGCATGTGAAGCAGATCGGCTTCCAGGGCAAGATGTGCATCTATCCGCCGCAAGTCGAGGTGGTGAACCGGGTCTTCACGCCGAGCGATGCGGAAATCGACTTCGCCAAGCGTGTCGTCGCGGCCTTTGCGGAGGCCGAGAAGCAGGGCTCGTCCTCGATCCAGATGGACGGCTATTTCATCGACTATCCGATCGTCTACAAGGCCCAGCGGACGCTCGAGACGCTGCGCCAGATCCGCGAAGCGGCGTGACGGTCCGCGCGATGCGGGAATCGCAATCCAGGAAGGATGGAGGGGGCGGAATGGCGTTTACGATTGAGCCGCTCGGTGAGCATATTGCAGCACGGATCGATGGGATCGATTTGCGTGCGCCGGTCGACGCGGCAACGCGGGCGGCGTTGAACGATGCGTTGGCCGAGCACATCGTCCTGGTCTTTCGCGGACAGCAATTGGAACCGATCGAGTTCGTCGAGGCGGCGGGCATTTTCGGACCGACCATGAAGCAACACTATTCGCAGTTCGAGAGCCCGGACCATCCGCATCTCGCCTATGTATCGAGCGAGGATGGCGGCGTCGGCCCGGACGGCAAACGCATCCCGCGCGCGACCATGTGGCATACGGACCACACCAACCATGAACGCCCGCCCAAGGCGACGACGCTCTATGCGGTCGAGCTGCCGGGGCAGGGCGGAGGCACCAGCTTCGCGAATATGCGGGCCGGCCTCGCGGCGTTGCCCAAAGACCTACAGGATCGGCTATCGGGTATGAAGACGGTCAACAATTTGGCGGTGGAGGTGACCAAGGGCGGCAATGCGCGGGCACGGCCGGAGGATGCGGTAAAATACTCCAACGACGTGGTGCACCCGATGGTGCGGACGCATCCGGACAACGGCACCAAGGCGCTGTACTTCCACATCAGCAAGACCGAGCGGATCGAAGGCATGGAACCGGAGGAAAGCATCGATTTTCTGGCCGATCTGCTGGCGCAGGCGATCAAGCCGGAATTCGTCTACCGGCACGATTGGCGGCTTGGCGACATGGTCGTCTTCGACAACCGCGCCGCGATGCACCGCGCCCATGCGGATTACGACATGACGGAGCGGAGGCTGCTGTACCGCGTCATCGTCGAGGGCGACCGTCCGGTATAGAAATCGAATGGGTAGGCGCGGGTTTCAGCCAATCGGCCCGGTATAGTGGCAGGCCTCGCCATTGCCCTCGCGGCTGACGGTGACGCAGGACAGCGCCGGCAGCGCGCCCTTCAATCGCTCCCACAGCCAAATGCTGATATTCTCCAGGCTCGGCAGGTCGAGGCCCGGAATGTCGTTCAGGCAGTTGTGGTCGAGCGTTTCCCGCACCGTCGCGATCGCGGCGTTGACCTGATCGAAATCCTGCACCCAGCCGGATTGCGGGTTCGGAATGCCGGTCAGCGCCAATTCGACCTTGAAGGTATGGCCGTGCATGCGTCCGTAGGGGTGATCTTCCGGCATATTGGGGAAGAAATGCGCGGCGCTGAACCCGAAGCTCTTTACGATGGTTACGACATTTGTCATCAACGGATTCCGAGCATCTTGTGGGTTTGCAGGCTGAGCCGCCATTGCGGGTGGTCGAGGCAGTAGGCGCAGGCCGCTGCCATGTTGCTCTCGATATCGGGTCCGTCCATCGGCTGCAACGAGAAATACTCGAAATCGAGGTCGCGCATGGCCGACGGATCCAGGCCCGGCTGGGGAAAGACGATCTTCAGTTCATCGCCGGATTGCTGGGTAAAGTCGGCGCCCGCCTTCGGGCTCACGCAAATCCAGTCGATGCCGGCGGGGACGGGCAGGGTTCCGTTGGTCTCGATGGCAATCTCGAAACCGTGCCGGTGCAGCGCGTCGATCAGCGGCGGGTCCAATTGCAGCAAGGGTTCGCCGCCAGTGCAGACCGCATACGGGGCGCCGGTCGCCCCGGACGGCCAGTAGGACGCGATCGTTTCGGCGAGCGCTTCGGCGGTCTCGAACCGGCCGCCGCCGAGCCCGTCGGTGCCGACGAAGTCGGTGTCGCAAAACCGGCAGACGGCGGTGGCCCTGTCCGCTTCGCGGCCGGTCCAGAGATTGCAGCCGGAAAACCGGCAGAAAACGGATGCGCGGCCCGTGCGCGCGCCTTCGCCCTGCAGCGTATAGAAGATCTCTTTTACCGAATAGGTCATGGGGTCGGGTGCGTCTGCCGCTGGCTCATAAAAGAAGCGCGGACTTAAGCCCCTTTCTCGGGCGCGTCAAGAAGACGTCATGGCGGGTTCCGGGACCGCGAAATCCTCCGGCCGCAGGAATATGGTCGTTCGCTTGGCGAAACGGGGCAGGGCTTCGTCGAATGCGTCGCGCCGGTGCAGCAGCCGCCCGTTGTCCCACATCACCACGTCGCCATTGCGCCAGCTGTGCGTATAGATATGCGCCGGTTGCA
>JBFFGE010000232.1:0-6318 GCA_041557595.1 Alphaproteobacteria bacterium
GAATGGGCCTATGCGCGAGCATATCGCACGTCAGATCAACGCGCGGACCACCTGCCGCTTTGGACGCATATGTATAATTGGCATCGACCCCATGGCGGAATAAAAGACAAGACGCCAATCAGTCGACTCCGAATCAACCGGGACAACCTGTTGAGGCTCCACAGCTAGGGCACACTGCTTCCCTTGATCCGGGCTTGGTGCGCAAAATTCGACACTGCGTCGACCGGTTGAGGCGGCAGGGGGTAAGCAGACATAGAAAGCGTTGGCAGCCAGCGATTGCTGTAGCTAGCCTGTTGGCCACCTGTAGCGGGCCTGCTATAGACCCTTTATCAGCGTGTTTTCGACGTGTTTCTTCCGTGTTTTCCGCCTGTTTAAGAAACCGCGGAAAAACTCCCTAAGTCACTACCAATGAATATAAAAAGAGCTTCTCAGGGCCGCAAATATTCCAATTGGCCTGCAAAAATCGATAAAACACGTAGAATCAGGCGAAATCCGGAGACGGGTTCGCTCAAGACTGCCTCCACCACCATTCCCGGTCCCATGATGTTTCGTCTCCAGACCCAGATCGCCGGGAAGTCGCCGGTTTCCGGGCGTTTCCGATCAGGGGACGCCGTGCGGAGACACCAATACGGAGACGATAGGGCCGGAATCGGGCGAGCGTCTCCAAAGGCCGTTTTCGACGCCCAGACCATGGGAGACCGATGTCGGCGTGAGGAGGGTCTAGCGGGCGATGAAGCCGAGCAGGCGGCGCTGGCGGCTTGGCGATCCCGACCTCGCGTCGATGGCGTAGAACCGAAACGCGAAAGCACGTTGGATCGCCGCAGCCCAAGTACGGTACCGACGGCAAACACGGATTAAGATTGCCCGGTCGTTTGCTGTTTTGCCGGCGCCATTGCCGAGACCTTGACGTGAATCAAAGAGACGCGGCGGCGGGCGCGGCAGGATCGGTCTTGTGATGAAGAACAGGACGAAATCCGAGACCGGAAATTCCGGCTCCGTCATGCAATGGCCGACGATCCGGAAGGATGCCGGCGCGGACGCGCGGCACGCGAATCTTGACGACTATCAGCGGGTCCGGGAATCTTTCACCTGGACCGACGCGCGGGCGGCCTTGGATGGCCTGCCCGGCGGCGGGCTCAATATCGCCTATGAAGCTGTCGACCGCCACCTTGTGCATGGGAAGGCGGAGACGGTCGCGCTGCGCTGGTTGGGGCGCGACGATAGCGTGCGCGACATCACCTATCGCGCGCTTGCGGAGCAAAGCAACCGGTTCGCGAATGTCCTGGCGAGCCTCGGCGTCGGCAAGGGCGATCGCGTCTACAGCCTGCTGGGGCGTGTCCCCGACCTGTACGTCGCCGCTCTCGGGACCTTGAAAAACGGCAGCGTCTACTCGCCGTTGTTTTCCGCGTTCGGTCCCGAACCGATCAAGGCGCGCATGAGCATCGGCGGCGCCAAAGTACTGGTGACCACCGAGGCATTCTACAAACGTAAGGTCGCGGCGTGGCGCGACGAGGTCGAAACGCTGGAATTTGTCTTGCTGATCGACCGGAAAGACGATGCCCTGGCGCCGACCACGACGTGTCTGGCCGATGCCATGGCGGCGGCTTCCACCGATTTCGAAATTGTCCGGACCGAACCGGAGGACATGGCGCTGCTGCATTTCACCAGCGGCACCACCGGCCGTCCGAAGGGCGCCATCCATGTGCATGAAGCGGTGGTGGCGCACCACATTACGGGCCGGTACGCACTCGACCTGCGCGAAGGGGATGTCTTCTGGTGCACGGCCGATCCCGGTTGGGTCACCGGCACCTCGTACGGCATCATCGCGCCCCTGACGGCGGGCGTCACGATGATCGTCGATCAGGCCGATTTCGACGCGGCGCGTTGGTACGAAATCCTGCGCGAACAGAACGTCAACGTCTGGTACACGGCCCCGACCGCAATTCGCATGCTGATGAAACTCGACGGCGTCGCCGCTGCGAAACGCGATCTGCCGCACCTCCGGTTTATCGCGAGTGTCGGCGAGCCGCTTAATCCGGAAGCCGTTCTATGGGGCGTCGAGGCCTTCGGCCTGCCGATACACGACAATTGGTGGCAGACCGAGACCGGTGGGATCATGATCGCGAATTACCGTTCCATGGATGTGAAACCGGGTTCGATGGGCCGCCCGCTGCCGGGTATCGAGGCGGCTATCGTCCGGCAGCCAAACGGCGACGTCGAGATCGCACCGGCACCGAATACAGTCGGCGAACTGGCGCTCAGGACCGGCTGGCCGTCGATGATGCGCGGGTATCTCCACGAAGAGGAGCGTTACCGGAAATGCTTTGCCGGCGATTGGTACCTGACCGGAGATCTCGCGATGCAGGATGAGGACGGCTACTTCTGGTTCGTGGGCCGCGACGACGACGTCATCAAATCCGCCGGCCATTTGATTGGCCCGTTCGAGGTGGAAAGCGCGCTGATGGAGCATGCCGCCGTTGCCGAGGCCGCGGTGATCGGAAAGCCGGAACCCACAGTGGGCGAATTGGTCAAGGCGTTCGTCGCCCTGAATGACGGGTTCGAGGCGTCCGACACGCTGCGGCGGGAATTGCTGGGGCATGCGCGGAAACGGCTTGGTTCCGCGGTCGCGCCAAAGGAAATCGATTTTCGCACCAACCTGCCGAAAACCCGCAGCGGCAAAATCATGCGGCGCTTGCTGAAGGCGCGGGAACTCGGTTTGCCGGAAGGCGATTTGTCGACGCTGGAGAGTGATGAACGATGAACGATCGGTCCGAGAAGCCGCGCCTGACCCGCGAACACGTCCTCGATTTGCTGCGGCATATGCTTCGGGTGCGGATGTTCGAGGATCGGTGCGCGCAACTCTACACGCAGGAGAAAATTCGCGGCTTCTTGCATCTCTATGACGGCGAGGAAGCCGTCGCAGCGGGCATAATCCCGGTGTTGTCGGACCAGGATCGAGTCGTGGCAACCTATCGAGAACACGGTCATGCCTTGGTTCGTGGCGTCGGTATGGATTCCGTGATGGCCGAGATGTATGGCAAACGGGATGGATGCAGCGGCGGCCGGGGCGGCTCCATGCATTTGTTCGATGCCGAAACGAATTTCTACGGCGGCAACGCGATCGTTGGCGGCGGCTTGCCGCTGGCGGTGGGACTGGCGCTTGCGGATCGCCTGCAGGAAGAGGGTCGGGTTACGGCAAGCTTCTTCGGCGAGGGCGCCGTTGCCGAGGGGGAGTTCCACGAAAGCCTCAACCTTGCGGCGTTGTGGCGACTGCCGGTGTTGTTCGTCTGCGAGAACAATCGCTATGCGATGGGAACGGCGCTGGAGATCTCCGAATCGGAAACCGATATCCACGCCAAGGCGGCGGCCTACAACATTTCATCGGAAGCGGTCGACGGTATGGATGTCGTCGCCGTCGAGACCGCGGCCAAACGGGCGATTCATACGGTGCGCGACACCGGGAAGCCGTATTTTCTCGAGTGCCGCACCTACCGGTTTCGCGCCCACTCGATGTTCGACGCGCAGCTCTATCGCGACAAGGCGGAAGTCGAGGAATGGCGCGGCAGGGGGCCGATTGTCCGCTTCCAGGGGTGGCTATTGGAAAACGAACTCGCGCATCCGGAAGATATCGCTGGAATCGAGTCCGAAATTCGGGCCGAGATCGACCGCGTGGTCGCGTTTGCCGAAGCCTCCGAATGGGAACCCGTGGAAACCTTGACGGAGCACGTTTACGCTATGGAGGCGGCACAATGAATAGCAAGCCGGCGGCGCAATCGGCGGCCGTGGAGACCACATACCGCGAAGCGGTTCGGCAGGCGATCCGCGACGCGATGCTGCGCGACGACCGTGTCTTCCTGATGGGGGAGGACGTCGGGCGGTATGGTGGATGCTATGCGGTGAGCAAGGGACTGTTCGACGAATTCGGCCCGAAACGCATCCTCGATACGCCGCTGTCGGAGTCCGGCTTTACCGGGGCGGGTATCGGCGCAGCAATGGCCGGCATGCGGCCGATCGTCGAGTTGATGACGGTCAATTTCAGCTTGCTTGCGCTGGACCAGATCCTCAACAACGCCGCCACGATACGGCATATGTCGGGGGGCCAGTTCGGCGTGCCCTTGGTCATTCGCATGGCAACGGGGGCCGGCAAGCAGCTGGCCGCCCAACATTCGCACAGTCTTGAAGGCTGGTATGCGCATATCCCCGGCATCAAGGTTCTGGCGCCGGCCACGATCGAAGACGCGCGCGGCATGTTGTGGAGTGCGCTCGAGGATCCGGACCCGGTTCTGATCTTCGAAAATGTAATGCTCTACAATCGCACCGGGCGGTTGCCCGACGGGGCGGACGCCGTGCAGATCGACCAGGCGGCGGTGCGGCGACCCGGTGAAAACATCTCATTGATTACCTATGGCGGATCGCTCTGGAAGACGCTGGAAGCCGCGGAAACCCTCGCGAAAGACGGCATCGACGCCGAAGTCATCGACCTCCGAACCCTACGGCCCCTGGATGAGGACACGATTGTAGCGTCGGTCTCAAAGACCCGCCGCGCCATCATCGTCGACGAAGGTTGGCGAAGCGGCAGTCTGGCGGCCGAAGTCTCTGCCCGGATCATGGAACGGGCATTCTGGAATCTGGATATGCCGGTCGGCCGCGTTTGCAGCGCCGAGGTGCCGATCCCCTATGCGCGCCACCTGGAGGAAGCGTCTATCCCGCAGGTGCCGCAAATCGTCGCCGCGGCGCGCGCGGCGATGGGCGTCTGACGTTTCGCTCCGATGGGCACTTTCCTCATGCCGTCGCTTGGCGCCGATATGGAGGCCGGCACCCTGACCGAGTGGTTGGTCAAGCCGGGCGATAGGGTGCGTCATGGCGATATCATCGCCGTAATCGAAACGCAAAAAGGCGCAATCGAAATCGAGGTGTTCGAGGATGGCACCGTCGGCGCGCTTCTGGTCAATTCCGGTGACACAGTGCCGGTCGGTATGCCGATGGCGGAAATTTCGAATGGGCAAGACGCGGAATTGCCTCCGATGCCGGTCCAACCGACGACAATGGATGTGGCGCAACCTGTCGCCGTGGCGCCCGCCGTACCTCCGATTCCCCCGGCTGCCGCGGGAGGCCGGGCTTCGCCGGCGGCGCGCCGGTTGGCGGCCGAGGAAGGAATTGATCTGGCGACGATCCGCGGCAGCGGACCCGATGGCGCCATCCAGCTCGCCGATGTCGCTTCGTCGGCCGGTAAGACGGCAGATACGAAAAGACCGGCGGCGGGAATCGACCTTGACGGCATGCGCCGCGCGATTGCCGCCGCGATGGCGCGGTCGAAACGGGAAATTCCGCATTTCTACCTGAAGCACACGATCGAGATGCAGCGGGCGGCCGAGTGGCTGACCCAGGTAAACGCAGACCAACCGCCGGCGGACCGATTGCTTGCCGGCGTGTTACTGATGAAGGCGGTTGCCCTTGCGCTGCGGCGGTTCCCTGAATTCAACGGTTTCTACGAAGACAACGCCGTCCAAAAGGCAGACTCGATCCATATCGGGACCGCAATTGCGATACGGGGCGGGGGTCTGGTGGCTCCGGCGGTGCATCACGTCGACCAGCTGTCGCTCGATGTCTTGATGAAAACGTTGAGGGATCTGACGACCAGGGTCCGCGCTGGCCGGATCCGAAGTTCCGAATTGACGGATCCGACGATTACGGTTTCCAGCCTCGGCGAACGCGGCGTCGAAGCCCTTTACGGTGTCATCTATCCCCCGCAGGTCGCCCTGGTCGGGTTCGGCAGCGTGATCGAACGCCCGTGGGTGGTAGAAGGAAAAATTGTACCGCGCTTGGTCGTTACCGCGACCCTTTCAGCGGATCATCGCGTCAGCGACGGCCATCGCGGTGCCCTGTTCCTCAGAACGATTGGCGACTTGTTACAGGATCCGGAGGCCTTATGAACCAGAATGAAATCAAAGCCGTCCTGTTGGACGAACTGGGAAAAATAGCGCCGGATATCGACGCGGCGGATGTGGACGCCGCGGGCGATTTGCGCGAGGAATTCGATATCGATTCGATGGATTTTCTCAATTTGGTGACCGCGTTACACGAGCGCCTCGGCGTTTCCATCGCGGAGAGCGACTACCGCGAGCTCGGCACACTCGATAATGCCGTAAGTTTCCTCGGCAAGTCTTTGGACAATGCAGCCTAGATGTGGAGCCTCAACAGGTTGTCCCGGTTGATCCGGAGTCGACTGATTGGCGTCTTGTCTTTTATTCCGCCATGGGGTCGATGCCAATTATACATATGCGTCCAAAGCGGCAGGTGGTCCGCGCGTTGATCTGA
>JBFFGE010000233.1:0-6281 GCA_041557595.1 Alphaproteobacteria bacterium
CCATTCGTTCTCGACCGAGCGGCGTCAAACGGGCATTCTTGTGAATGTTCATTCGGCTCTCCCAAAGAGTGCTGAAGCTTGGTAACTCCAGTCTCCCCGGTCAGGGCCGAATGGACAACCTATCGAAAGACCACATCTAGGCGCGACGAATTTTCATATTACTGAGGGGTCGACTCCGTCGGCGATTCGATCGTCGCCGAACCATCGCTTCCTGAACTCGACGTGCTGCCCTTGAGCTTGTCCGGCTCAAGGGGCACATCACGACGGACCGAGCCGACCGGTCCGATCGACGGTGCGGATTCGCCGTCGACAAAAATTCGCAACCCGCCGGCATTGCCGGTCAGCAGCGACAGCCCCTCCCGGTTTGGAACGTAGTAGCGGTCGCCCTTGAATAGCACCCGCGTCAGCAACAGTTCGTCGGTTTTCTTGTCCCGAACCTCAACCCAGCTATCGGCCACCGCTTCCACCATGATGCGGTTGCCGCTTTGGTTCGCGCCATAGCTTCTCGGTGTCCTAGCCACCGCGCTCTCCGGCTCTGCAGGTGTTTGAAACGACGGCGGAACCGCCGCGACGGAATTGGCGGCGGGCAATTCCGCCGGCGCATCCGCTGCCGTCGGAGCGGGTTCCGCTGCGGTTTCGGGCGCAGTTTCCGGCGCCGGATCCGCGATCGCCCGCGCCCGGGCACGCGCGACCGAGGCCGCGATACTGGGAGGCGCAGAAACAACCGCCGGTTCCGATCTCTTGTTCGCCGGTTCCGGCACTGCCGCGACCGAGGCCTCATCCTTCTTCGTCTCGGCCACTCCGTTCGTCGATGCCTGATCTGGCGGAATGGCCTCAGACGTGTCCGCGGCGTCCGCCGTGCTGCCATCGGTGCCGGCGACGGCCGGCGGCGTCTCCCCTCCGGCACTGGCCGTGTCGCCGCCTTCCACCGGAACCGCGGGCACGACTTCGGCAACCGTATCGTCGGGTGCGGAGAGATAGCTCCATGTGCCGAATATCCCGAAGGCCATAACGACCGCGACGATCAAAACCGCGCCGCTTGGAACGCCGCCCTCGGGAATCGGCGCCGGAAAATGCAAATCCGACCGCGCGTTCAGGCCATCCACTTCCGCCTTGAACCGGGTCACGAGGTCCCGGCTGTCGAGGCCGAGATGCTCGGCATAAGTACGGACGAACCCGATGGCGTAGGTCGCGCCGGGCAACTCGTCGATGAGGCTGTCTTCGATGGCTTTGAGATAGGGATACCGTATGCGGAGAATTTGTGCGACGTAGCGCAGATCCTCGCCGCGTTCCTCCCGCCGCGCCCGCAACGCGTCGCCGACAGGTTCAAAATTGGTTTCCTGGGAAACCGGTTCGGCAGGCTCCGCCGGCGGCCGATCTTCATCGCCGCGACGGTCCAACTTCCAAAGGTTATTCGCCATCGCTGGCTTAGCCCCCTAATTCAACAGCAAGCCCGGCACGCCGTTACCCCGGCCCGGCTTAGGAAATTGCTCTGCCGATCATTCCCCTCAGCAGGGATTATACACCAAACGGCGGCGAATTTGCATCTTTCAATCTTGCATGCAATTCGGCACTCCATGAGAACCATCACCCCGCAAAATCCAGTTTTTAGGAATAATTTCAATTGGTGAATATTCTATTCCCTGAGAATCGGCAAAATCCCGCAGTTCGGCGCGAAGACTATGCGCCGCCGTATCCGCCATTCCGGCCATATGGGCTTCAAGTTGGCCGACATCGAGCTGTCGGATCATGTGCCGAACCGCATCGATCGCGCCCGGCGGCATCGACAGGGATCGCACGCCGATCCCGACCAGCGCCAGCGCTTCCAGGGGCTCGCCGGCCATTTCGCCACACAGGCTGAAGGGCACGCCGGCGGCGTTGCACTGGCTGACGACATCGCTCAACAATCGAAACACCGCCGGCGACAAAACGTCGTACCGTTCGTTCACCCGCGCGTTGCCGCGGTCGCAGGCGAATAGAAATTGCACCAGGTCGTTCGACCCGATCGACAGGAAATCGACCCGCTGCAGCAACTGCGGCAGCTGCAGAAAGAGTGCGGGCACCTCCAGCATCGCGCCGACCGCGACCGAGACCGGTAAGCGGCCGCCACGCTTCTCATGGCGATCCAACTCGAAGTCGAAGAGCCGGCGCGCCGCATCGAATTCGGCGACCTCGGACACCATCGGAAACATGACACGGAGATCGCGATCCTCGGATGCCCGGATGAGCGCACGAATTTGCAGCCGCAGGATCGCTGGACGGTCCAACGCAATCCGCAGGGCGCGCCAGCCCATTGCCGGGTTTTCGTCGCCCGACGTCCGGAGATAGGGCAGCAACTTGTCGCCGCCGATATCCAGCGTCCGAAAAACCACGGGCTTACCATTCGCGCGGTCGAAGATCTCTCCATACAATTTGGTCTGCGCATCGACCCGCGGAAACTGCGCGCGGATCATGAATGGAATTTCGGTGCGGTACAGGCCGACGCCGGCCGCCCCGCTTTCGTGGAGATGATCGAGATCGATAAGCAGCCCTGCATTGATCAGCAGGGACACCGCGACGCCATCCTTGCTCGTGGCGGGCAGCGCCCGCGACGCGGCAAAGGCCGCTCGTTTCTTTTCCCGGAATTCGAGCCCCGTGACGAAACTCCGCACGACGTCGTCGCTTGGCCGGACATACGCCACGCCTTCGTCGCCGTCGACGAGCACCGGATCGAGCGGTTCGACCTTGCCGATCACCCCGCGCACATTCCCGATCACCGGAATTTCGAGCGCTTTCGCGACGATCGCCACATGGGATGCGGCGGTTCCTTCATCCAGGATCAAGGCACGAATGCGCGTCCGATCGTAGTCGAGCAGTTCCGCAGGCCCCATCGACCGCGCGATCAAGATAACGTCGTCGGGATGATCCGTCAGGTCCGGACCGGCCTCGGCGCCATCGGTCAGATGCTGCAACAGCCGGTATGCCAAGTCGTCGAGATCGAGCAGCCGTTCGCGGATATAGGGATCGGTCACCTGGTTCATCCGGGTCCGGGTGTCGTTTTGAACCTTGGCGACCGCGGCCTCGGCGGTCAGCCCGCTCCGGATCGCCTCGCGAATTCGACTAATCCAACCCCGGTCGTCGGCGATCATCCGGAAAGTCCGCAGGATGTCGAGCGATTCATCGCTGCCGGCAGCCGCGTTTTCATCCGCCAGCCGAGCGACCATGCTGTCGAGAGCGATCTGCATGCCGTTCAGCGCCTGGCCCACCCGATCCAGTTCCACACGGGGATCCTCGGCGATCGTTTGGGAAATCGCGGCGCCGCGCTCGTGAATGACCGCCAGGCCGCGCGCCTGGCCGCCGTTGATGCGGCTACCCTGCAATCGCGCAGGCTCGCTGGCGGCGGTGGCCGTGCCGTCATCGGGCGACGGCAAACTCCCGCTGGCGATCAGTTCGGCGATGACCATCGCGACCGTTTCGAGCGTCTCGAGCTCTTCCTCGGTGTAGTTCCGGCGCGACTGGTTCTGCACCGTCAATACGCCGAGGACACGCCCGCCCCGCAGCAGCGGCACGCCAAGGAAGGAATGGTAAATTTCCTCGCCCGTTTCGGGGCGGTAGGCGAAGCGCGGATGCGCCTGCGCATCCGACAAGGCGAGCGGCCGGGCGGCGCCGGCGATGTCGCCGACCAGGCCTTCGCCGACCTTCAATCGGGTCCGAAACACCGCGTCCTTCCGCAGTCCTTCGGTGCTGAAGAGTACCAGCATCTCGCCCGGGCGCATGACGTAGATCGAACACACCTCGGCCACCATGCCGCGGGCGATGATCTGCGCGATCCGGTCGAGCCTCTTTTGGGCGGACCCGCCGCGCGCCATGGCGTCGCGGAGGCGGCGCAACAACTGCCTCGACCCGACCCAATGCGTGCTGTCCGTCATCAACCTGTCCGTTCGTCACCGGTATGTGCCGCCACGACCCCGGATTTCGCGAAACGGCGAGGATCGCTCAATCCGTGTCGAGACCGTAGGCGGTATGCAAGGCGCGCAGCGCCAATTCCGTATATTCCTCGGCGACCAGAACACTGATCTTGATCTCCGAGGTCGATATAACCTGGATATTAATACCCTTCTCGGCGAGCGTCTGAAACATTACCTGCGCAACGCCCGCATGGCTGCGCATTCCCACGCCGATCACCGAAATCTTGACGACATCCTGATCCGACAATATTGAATCCCAGCCGACATCCGCCTTGATCCCGTCCATCAACTGCATCACCCGGCCGAATTCGGCCTTGGTAACGGTAAACGTCATATCGGTGTGCTTGCCGTCCGAGGAGGTACTTTGGACGATCATATCGACATTGACGCTCGCGGTCGAAAGCGGTCCGAAGATCCCCGCCGCGACGCCAGGCCGGTCCGAGACCCCCACAAGCGTGATCTTCGCCTCGTCACGGCTATAGGCTATTCCACTGACGATCTGTTTTTCCACGATTTCGCCCTCATCAACGACCAACGTGCCCGGTTCATCGGAAAAGCTGGATAGAACCTGGAGGCGAACCCCCGCGTTCATCGCCAGTTCCACCGAACGGGTTTGCAGCACCTTGGCGCCCTGCGACGCCATTTCGAGCATTTCCTCATAGGTGATGCGGCTCAATTTCCTGGCCTTCGTCACGATTCGCGGATCCGACGTATAGACGCCGTCCACATCCGTGTAGATATCGCACCGGTCCGCCTGCAACGCCGCCGCCAGGGCGACCGCGCTGGTGTCGGAACCGCCCCGTCCCAGGGTCGTGACCCGGCGGTCGGGGGCGAGCCCCTGGAAACCGGCAAGAACCGCGACCTGGCGGTCCGCGAAGCGCTGTTCGATCAAATCCGTTTCGATCGACTGGATGCGCGCCTTGCCGTGCACGTCGTCGGTCATCAGCGGGATCTGCCAGGCCAGCCAGGACCGCGCGGGAACGCCGATATCCTGGAGCGCGAGCGCCATCAGGCCGCTGGTAATTTGTTCGCCCGACGATAGCACCACATCGTATTCGCGGGCATCGTGCAGTTTCGTGATGCCGGTGACGAATTCGATCAAGCGGTTGGTCTCTCCCGCCATCGCCGAAACCGCCACAGCCACGTCATTGCCCTGCTCATACTCCGCTTTGACGCGCTCGGCGGTGCTGCGGATGCGGTCGAGATCCGCAACCGACGTGCCCCCGAATTTCATCACAATTCGCGCCATTGGCCGCTATCCCGAATTGGCCCTTCCGCCGACTGATTCCGCCTCCAAGGTTGCCCCGCGAAGGCGGCGTATCCATACTCTGCGCGTACTGGCCACGCAAGGGGCGGCGAGCGGTGACGGGCGGCACTAGGCAATCATGACGGAACAAGAGACGCTACACCCGCTCGACCGGACGGTCGACGCCGCCGAAGTCGCAAAATTCGCGGCAATGGCGGAGGAATGGTGGGATCCGAACGGCAAATTTCGCCCCCTCCACAAGTTCAACCCAGTCCGCATAACCTATTTACGCGACCGGATCGCGAGCCGATTTGAGCGCGACCCCCATGGCGACGCCCCCTTCAGCGGCCTCGCCATCGCCGATATCGGTTGCGGCGGCGGTCTGCTGACCGAGCCGATGGCCCGGCTCGGCGCCACGGTCACCGGGATCGACGCCACCGAGCGAAATGTCGAGATTGCGCGCAACCACGCGCAACACATGCAGCTACCGATCGATTACCGGTTCACCACCGCCGCCGATTTGGCGGCAACCGGCGCCCGTTTCGATGTGGTCCTCACCATGGAAGTCATTGAACATGTCGCCGACCCGTCGGCCTTCGTTGCCGACTGCGCCCGACTGGTGCGGCCCGGCGGACTGATGTTTCTGGCAACGCTCAACCGCACCGCCAAGGCCTATCTGTTGGCGATTCTGGGCGCGGAATATGTGCTGGGTTGGCTGCCGAAGGGCACGCATGACTGGCGCCGTTTCGTCAAACCGTCGGAAATGGCCGCGGCGTTGCGCAGCGCCGGCATGCATCTGGATGAATTGTCGGGTGTGGTCTACGACCCGCTGAAGGATCGCTGGCGCGTAAGGCCGCGCGATCTCGACGTCAATTACATGGCGCTGGCGCACAAGGCTGCCTGATCACCCGAAGCGCATACCCCTGGCCGACCGGGCGTTTCCCTAGTTGTGGTCTTTCGATAGGTTGTCCATTCGGCCCTGACCGGGGAGACTGGAGTTACCAAGCTTCAGCACTCTTTGGGAGAGCCGAATGAACATTCACAAGAATGCCCGTTTGACGCCGCTCGGTCGAGAACGAATGGTGCGC
>JBFFGE010000234.1:0-6245 GCA_041557595.1 Alphaproteobacteria bacterium
AAGCTCAACATCCCGGTTATCGGCGTTCTGGACAGCAATTCCAGCCCGGAAGGCATTACCTATCCCGTGCCCGGAAACGACGACGCGATGCGTGCGATCAACCTCTATTGCGATCTGGTCGCGGGCGCGGTGCTGGATGGCTTGCAGAAGGAATTCATCGGCGCGGATGGCGAGCCGGCGCCGACCGGCAATGGCGCGGATGCGACGCCGATTGAAGCGGGCGTTGCCGAAGCCGCGGCCGCCGTCGAAGCGGCCGTGGCCGAGCCGGTAGCCGAGGCTGCCGCCGACACGCCGGCGCCGGAAGCTCCGGCGGCCGAGGCAGTCGAAGCGGCGGCCGAGACGCCGTCGGACGCGGAAGCGCCAAAGGCGGAATAGTCGTTCCGCATTGGTCGGTTGGGTAGAATAATCGGGTACAGGAAAGGATCGGCACATGGCGGGAATCACCGCGGCAATGGTCAAGGAGCTGCGTGACAAAACCGGCGCCGGCATGATGGACTGCAAGAAGGCGCTGGCCGAAAATGACGGCAGCCTGGACGATGCGGTCGATTGGCTTCGGAAAAAGGGTTTGGCCGCGGCGGCGAAGAAAGCGGGGCGGGTGGCCTCGGAAGGATTGATCGGCGTACTGGCCCATGGGACCGCGGGCGCCATGGTTGAGGTCAACTCCGAGACCGATTTCGTCGCCCGTGAGGATGGCTTTCAGGATTTCGTCCGGCAGGTAACCGCTATCGCCCTCGAAAAGAAGGGCGACATGGCGGCCATTCTGGAAGCGCCGTTCCCCGGCACGGACCGTACGGTCGCCGAAGAGCTGACCCAGAAGATCGCCACGATCGGCGAAAACATGAACATTCGCCGTGTCCAGTATGTTTCGACCGGCAAGGGCGCAGTAGCGTCCTACGTCCACAGCGCGGTCAAGCCGGGGCTTGGCAAGATTGGTGTGCTGGTGACGATGGAATCGGATGCGGACACCGGTGCGCTCGAGGGTGTCGGCAAGCAGCTGTCGATGCACATCGCCGCAGCGCGGCCCGAGTGGCTGTCGACAGACGATGTATCCGCCGAATCGCTCGATCGGGAACGGAAGATCCTGTCGGAGCAGGCGGCGGCAAGCGGCAAGGCGCCGGAAATCGTCGAGAAAATGGTCGAAGGCCGGCTGCGGAAATTCTATCAGGACGTCGTGCTGCTCGAGCAGACCTTCGTGATCGACAACGAGACCAAGATCGCGAAGGTGATCGAACAGGCCGGCAAGGATGCGGGGTCGCCGATCGCCGTCAAAGGTTTTGTCCGATACGAATTGGGCGAGGGCATCGAAAAGGAAGAGTCGGACTTTGCCGCGGAAGTGGCATCGTTGACCGGCAGCGACGGAGACAATTAGACCGCGCCGAATTCAATTTCTTAGCAGAAGGATGAGGTAAATGGCGTCAGGCTCGCAGAGCGCCAAAGGCGACAAATCCGCGCCAACCGGCTACCGCCGCGTCCTTCTGAAGCTTTCCGGCGAAGCCCTGATGGGTGAGCGGGACTACGGTCTCGACCCGGCGACGGTGGAGCGGATTGCCGGCGAGGTGACGGCAGTCGCAGCGCTCGGCGTCGAGGTGTGCCTGGTGATCGGGGGCGGCAATATCTTTCGCGGCATCTCGGGCGCGGCCAACGGCATGGAGCGGGCCACCGCCGACTATATGGGCATGCTGGCGACCGTCATGAATGCCCTGGCAATGCAAAGCGCGCTCGAAACCAACGGCGCGCAAACGCGGGTCCTGTCGGCAATTCCCATGCAGACCGTGTGCGAACCCTATATCCGGCGGCGCGCCGTGCGCCACATGGAACGGGGACGCATCGTTATTTTCGCCGCGGGCACGGGCAATCCGTTCTTTACCACGGATACGGCGGCGGCGTTGCGCGCCTCCGAGATGGGGTGCGACGCCCTGTTGAAAGCGACCAAGGTCGACGGCGTTTACAGCGCCGACCCGTTCCTGGATGAAAAGGCGGAGCGTTACGATAAATTGACGTATCTCGAGGTCTTATCACGCGACCTTAAGGTTATGGATGCGTCCGCTATTTCACTGGCCCGGGAAAACGATATTCCGATCATCGTTTTCTCGATTCGCGATTCAGGCGCCTTCGCAAATGTGGTAAAAGGCAAGGGAACGTTCACGATCATTGCCGAGGGAGGGTAAGTCATGGCTGGAGCCGATATGTCCGACCTGCAGCGCCGTATGGACGGCGCATTGGAAGCGTTGCGGCGCGAATTCGGTGGATTGCGGACGGGCCGCGCGTCGGCGTCCTTGCTCGAACCGATCGTCGTAGACGCGTATGGCAGCAAAATGCCGATGAATCAGGTCGGTAATATCAACGCGCCGGAGCCGCGCCTGCTCACCGTACAGGTCTGGGATCAATCGCTCGTAAAGGCGGCGGAAAAAGCCATTCGCGAGTCCGATCTGGGACTCAACCCGCAGACCGAGGGAAGCGTGATCCGGGTGCCGATACCGGATCTCAGCGAGGAACGCCGCGTCGAGTTGAAGAAAGTTGCGAGCAAATATGCCGAGCAGGCGCGGATTGCGGTTCGCAATGTCCGGCGCGACGGGATGGAGACGCTCAAGAAAATGGAAAAGGACAACGAGATTTCCAAGGATGAGCACCGCGATCGGTCGGTGGAAATTCAACAAGCGACGGATAAGCACATCAAGGAAATCGACGAAAGCCTGGAAGCGAAAGAAAAGGAAATCATGCAAGTCTAGGCTATGGAACCTTTACCGTCCCCTTCCGAAACGCCGCCGCCGCCCAAGCATGTCGCCATCATCATGGATGGCAACGGTCGATGGGCCAAGCAGCGAAACCTTCCCCGCACGGCCGGCCATAAACAAGGGGCGGAAGCGGTGCGGCGCAGTGTGCGCGCCGCCGCGGAACAGGGGATATCCTATTTGACCCTGTTTGGGTTTTCGTCGGAAAACTGGAGCCGACCGGAGAGCGAAATTCACGATCTGATGGGGTTGCTGCGGCTTTATTTACGGTCGGAGACCGCCGAACTGCACAAGAACAACGTTCGCATTCGCATCATCGGGGATCGCCGACGTTTGGCGGACGACATCGTCCAACTCATCGAGCAGGCGGAATCAACCACGGCGGAAAACACCGGGCTGACGGCCATCTTGGCGCTGAGCTACGGCGGCCGGCAGGACATCACCGAGGCGATGCGCAAGCTCGGCCACGAAATTGCGGAAGGGCGGCTCGACCCGGACGCGATCGACGAGACCACCCTGCAAGGCGCGCTTGCGACAGCGGATATACCCGACCCGGATTTGCTCATCCGCACCAGCGGCGAGCAGAGGATCAGCAATTTCTTGATCTGGCAGCTCGCCTATACCGAGTTCGTATTTCAGGATGTCCTTTGGCCCGATTTCGACGGGACCTGTCTCGCTGACGCATTGGAGGAGTTTCACCGCCGCGACCGCAGATATGGCGCAACCGTTGGCTCCCGCTAAAATCGGCAATCTTGGCCTGAGGGTCATCTCGGCGGTCGTCATGCTGCCGCTTGCGATAGCGGCGGTGTGGGTCGGTGGCATTGTGTTTTCTGTATTGCTCAGCGCGGCCGCGGCGATAATGTGCTGGGAACTGGCGACGCTGTGCGGCGAGAAGTGGTCGCCGGTGACGATCACCTCCATGGCCATCGCCGCCGCAGCGCCAATGCTCGTGGCGGTCGGTCGCCTCGATGCGGCGGTGATTGTAGTCGTTGCCGGTACGCTCGCGGTCCTGATTATTTGCCTCATGCGGCGCTCGGCCAGCACGATCATTCTCGTGGCCGGTGTCCCGTATATCGTTTTGGGCATTGCCGCCGCCGTTTGGTTGCGCGGTATGCCCGATGCCGCGCTGTTGACCGTCTTGTGGCTCATCGGCGTGGTCGTTGCGACCGATGTGGGCGCGTATTTCACCGGACGCACGATCGGCGGCCCGAAGCTCGCCCCTGTTATCAGCCCCAACAAGACGTGGAGCGGCCTTGCCGGCGGGGCGATGCTGGCGGGATGCGTGGGATTGTTCGTCGGAGTCGGCAGTTCGGCGGCGTCGCCCGGGCCGATCACGGCGGCGAGCATCGTTCTGGCGGTGGTCGCGCAAATGGGCGATTTGCTGGAATCCGCGGTTAAGCGCCATTTTGGTGCGAAAGACGCCAGCAATCTCATTCCCGGCCATGGCGGCTTTTTGGATCGTTTCGACGGATACTTGACGGTAATGCCGGCGGCGGCGCTAATGTCGGTTGCCGGAGGGGGGAGTCCAATACTATGGCAGTGACCAGCGGACAGCCCGCGAGTTATGCAGCATCGGAACCGCGCAGCGTAACGATCCTCGGGTCGACAGGCTCGGTCGGCTGCCAGACCATCGATCTGATCGAACGTCAGCCCGACCATTATTCGGTCGAGGCGTTGACCGCCAATCGGAACGTCGAATTGTTGGCGCGCCAGGCCAAGCTGTTGAAGCCCAAATTCGTGGCGCTGGCCGATCCCGATGGGTACGGCGCACTGAAAGACGCGCTATCCGGAACGAATGTCGAAGTCGCAGTAGGGCGGGAGGCGGTCATCGCCGCGGCGGAACGGCCCGCGCAATGGGTCATGGCGGCGATCGTCGGCGCGGCCGGGCTGGAGCCGACACTCGCGGCGGTACGGCGGGGCGCCATTGTCGCATTTGCCAACAAGGAATGCCTCGTCTGCGCCGGCGATCTGATGATGGCGGAAATCGATGCCCGGGGAGCGACGCTTCTGCCGGTGGATTCGGAACACAATGCAATCTTCCAGGTCTTTGAATTCGATCGCCGGGATGCGGTCGAGAAGCTGGTGCTGACGGCATCGGGCGGGCCATTCCGCGACTGGTCGCAGAACCGCATGGGGACCGCATCGCCCGCCGAGGCCGTGGCCCATCCGAATTGGGATATGGGCGCCAAGATTTCGGTCGATTCCGCGACCATGATGAACAAGGGCCTCGAAGTTATCGAGGCGCATCATTTGTTCGGGATCCCGGAGGACAGGATCGACGTCCTGGTTCATCCGGAATCGGTGATCCACAGCATGGTGTCCTATGTGGACGGATCGGTCCTGGCGCAGCTCGGATCGCCGGACATGCGAACCCCGATCGCCTACACGCTGGCCTGGCCGGATCGCATGATCGCGCCGGCGGAGCGACTCGATCTCGCATCGCTGACGAAACTGACTTTCGAGCCTCCCGATCCGGAGCGATTTCCGGCGTTACGGTTGACGCGGGAAGTCCTGCAATCCGGTGGGCGAGCGCCGACCATCCTGAATGCCGCGAATGAGATTGCGGTCGAGAGTTTCCTGGGCGGTAGGATCGGATTCCTGGAAATCGCGGCGACGGTCGAAGAGACGTTAAACGTCGTTCCAAACGGTTCGTTAACGTCTTTGGAAGATGTTTATTCCACGGATATCGCAGCCCGAACGGCGGCGCGAGAGGTGGTCGACAGGATTTCCTAGGTGGCCGCCGAATTGCTTGAATAGCGGCGGACCTTCGGGGATTTGATGAATATCCTATTGATTTACTTGCCGGCTTTCCTCGTCCTTCTGACCATCCTTGTATTCGTTCACGAATTTGGCCACTACTGGATTGCCCGACGCTGCGGCGTGCGCGTGGAGGTATTTTCCATCGGCTTCGGTTCGGAAGTGTTCGGCTGGACCGACCGCGCCAAGACACGCTGGAAATTCAGCGCGATTCCGCTGGGCGGCTATATCAGAATGTTCGGCGAGGGGCCGTATAGCGCCGGCGGCGCGCCCATTTCGGAAGCCGATAAAGCGCAATCTTTCGCTCACAAATCCCTGATGCGCCGCGCGGCCATTGTCTTTGCCGGGCCGGCGGCAAATCTTATTTTCGCGGTTCTTGTCCTCACATTGCTGTTCATGATCAAGGGGCAGGTCGAGCGACCCACGGACATCACCGCGCTAACACCCGGGAGCGCGGCCGAGGCGGCGGGGCTGTTACCGGGCGACCGGTTCCATAGTATTAACGGCACGCCGATCGGGAATTGGCGCGAAATGTCCAGGATGATCCGGCCCAATCCGGGGAAACCGTTGAATATTACGGTCTATCGGGATGGACGCACGGTGACTGTCGTGGCGGTTCCCCAATCCAAGGAAGTCATGGACCGGGCGGGAGAGCCCACCCGTATCGGGTTCTTGGGCGTTTTCAGTGGGCCCGGCAAGCGCGTCGGTCTGGGACCATATGCCGCGTTTTTGGAGGCAAGCCGGGACTCGGTCGAA
>JBFFGE010000235.1:0-6228 GCA_041557595.1 Alphaproteobacteria bacterium
AAGGCGCAACTCGGCGGCGGGGTCATCCTGCCAACCGAAGGCCGGGTCTTCGTTTCGGTCAAGGATCACGACAAACAGGCAATCGTCGGCGCCATTCGCGAAATCACCGGGCTCGGTTTCCGCGTCGTCGCGACCCGCGGCACCGCGGCATTTCTGCAATCGCAGGATATTGCCGTCGAGATCGTCAACAAGGTGCGCGAAGGGCAGCCGCATATCGTCGACGCGATGATCAACGGCGAAATTCAACTCGTGTTCAACACGACCGAAGGCGTCCAGGCGATCGCCGACAGTTTCAGCCTGCGCCGTTCCGCGCTGATTCATAAGATCCCTTATTTCACAACCGTTGCCGGCGCGCGCGCGGCGGTTCAGGCGATCGCCGCCTTGCAGGACGGATCCCTTGATGTCGCCCCCCTGCAGTCCTATTTTATGGACAGGTAGAGAACACTTTTCCGAAACTCCGAAGCACGACGTGGTTTAGCCGGCGAGAGGCAGACCGAAGACCGCTATTGCTTCTATTCAGGTGAGAACGATGGACAAGATCCCTATTACGGCAGATGGCGCAACCCGGCTCCAGGAAGAACTCAAGACCCTCAAAACCGTCGAGCGTCCCGCCGTGATTAAGGCGATTGCCGCCGCGCGCGAACATGGCGATTTATCGGAAAATGCCGAATATCACGCCGCGCGCGAGAATCAGAGCTTTATCGAGGGCCGCATCCTCGAACTGGAAGATCATGCCAGCCGGATTCAAATCATCGATGTCTCGGCCCTGAAGGGCAACGTCGTCAAATTCGGCGCGACCGTCACCGTTGCGGACGAAGAGACGGACGAAGAGAAAACCTATCAGCTCGTCGGCGAATACGAGGCGGATCCGGCCGAGGGCCGCATATCGATCACGTCACCCATCGCGCGCGCGCTGGTCGGCCGCACGGTCGGCGATTCGGTCGAAGTGATGACGCCGGGCGGCCAGAAAGACTACGAACTCATCAAAGTTTCGTTCAAGTAGACACGGCGACGAAACGCCGACCGATGCCTATCGGATCCAACGGGTCAGGACCCTGCATCCGCCGGCGGCTCGACCGTGTCGTCGATCGGCACGCCGAATTCGTGTTTCGACGCCCGAATCGCCAGCGCCGATTTGACGTGGCTGACATTCGGCGCCGACGTCAAGGTCGAGGTCAGGAAGCGGTTGTAGCTGTCCCAATCGGTTGCAACGATGCGCAAGAGAAAATCGGTCTCGCCCGCCAGCATGTAACATTCGCGCACTTGCGGCCATTGAGCGACCAGCTTTTCGAACGCGACCAAATCCGATTCGGCCTGACTCGACAGGCCGACCTGGGCGAATACGGTCACTCCGTATCCCAGGGCTTCGGCGTTCACATCCGCATGATAGCCGCGGATAAAGCCCGATTCCTCCAACGCCCGCACGCGCCGAAGACACGGCGGCGCCGAGATTCCGGCGCGTTTCGCCAAGTCCACATTCGTCATGCGGCCGTCGGCCTGCAGATCGCGCATGATGCGCAGATCGATCTTGTCCAGTTTTACCCGGCGCATATGTTGGACCGCCCCCATGGTTTCGTTGAGTAATAATATTACAAACGTGGACGAGACGAAATAAAGTTACCGAGTGTCAATTTGCCATTCGTTTCGACACGGCACCGCCCTGCTCCGAGCGATTTTCACGACGACGGACACCCGCGCAGCCTATGACAGAATCGCCTAAATCCGCTTCCGACGCGATATGGACCATCACCGACGGCAAGGCCGGCATGGTCAATCAGGCGCTCGGGCTGGCCGAAGCCGTCGGGTTACCGGTGATCGAAAAAACCATCCGCCCGGCGGCGCCCTGGAAATGGTTTCCGCCGGGAAGCTGGCCGTCGGGTGCATCCGGCACAGCCGCCGGCGGCGACGCGCTGACGGCGCCGCTGCCGCGCCTTGTTATCAGCTGCGGCCGCCATTCGATCCGCCCGGCGCTATGGATCAGGAAGCAGAGCGGGGGAAGGAGCTTCGCCGTTCATATTCAGCACCCGCGCATCAATCCCACGCGGTTCGACCTCGTGGTCGCGCCGGATCATGACCGGCTCTCAGGCCCGAATGTCATCCCGATCCGGGGATCCCTGCATCGCGTGAACCGGCAACGTCTGGACGAATCGGCGGCACGCATGGCGCCCGCTCTGGCGGACCTGCCGCAGCCACGGGTCGCCGTGCTGATCGGAGGCACCAATAGCGTCTATACCTTGACGGACCGTGTCGTCGCCCGGCTTGCGGACGATCTCTCCGCGCTTTGCACCGGGTTCGGCGCCAGCCTCATGGTCACGCCGTCGCGCCGGACGGGCAAGGCCGCCGAACGCCAATTGCGCGAGCGGCTCGCCGGATTGCCGGCGGTGATGTGGGATGGCAAAGGGGAAAACCCGTATCTAGGTTATCTCGGACTGGCCGACGCCATCGTCGTGACCTGCGATTCGGTGAACATGATCTCGGAAGCCTGCGCCACGGGAAAGCCGGTCTACATCGTCGAGCTCGAGGGCAAGAAACACAGTAAATTTCGGGATTTCCGGGAAATGCTGACGACAATGGGGATTGTCCGACGCTTCGACGGCACGCTGGACCGCTGGTCCTACGAACCGCTGGACGAGACGGCGCGCGTCGCCCGGGAAATCCGGCTCCGCCTCGGACTAAACACCTAGCCCCTGCGAACAGGTGTCACATTGCCATCGGGCGAGGCATTTCCTATACCAACCCCTGCGGCGACAGTCGAAGGAAGGCGCATGTCCGGTTCCATGCTAAATCTCGCAGCCTTGCGGGAAACGCCGTTGCGGCGCGACCCGTTCGATCATGTCGTGGTCCAGGACTTCATTCCGGCAGATACGCTGCAGCGCGTGATCGAGGATTTCCCCGCGGTCGATCGCGCGGGCAGCTATCCGTTGCATGCGCTTCGGGGCGGCGCCACGTTTTCGGCATTGACCGATGTCCTGCAAAGCGAGGAGATGACCGCTGCGATCGGTGAGAAATTCGGGATTCCGCTTGACGATCGCCCGACCATGATCACCGTGCGCGGCCAATGCCGGCCCAGCGACGGCCAGATCCATACGGATTCAAAGGGCAAGCTGGTAACCGTGCTGCTGTACCTGAACGAATCGTGGGACACCGGCGGCGGGCGGCTGCGTCTTCTGCGCTCGCCGGACGACCTCGACGATTTTGCCGTCGAGGTTCCGCCCGCGGGCGGCACCATGCTGGCCTTTCGCTGCACCGATACTGCCTGGCACGGCCATAAATCCTTCGAGGGTATGCGGCGCTCGATCCAACTCAACTGGGTGCGGGATGCCGGATACCTGCGCAAGGAGCGTTTCCGGCACGGCGTCTCCGCCCTTTTCAAGAAAGCCCGGTTTGCATGACGCTAAACATCGACACATTCAGCAACCAGTCCGGCGGATTCAGTTTCTTCAAGGCGGTCGGCCATCCCTTCGTCATGGACCAGGCCAGGCGCATGATTGCCGACATCGCGGCGGCCGGACCGGTCGGGATCTACGACCCGCACGGATTTGCCAATGCTTTCGCCGAATTGCATGACTGCAGCGCCTGGAAGGTGGCGGCGTCCTTCGTGCAAGACCTGTCCGACATCGGCGAGACCATCCTCGGTGTCCCGGCGGCGCCCATCACGGACGTCGCCGGCGCCAAACTGAAGACCGTCTTCGTCATGGCTTTCGACGCCGAACGGCTGATCGACCATATTCGGTACCTGGTACCCGACGGCGTCGAGGTGCGGAGCCTCGACGGCATGCGGCTCGACGACGCCATGCTGACGAACCGGCGCCGCTATCTGGAGCCCTTGAATTTCGCAACGAATTTTGCATTTTTCCGCGATGCGGCCGGCCATCACACGCGCCTCGTCACGGCGAATTACTGGGCAGGCTATGGCGGCCGCGAGACCACGATCTGGTTTTGCCTGTTCGACGACGACGGTCAGGAACTGGCGCGCTGGAACGAGCCGCTGTCGTCCACCGTCGGGACGATTTCGATCGATAGTGCCGAAGTGCGCGCCCGCTTCAATCTCGACGACTTTACCGGCCAGCTTTTCCTGCATGTGGTGAACAGCGCCGGCCACGACGTTGTGAAATACGCCCTCGATACCTATGGCGACGACCCGTCGGTGCTGTCCTGCACCCATGACGCGAACGCCTGGCCGGCGGATTTCTATGCGGGGCTTCCCGCACCGAAATCCGGCGAAAAGGTCGTCCTGTGGATCCAGAACAGCCATCCCTGCGCCATTCCGTCGAACAGCATTACGATGCAGCGCATGGGCGGCACGGAGTGCGGTTCCCTGCAAACCGAAGTTCCGGCCTTCGGCAGCTATCCGCTCGACGTCTCGAGCCTGCTGCCCGGTCTCGAATGGCCGGCCCAGATCGAAATCGCGGCAGGCAAGCATTTCGTCCGGCCCCGCTACGAAGTGATCGCCGCGAATGGCCGCCAGCGGATGGCGCATGCCAATGTGGAGCGCATCGACCTCAAGCCCGACCGGCGCATCCCCGAACTCGACAATTTGCTGGGGAAATCCTACCTGCTACCGGCGCCGATCATGCCGATCGACCAATTCCGCAGCATTGCCCTGCCGACGCCCATGGCGACCACGCAAGCCACGCTGCCGGTCGCGGCGATCGTCTATAACCGCAACGGTCAGGAAATTGCCCGCCATCCGTTCGGCTGTCTGCCACGCGATCACGCGGCGGCGCTCGATGCCGGCGGCCTGATCAACGGCGCCGGCGCGCGCGGCGGTTTCCCCGACGGCTACGGCCATATGGAGCTGGTGTACGATTTCAGCGAGGGCGGCGAGGCGGATGGCTGGCTGCACGGCCTGTTTCGGTACGAGGCGCTGCAGAGCGGCCATGCGGCCGAAACAAGTTTCGGCGCGCATATCTTCAATACGGTGCTCACCTACCGCAACGAGCCGCAATCCTATACGGGCCCGGCGCCGGGCATCAGCACCCGGTTGTTCCTGCGCCTCGGCCCGCCGCGGCTCGACAGCTTTTGCCATCTCATCTATGCGGCATCGACGCCCTGGCATGCGGAAAGCGACACAAGCCTGATTCTGCATGACGCCGACGGCACCGAGATTGCCACTCAATCGCTGCGAATTCCGTGCAGCGGTTCCGTTCATTGGCGCTATAGTGAAGGCTTCGACGATGCGACGCGCCGGCGCGCGGGACCGAACGGGTATATCGTCATTCGCGACGTAACCTGCCGACTGTTCGGGTATCACGGCTTGATCAACGACGAGGGCGGATTCAGCCTCGATCACATGTTCGGATTCTAATGGACTGGGACAAGCTGCGGGTTTTCCATACGGTCGCCGAAGTCGGCAGCTTCACCCATGCCGGCGAAACGCTGAATCTCAGCCAATCCGCGGTAAGCCGCCAAATCAGCACGCTCGAAAACAGCCTGAACACCACGCTCTTCCATCGCCATGCGCGGGGACTCATCCTGACCGAACAGGGGGAGCTACTGTACCGCACCGCGCACGAGGTCTTCCACAAGCTTGCGATGACCGAGGCGCAGCTCGCGGAAAGCAAGGACCGCCCGTCCGGGCCGCTGCAGGTCACCACGACCATCGGTTTCGGATCGTTGTGGCTGACGACGTATATCAAGGAATTCATCGAACTCTACCCCGAGGTCGAGGTCTCGTTGCTGCTGACCGACACCGAGCTGGACCTGAGCATGCGCGAGGCCGATGTCGGCATCCGCCTGACCGAGCCGAAACAACCCGATTTGATTCAACGCCCGCTCATGACCGTGCACACCCATCTCTATGGGTCGGAGGAGTATCTGGAGGAATTCGGGACGCCCGAAAAGGCGGAAGATCTCGACCGCCATAAATTGGTCGTCTATGGCTCCGAAGCCTGGGCGCCGGTTCCGCAGATCAATTGGGTGCTGGATCTCGGCGCCCGGCCGGAATTCCGACGGCGCCCGGTCCTGCGCGTCAATAACCTGTACGGAATTTACCGCGCCTGCCGGAGCGGGCTTGGCCTGGCGGGCCTGCCGGATTATTCGATTCCCGAGGGCGTCAATCTGCGGCGGGTACTACCGGAAATCAGCGGCCCCTCCTACCGGACGTATTTCGTCTACCCCGAGGAACTGCGCCATTCCAAACGGATCACGATTTTCCGCGATTTCCTGCTGCAAAAGGTCGCCGAACAGGACTTCTAGGCCAATTCCCGAGCGAACCGGAACGGTTCG
>JBFFGE010000236.1:0-6225 GCA_041557595.1 Alphaproteobacteria bacterium
AACGC
Source organism: Alphaproteobacteria bacterium (assembly GCA_041557595.1). Taxonomy (GTDB): domain Bacteria; phylum Pseudomonadota; class Alphaproteobacteria; order UBA8366; family UBA8366; genus JAOTYV01. Next base: position 6 of record JBFFGE010000236.1, read on the forward strand.
ACCGTGTGGCCGGGCCCTTTCGGCGCGATCATGAACACATCCAGATCGTCCCTGGGCTCGATCAGATTGAAGTGGATATTCAATCCATGTGCGAAGGCGATCGCCGCGCCGGCCTTCATATTCGGCGCGAGGTGGTCCCGATACAGGGCGCCCTGATGTTCGTCCGGGGTCAGGATCATCACCACATCGGCCCATTTAGCCGCGTCCGCGGACGTCAGCACCTCGAAATCGGCGGATTTCGCTTTCGCCGCCGTCGCGGAGTCCGGCCGCAAGGCGATTTTCACGTCCTTCGCGCCGGAATCCCGAAGATTCATGGCATGGGCATGCCCCTGGCTGCCGTATCCGATAACGGCAATTTTCTTCGATTTGATCAAATTTACGTCGGCATCCCGGTCGTAGTAGACGCGCATGGCCGCACTCCCTCTTCTCTGTCGTTTTATCGTTCGGTCGGTTTGTGACGCGCGGTTTTACAGCGCCTCTGAGCCCCGGGCAATGGCGACGACCCCGCTCAGGACCACCTCCGTCTTGCCCAGTGCCCGCATCAAATCCACAAAAGCCATTACCTTCTCCGGCGAGCCGGTCATCGAGAAAGCAAACGAGTCGGTGGTCGTATCGGCGACCTTCGCGCCGAATATCTCGGCAATCCGCAACGATTCCCGGCGTTCGTGCGACCGGGACTTGGCGATGACCTTCACCAGGGCAAGCTCGCGCTCCACGAAGGGCCCTTCCTCGGTCAGGTCGTGCACGTCGTGCACCGGCACCAGCCGATTGAGCTGGTTCTTGATCTGCTCGATGATCATCGGCGTGCCCGAGGTCACGATGGTGATCCGGGACATACTCTCATCCTCGTTCACCGGCGCGACGGTCAGGCTTTCGATGTTGTAGCCACGGCCGGAAAACAGGCCGATGACGCGCGCCAGAACGCCCGGCTCGTTGGTCACCACGACGGCCAGCGTATGGCGTTCCTCGTTCGGATCCGGCGGCTGGATAATGTAGGCCGATCCCGGTTGCGCCGCGGGTTTTTTCTTCTTTGCCATTTTATTCCCCGGTCAGACCAATACCATGCCGTCTTCGGCCACCGACTGCTCCTCGGCGTCGATGCCGCTGTCGCCCATGATCATCTCGTTATGCGCCGATCCGGAGGGAATCATCGGGTAACAGTTTTCCGCCGGGTCCACCGCGATATCGGCGATTACCGTATTGTCTACGGAGATCATTTCCTTAATTAAATCATCGACTTCAGATGGCTTGGTCGCCCGCAACCCGACCGCGCCGAAGCTCTCCGCCAGTTTGACGAAATCGGGCAGGGCGGCGGAATAGCTTTCCGAATACCGGCCGCCATGCAGCAATTCCTGCCACTGGCGAACCATGCCCATGTACTGGTTGTTGAGAATGAAGATCTTGACCGGCAGCCGGTGCTGAATGGCGGTCGACATCTCCTGAATGTTCATCATGATCGACGCTTCGCCGGCGACATCGATGACCAGTTTCTTCGGGTGGCCGATTTGGGCGCCGATGGCGGCCGGCAAGCCATATCCCATGGTCCCCAGGCCGCCCGAGGTCATCCACCGGTTCGGCTTCTCGAACTTGCAGAATTGCGCCGCCCACATCTGATGCTGGCCGACCTCGGTCGATATGAACGTGTCCCGGTCCTTGGTCAGCGCATACAGCCGTTCGAGCGCGTATTGCGGCTTGATGACCTGATCGTCCATCTTGTAGGCGAGACAGTTGCGCTTGCGCCATCCTTCGATCTTGCGCCACCAGGCTTCGACGGCCTTGCCGTTCTTGCGGCGCTTGACGCGGGATTTCCAGCAGCGCTGAAACTGGCCCATGACATGGCCGACATCGCCTACGATCGGTACGTCGACGTGCACGTTCTTGTTGATCGACGAGGGATCGATGTCGATATGGATGATTTTCGCGCGCGGCGCGAAGGCATCCAGACGGCCGGTAATCCGATCGTCGAACCGCGATCCGACCGCCACCATGACGTCGCAGCCATGCATGGCGAGATTGGCTTCATAGGTGCCGTGCATGCCGAGCATGCCGAGAAACTGCCGATCCGATGCCGGATACGCCCCCAGTCCCATCAAGGTGAGCGTGCAGGGGTAGCCGGTCATGCGAACGAAGTCGGTGAACCGTTTACAGGCATTCGGCCCGGAGTTGATGATGCCGCCGCCACCGTAGAACACCGGACGCTCCGCATTGGCGATCAGATCGATCGCCTCCTCGATACGCGCCGTATCGCCCTTAACCTGGGGAATATAGCTGCGCGGCTTGACCGCTTCCGGCCCGATATAGGGCGCATCCGCAAACTGGATATCCTTGGGCAGGTCAACCACAACCGGGCCGGGCCGGCCGCTGCGCGCGACATAAAATGCCTCGTGCATCGTGTGGGCCAGGGCTTCGGATTCCTTCACCAGATAATTGTGCTTCGTGCAGGGCCGGGTGATGCCCGTCGTATCGCACTCCTGAAAAGCGTCGTTGCCGATCAGGTGCGTCGGCACCTGGCCGGTCAGGCAAACCACGGGGATCGAGTCCATCAACGCGTCGGTCAGGCCGGTCACCGCATTGGTCGCCCCGGGTCCGGAGGTCACCAGGACAACGCCGACCTTGCCGGTCGCCCGGGCATAGCCTTCGGCCGCGTGCACCGCGCCCTGCTCATGGCGAACCAGAATATGGCGCAGGCTGTTTTGCTTGAAAATTTCATCGTAGATCGGCAACACAGCGCCGCCCGGATAACCGAACACGACTTCGACACCCTGGTCGACCAAGGCCTTGATAATGACTTGAGCGCCGGTGAGAGGCTTTTCCACCGCCATGGCACGTACTCCGCTTACATTACGCGGCCCGTTTTGGGCCATTCTTGTCTGAATTATCGCCAGCCGGACCCGCAAGCGCCCGGAGAACGCGGGACATTAGGCATTCAGTCCGGGACGGTCAACCTGTTTTTGCAAATTTTCGAAAAGATTTCATCCGCTAATTTTTCTGAATATTGCTCATTTACCATAGTTTGCGCAACTATCTGATGCCGAAACCACGTTCCCTGCCGCTTGGCGTAGTTCCGGGTCGCCTGTTGCGCCGCCGCCACCGCCGTTTCGAGATCGCAGCGCCCGGCCAAATGGTCGAGCAGGCTGCGCATGCCGAGCGCTTTCATCGCCGGCCGCAACGGATCGAGGTCGAGCGCCCGCAACGCCGCGACTTCTTCCAACACGCCGGCGGCGACCATTTTCCGAAAGCGCGCGTCGCACGCCGCGTATAGCGCCGCGCGGGGCGGTTCGAGCAGGATGGTGTGGAATATCATGCCGGGCGGCGGCCCCTCCGCCGGCGCCCGTTGCCAGGATACCAGGGATCGACCGGTCGCCTCGAACACTTCCAGCGCGCGCAGCAGCCGTTGCCGATCCTGCGGCGGTAGACGCCCCGCGGCCTCGTGATCGACCGTCTGCAAGGCCCGGTGCACCGCATCCGCCGAGGCGCCCTCGAACCGGTCGCGAACGGCTCGGCGCACCGCTTGCGGAATATCGGGGATCGGCGACAAGCCTTCGGTCAAGGCCTTGAAATAGAGCCCGGTTCCGCCGCAAACCACCGGCAGGCGGCCTTGCGACGTCGCCGCGGCAATCTCCTCAAGCGCACGTTCCCGCCAGCGCACCGCCGAAAATTCTTCCGCGGCGGAGACCACTCCGTACAATCGGTGCGGCGCGCGGGCTTCGTCTTCGGCAGACGGCCGGGCCGTCAGGACGCGAAGCTCGCGATAGACCTGCATGCTGTCGGCGTTGATCACCGTGCCGCCGAACCGCAAAGCGATGTCCAGCGCGAGCGCCGATTTCCCGCTGCATGTAGGTCCCGCGACGATGAGGACCTGGATTTCCTGATTGCCCGTCATAGCGCAGCAGGATACAGATTGTGCGGTCATGAACAATGTCCTCACCTTGATCGCGCCGCCGCAGGGGCTCGACGAAACCCTGGTCTCCCATGTCGAGGCGACGCTGCGCGGCGCCGGCGCGACCGCAGGCATGCTCGATTGGCTGTCGTACCGGACCGCGGTCGACCTTCCCTTCGATGGCGTGTCGTTGACGGACGCCGTGGATCTGGCGGTCGAATCCTTCGAAGACGCCCCGATCGATGCCGTGGCCCAGCCGGCGGAAGGCCGCCGGAAACATCTCCTGGTTGCCGACATGGAATCGACGATCATCGAAAACGAAATGCTCGATGTGCTCGCCGACGAGGTCGGCCTCCGCGACCGCATCGCCGACATCACGGCGCGCGCAATGAACGGGGAGCTCGATTTCGCCGGCGCACTCCGCGAACGGGTCGGATTGCTTGCCGGATTGGAAGAAGCCGCCCTGGAGCGCGCCGGATCGCAAATTCGGCTGATGCCAGGCAGCGCCGAACTGGTCGCCACCATGCGTGCGCATGGCGCCTATTGCGCCCTCGTATCCGGCGGTTTCACCTACTACACCGAACGTATCGCCGAACGGCTGGGCTTCGATTTCCAACAGGCCAACCGATTGGAAATCACCGACGGCGCCCTGTCCGGCGCGGTTTTGGAGCCGATACTCGGCCGCGATGCGAAACGCGAGCGGCTGATTGCGCTGGCCGAGGAACGCGGGATTCCGCTCTCCGCGACCATGGCTGTCGGCGACGGCGCAAACGATCTGGCGATGCTCGAGGAAGCGGGCATGGGGGTTGCCTACCGGGCCAAGCCGCTGGTCGCCCGCAGCGCGCGCGCCCGTATCGACCATGCGGACCTCACCGCCCTGCTCTATATCCAGGGCTACCGCGAGGAAGATTTCAGCCGTTAGACCATTTCCTTCTTAAGTTGAACCAAGTGAAATGGTCTATCTCATTATTCTTGCGCAAATACGTCGTCGCGAACCGATTCGGTTCGCTCGGGAATTGCTCTAATGGCGTGAGTCAGCGTTCCGCCGCCACGCCTTCCTCTCGCACCCGGTTCGGCAGCACTACCGCCATGAGGTTGGCGCACAGCATTAGCGCTGCGATCAGATAGAATACCGCCGCCAACCCGAACCGGTCGGCGACGAATCCCCCAACGAGCGGCAGCGCGGTCGTCATCAGACCTTGCACCGCGAACATCAGGCTGGCCGCCGATCCGCTGAAACGCGGCGGCGTCAAATCCATCATCCAACTTTGCACGACCGGCCGGATGGCGTAGAGCCCAAACCCGAGCACGGCGACGCAGGTCACGTAGACGACGCCATCGGCAATGAAGGTCAGGCCGAGAATAATCACCGTGGTCAGGAACAGGCCGCCCATCACGATGGGCCTTCGTCCGATCCTGTCCGACCAGATCCCGGCAACCGGCCCCGCGATGAACCCGCCGATCTGCATGGCCGCCATCGCCACGCCAAGGTAGATCGCCTCCAGTCCCAGCACTTCGGACATGTAGAGCGGCAGAAACATAAGCAGCCCGAACAGCGCCATCGTCCGGAAGCCCGCCATCAAGCCGAGCCCCAGGATGGCGCGGTTGCGCAACAGGCCCACGATTCCGCCCAGATAATCGCGAATGGACAGCGATTCGCCGGCGGCGCCGACCGGCAGCACGTCCCTCGGCCGCAAGACGATCAACAGCATGGCGGCGATGGCGAAGACCGGCACGGCGCTGACCGCGGCTGCGCCTTGCCATGAATAGAGGGCGAGCAGCCCGCCCGCGACGATGGGCGCCAGGGTATCGCCGAGACTCGCTCCGAAGGAATGGATCGAGAGGGCATAACCCTTGTTGGCCGGAAAATGCGCGGCCAGAAAGGACAACGCCGCCGGGTGCCACAAATTGTTCGCCGCGCCGATCAGCACCAGCATCGCGCACAGCATGAGGTAGGCGTCGGTAATCGCGAACGCGGTCAGCGCCATCGCGCCGATCGCCACCGCCACGCCCTGCAGCAACACCCGGCGCCCGGTGTAATCGACAAGGAAGCCGCTGCCGATATTGGCGGCGAACGAGCTGAAATGGAAAACCGCATGCAGGATGCCGAGCTCGGTATAGGAAATACCCAGATCGCGCTTGATATATGGCTGCAGAATATAGAAAACCGCAAACACCCAATGCACGCCGCAATGGCCTAACCCGACCATCATGATCGAGCTCTGGCCTTTCAAGCGCAGCACGGCTTTCAATCCGGCATCTGCCATGAAATTTCCCGTTATCCGCTTCTGTATCGCAGCCTAACCCCGGTCGGGCGGCCGGGCAAAATACCCGCGGGCC
>JBFFGE010000237.1:0-6052 GCA_041557595.1 Alphaproteobacteria bacterium
ACATCGCCCTGATCGGCGTGATGGCCCTGCTGATCGCAAGCGCCAACAATCTCTGGCATCCGGCGGCGATGTCTTTCCTGTCGTCCGAATACCCGGCAAACCGCGCCTTCGTACTATCGATTCATGGGATCGGATCGAATATCGGCGAGGCGGTAGGGCCGCTGGCCGCCGGCTTCATGTTGAGCACGCTGACTTTCGGATGGCAGAAGACCGCGATCGCCAGCGGCATACCCGCGCTGACGATGGCGATTGTTACGCTAATCGTGCTTTTGCCGAAGGACCGGCCGGTCGGCGATGGCGCCGCGCGGCGCGGTATCGACGCCAAGACCTATCTGCGCGGCATGTGGCTGTTGCTGCGCGAACGCACGATGCTGGGTCTGACGCTGATGGCGGGTTTCCGCAGCATGGCCCAGTCCGGCCTCAAATTCTTCCTGCCTTTCTATATCGTCGATGTCCTCAACCTGCCGTATGTCTATGCGGGCTTTGCCATGACCGCGCTGTTGCTCGGCGGCATGATCGCGGCGCCGATCGCCGGCATCTATTCCGATCGCGTCGGCCGGCGCTCCGTCATCATGGTGTCTCTGACCGTGTCGTCGGTCATCATTGTCCTGCTGACGGCGATCGGCGACGGCAAGACGTTTGTGTTCGGAATTGCGCTGCTCGGCTTTACCATGCTGGCGATCCGGCCGGTCATCCAGGGCTGGCTGATGGATATCGCGCCGCATAGCGTCGCCGGATCCGCGATCAGCGTGATGTTCTCGGTGCAAGCCGTAAAGTCGTCGATCACCCCGGCTCTCGGCGGGATCATCGCCGAATTTTACGGTTTGACCGCCGTCTTCTACATGCTCGCCGGCATCCTCCTTCTGGCCAATCTGGTGGTCTTCATCCTGCCGCGCGATGTGGCCAAACCTAGCGAAACGGCCCCTTGAGGGGCGAACGGGCATTACAGTGCTGACCTCCATCGCCAAATTCAAAATCCCGGGGCCGGTGTTGCTGCTGTCCTGCGGCCATGGCGCCACCCATTGGGTCGCCGCGACGATCTACATCCTCTTGCCGATGATCAAGGAGGAGTTCGGGCTGAGCTACGCCCAGGCCGGGCTGTTCCTGACGGTCTTTCACATCAGTTCCTTCGCTGCGAATTTTGCCAGTGGAATCGCGGTGGACATGAGCGGGCGGCGGGTCGCGGTGCAAATCGCCTCCCTGATCGTCGGCGGCATGGCGATCGTCGGGTTCGGGCTCGCGGGTGTCTATTTCGTGCTGTACGCCATGATCGGTTTCATCGGCGCCGCGGTCCAATCCTGGCATCCGGGCGCCTTGTCGTATCTCGCATCGGAATACCCGTCGCGGCGCGGATACGTGCTGGCGATCCACGCGCTGGGGGCGAATGCGGGCGACGCGGTGGCGCCGCTCGTCGCGGGAATCCTGCTGTTGTGGCTGAATTGGCAGACCACTGCCTTTGTCGCCGCGGTGCCGGCCTTCATCATGGCGGCGCTGCTCGCGGTAACGCTGCTGCGCGGCGACGCGCCGGCCGGCGACGCGGGCAAGCGCGGCATGACACTTTCCACCTACCTGTCGGGCTATGTCGCCCTGTTGCGAGATCGCGCGGTCATGGGGCTCACCATGACGGCGGGGCTGCGTACGATGGCGCAGGTCGGGCTTTTTACCTTCCTGCCGCTGTACATCGCCGATGTCATGCAACAGAGCACCGTTTTCATGGGCACGACGCTGATGGCGATGCAGCTGGCCGGCATGTTTGCCGCCCCGATCGCGGGGCATTGGTCGGATCGCGCAGGAAGGCAGCCGATCGTCTTCGGCGCGTTGGCGTTGACGTCGGCGATGATCCTGGGGCTGACATTCGTCGCCAATCCGACGGTCTATGTCGCGGGGATCTCCCTGATGGGATTTTTCCTGTTCGCCATCCGCCCGGTTATTCAGAGCTGGATGATGGATCTGGTGCCGCCGGAATTCACGGGCTCGGCCACCAGCGTGATGTTCGGCGTGCAGTCCTTGCTCGGCGCCTGTACCCCGTTGCTCGGCGGCTTCGTCGCGGACAGCTATGGTCTGGTCACGGTGTTCTACATGCTCGCCGGCATCATGATTTTCGCCAATGTATTCGTCGTGATGCTGCCGCGGAGCGGTAAGGCCGCAGTCGGGCAATCCGACTAGAGCAAATCCTGAGCGAACCAAAACGGTTCGCGACGACGTATTTGCGGAAAAACCAAGAGATAGATCTTTTCAAATTAGTCGCTTGAAACAAGAAATGATCTAACCACGGCCCGCAATTCTTTCTGATCGATTTTCAGCGTGCCGATGGCGGCCGTTCAGGACCGCCAGGTCAATAATCCTGTGCCGAATACGGCGGAATCCAGTCGTATTCCCGACATCACATTGTATAGTAAAAATACATTAACTATTGATTTTAATAGATATTTTAAGCGATCCTCGTAGCCAACCCCGGCCGGCCATGTTAGCTTCCTGAAAAAATAAGACGTCCTACCGGAGCAATCACAGAGAAGAAAACCTTAGCTGGATTTGTCCGGTAGAGGACGGTGGCTGCTGACGAGGCGCCCCCCGCTCGCCACTGGATGAATGGGGGATACAATGACTCAACGTTTATCCATTTTCAGGAAGACACGATGGAGTCGTGCGGTCCTGGGTTTGACCGTTCTTCTCGGCGGCGCGACATCCGCCATTGCCATCGTAACCGCGCTCGACCTGGTCGGCGAGCTCCATGAACCGCAGGCGGAACATGTCGAACAAGTTGCCTTGTTCGAGCTCGTCCAGGCCGGCGAACACAAGGCGGCATTCGACAACGCCTTCACGCTCGGCAACGAATTGTTCGAGGCAACGTTCAATGCGCTCGACGGCGTCGGCGCCAATGTAGGCCAAGGCCAGCGGTTCAGCCGTGTGCCCCGCGCCGACCTGACCGGTCCGGGCGAAACGGGTGTCCAAGAATCCGTGCAAGGTGGAATTCGATACGACACGGGTCACCGGTGTCGACGCCGACCTGGTCGTCCGCCCGCTGCAATGGAAGGGCGCCGTTGTTTCGGTCCGCGACTTCAACCGCGGCGCCGCCCATAACGAATTGGGCATGCAACCGGTCGAGACGACCGGCGCCGGGGTCGATGGCGATTTCGACGGCGTTACCGACGAATTTTCCATCGGCGACATGACCGCCATGGCGGTCTATATCGCTGCCCAGCCGCGGCCGACGACCCGCGTGGAGCTCGCCCGGCTCGGACTCATCGAGCCGTTGTCTACCGAGGAGAAAAGGGCAATTCGCCGCGGTCGACGGATGTTCCGACGCGCCCAATGCACCGCCTGCCACAAACGGTCGTTGCGGATCGAAGTGCCGATCTTCTCCGAACCCAGTCAGAGCCCGCACTATCGCGACGCGGTTTTCCCATCCGGACAGGATCCGGTGGCGGAAGGCGTCGACCCGGCGAATCCGGTCGCTTTCGACCTCACCAAGGATTTGCCGGATAACATCATCAGGGATGCGGAAGGCAACGTCGTCGCAAGTTTCGGCAACTTCCGGCGCGATCGCCGGGGCCGTGCGGTGATTCGCTTGTTCGGCGACCTGAAGCGCCACGACATGGGCCCCGAACTGGCCGAAACCGTCGACGAGACCGGGAGCGGGTCGTCGGTCTGGCTTACCAAGGAGCTCTGGGGCGTCGGCTCGACCGCGCCGTACCTTCACGATGGCCGCGCGACCACGCTGACGGAAGCCATCCTGGCGCATGGTGGCGAGGCGGCCAAATCGCGCGACCGTTTCGTCTCGATGACGAAGCGAAACCAGGCCGCCCTTATCGCGTATCTCAACAACCTCGTCCTCTTCAAGATCGAGGAAGGGGACATCGTTGCGGGCATACCCGTGCCCCAGAAAGACTATGACGACGACGATGACGACGATAAGGATGACGACAAACACGGCAAGAACGACGATGACAAAGACGACGACGACAAGAAGTACGACGGTTAACCCCTGCCCTAGACCCAAGAAGGGTTAACTCGTGCCAGGCGGCGGATTCCAATGGATCCGCCGCCTGTTGCGTATGGGATTGCGGGCAGATCCTGCACGGCGTTCAGCCGTGCGATTTCGCGTGACAACGCACGAAAACGGCCTCAATGTTTCCGCCGTGGCAACGATTTAGACACCAATTTTGCAGAGTGTTCAGCCAAACGCCGGTTGAGGATTAGCCTTTGAAATTCCGCAAGTTTCGCCTTTTAACCATTGCGACCATCGGCCTTTGTTTCTTCATTACCGGCTGCGACGATCCGACCAAGACCGGCGCCCGCGGCGGCAAGAAGAATAAGCCCACCCATTTGGTCGAGGTGACGATTGTCGGCGCCAAGCCCCTGCGGCATGAAACCGTCCGCACGGGCTCGCTCGCGGCGCGACGCAGCGTCCGGCTGTTCAATCAGGAGGAAGGCCGGATCGATCAGTTGACCGTGTTCGAAGGCGCCTCGGTGACAAAGGGACAGATCCTCGTCCGCCTGGACCGATTGCTGCTGTTGGCGCAGCTCGAAAAAGCCACCGCATCGCGCAAACTCGCGGAGGCGGATCTCGTGCGCATGAAGAAACTGGCGAAGAAGCGGATCGCCACACAGGAAAGATACGACCAGGCCGAGACCCAGCACAGTGTTGCCGTGGCGGAGGAAACCCTGGTCCGGACCCGCCTCGCCTACAGCGAAATCCGCGCGCCCTTCGACGGGATCGTCACCGAACGGCGCGTTGAGCCGGGCGACGTGGCGCCGCGCCACACGCATCTTCTGACCGTGATCGATCCGACGTCGCTCTATACCAAGGTTTCGGTATCGGAATTGATGGTTCCGCGCCTCAAGAAAGGCGACACCGTGGACGTCCGCATCGATGCGCTCGGCGATCGGGTATGGACCGGTCATATCCGGCGCATTCACCCGACAATCGATCCGCGAACTCGGCTCGGCGTCGTCGAAGTCGCGCTCGCCCCGGTACCGCCTGGCGCCAAGAGCGGACAGTTGTGCCGCGTAACGCTGCGGACGCCGGAAATTCAGCGCAAGGTGGTGCCATTCGCCGCGCTGCGCCGCGATGACAAGGGCGAGTATGTCTATGTCGTCATTGGCGGCAAAACGCAACTTCGCCGGGTACGCACGGGGCTCCGCATGGACGATAAGGTGGAAGCGCTCGACGGACTCCAGGAGGGCGACAAGGTGGTGGTCCGGGGCTTCCTCGATATTAGTCCGGGCAAGAAGGTGACGATTACCGGCAAACATGGCGCGCCGCAGAAGAAGAATCCGAAGCCGCCAAAGGGGAAGACCAGTTGATCGGCACCGCAAAAATGACGGGAAAGCCCTGATGTCAGCCACCGAACAGGACAGTCCTCCGCCCCCCGCCGGAAAGGCCGGCGGTCTCGCGGTTTGGTCGATCCGCAATCCCGTGAGCATCAGCATGCTCGCCCTGGCCGTCACCGTGATCGGCGTCCTGACCTATCAGCATCTATCGGTCGCCCTGCTGCCCGACATCATGTATCCCGGCATCCGCGTTCGCATCCTCGACCCCGGCGTCTCCGCGCGCATCATGGAAGACGGCGTGACCCGGCAGCTCGAGGAGCAGCTCGCCATCACCGAAGACGCGGTCGGCGTCCAATCCCGCACGGCGGAGGGGCAGACATCGGTGGATCTGTCGTTCCAGTACGGCAAGGATATCGACATCGCGCTGCGCGACGCCAGCACCCGGCTCGACCGGGCCCGGCGCTTCCTGCCGGACTCGATCAGGCCGCCGATCATCTACAAGTTCGATCCGTCGCAAATTCCGATCGCTGAATTCGTCGTGGCCTCCGATTTGCGCGATCCGGTGGAATTGCGCGACTGGGTCGACTACGTGTTCTCAAAATGGTTCGTCAATCTGCCGGGCGTCGCCGCGGTCGAGGTTGGCGGCGGTCTCGTGCGCGAAATCCAGATCCTGCCCGACCCGGTCCGGCTCGGCGGATTGGGGCTCAGCGTCAACGACGTGGTGACCGCGCTGGAGCGCAGCAATATCGAGGAAGCGGCCGGCCGCATGGAATCCCGG
>JBFFGE010000238.1:0-5971 GCA_041557595.1 Alphaproteobacteria bacterium
CCGGCGGCGCGCGCCGCATGCATCGCGCCATCGGCGGTCGCGAGGTGAATGCCGTCATCGACCGATAGCGCCGTGATCTCCGTCTCGATGATCGACACGCCGAGTTCGCGCCCTTTTTCGAGAAGATCGATCGCCAGGGCGATGCCCGGCACTTCGCCCACCGACGGGTAGCCGTCGATCGCCTCGACATTGACGATTTGCCCGCCATAGAGCGGCGTCGCCTCGCACAACGACACCGACAGGCCACAGCGCGCCGCATGATGCGCCGCCGTCAAGCCGGCCATTCCTGCGCCGATGACAATAAGGTCGGGTTGTCCCCGCGACCGCGAAACCATCACTCTATCCTTCTTCCACCGAACCGTTGGCCTGTCCCTTTATCGGTCCGATCTCCCTGGTAACGCAACATGGCGGGAATCCCCAACTCGGAAAATAGGCGCATTGCGGGATCGGCATATCGCCGCCCGCAACAATCACGGTGATATCGTCCGGATCCCGCAACACCGGCACGCTGTCGCCCGCGGCGGCCGCCGTGACCCAGTCGGGCCAGCGCCGGCTATCCGCATGTGCGGTACTCAGCCAGGACCGCCGCCAGACGTCGGTGCCCATCCGGGCCCGCGCGTGCAGATGAATTTTCACATCCTGCTTGGACCAGCCCTGACCCGCGAGATCGCGGGCGACATGCGGCGCCAGGATGACCGCGACCTTGCCCGCATACAGCATGGTGAAGGCCGAGGTTGCCGACGCCATGACGCTGGCGAGTTCCTCCAACCCGCCGGTCACGTTGATCATCGTTTCCGCCCGCGTCACCGTGACCGTACTTCGATCCGCGTCGAACCCGGCTTCCACATGCAGCGGCTCCCAGGGCGAGTCGGCCGCGTTCTCCGCAAGGCAGAGCGCATAGCGCCCCGGCTGCCCCAGCCCGGCGAAAGAAACCACCGCCGGCCAGCCGCCGCCGATATTGTTCATGATCAGCCGCAACGCGCGGCCGATGCAGCCATTCGCCCGCCAACCGGGGCCGAGCGCCCCATAGCTGTCATTGATCTCCAACGCCGCCACGACCGGCCCGTTGACGATGAGCAGCGGGGTGACGTTTTCGTCGGTCGTCTGGACGCCGCGCAGGTTGAAATCCGGCTCCAGGATCGCCTCGACCGCGGCCAGGATGACCGGCAGTTGCTCCGGCGCTGCGCCCGCCATGACGGCGTTCGCGGCGATTTTCTCGACGGTCGCAATGCCGCCCAGCGGCTCGAGTACACCGATTTCCTCGCCCGCGCGGCGGCCGGTGGCGCGGACCGCCGCATCGACCCGCGCCAGCGTCGGCGGCACGATCGGCAGCCCATCGGTCCAGCCGCGCCGATAATACACTCCATTGACTTCGGCATGGGCGTCAGCGGCGCGCAGCACCTCCACCCGCTGTCGGGGAAACTGGCCGGCGAGCGGCCATTTTTGCTCCATGCCCCGTTCCCGCACCCGCTGGACCAGCGTGTCGTCGATCCATTCGCCGGAGCGGCGCTGTCCGGCCGGCATCAGAAGCCACAGCGCCTCCATCGCCGCCTATCCGGACCGGGCTTCGGCCAGTTGGCTCGACCAATTCTTAGGCAGGGCGATCTTCTTGGCCACCGGATATCCCAGGATGCCGTTGTGGGCGAAGGTGTAGCAATTGGTCCGCAGCAGATCGCCGGCAACCACGATCATGAAATCATCCGGTTCGAAGACGATCGGCACCATTCGGTCGGAATCGTCCGACTCGTAGAATAATTTTGGAATCTTGCCGAGGTTCGCCTGATCCTTGAGCGACCGGACCGGATGATCGGTCCACTCGCCGAGATAGCGCTCGAACTGCCACGCCGGCAGGCGCGCGTGATCGAACAGGTACTGCTTCACATCCTGCTTCGACCAACCGGCCCGGGCGATCGTCTCCGCCAGGATCGGACTGAGCACGAGCAGCGGACGCAACGTGCCGTTCGACGTACCCACCGTAAACACGAGTTGCCAGGTGTTCTGGCGAAGCACGCCGTCGGCGATGAACGGCATCATCCGCTCCGGCGTATCGCCGTAGACCGACGCCAGCAAATTGCCGCCGGTATAGCGCGCGATGGTCACCGTGTTGTCGCCGGCCTGGAAGCCCATCTCGACGCTGTTCGGCTGCCAGCCGATCTTCTCGACCACGTCTTCGTTCTCCGCCAGCACGACGCGCCAGGTATTGCCGAAGGTGGCCTTATCGTTCTTGTGCAACAGGAACCCGGCGACGTTGCGCAAGTAGAGCCGCCAGAATCGGCCGACCGAGGTGTTCGGCGCGAACCCGTCGCGCAGCACCCCCTGCTCCACATTGAAGTCGAGATCCTTGATGATCGGCCCGTTCAGGGTGATCAACGTCTCGCCGCCCGGCGTGTTGCCGCTGTGCTCGACGCCGTACTCCGGATCGGCCATCGCCTCGATCAGGGCGACCAGGATCGGCATGTATTCCGGCCGGCACCCGGCCATCACGCCGTTAACCGCCACGCTCCAGACGGTCGCGGCCCGACTGTCGGGCAGCAGGATGCCGAGGATGTCGTCGGGATCGCGCTCGGTGAACCGCAGGAACGCCTCGATCTTGGCGATGGTCGGCGGCACCACGGGAAGACCGTCGCTCCACTCGTTCTCGTAGAACAGCCGGTTCACGTCCTCGAAGCTGCCCGCGAACACGATATCGCGCGGCGACGGCTCGACGATGATCGCCGATTCGGAGGGCGGCTCCAACAGGTTGGACACCACCGCGTCGCAGGTAATCTCGCTGATGTTCTTTTGCAGCTCCTCGGCGCTCTGGTTGCCCACATGGCCCGGCACGAAGGCGAGTGGCAGGTTGGACATGCCGAGCCCGACCGAGGTGGTGCCGGCCTGGCCGATAAATCCTTCGCAGACCAGCGACGACGAGGGTACGCCGGCCAGTTCGGAAGCCGCACTCGCCCGCAACACGGCGGGCGTGCAGCTGCCTCAACAACCCATGCCGGAAATGACCGCGTCGACGCCCATCTCCTTAAAGCGGCGCGGCAGCGAGGCAAGGATTTCCCGCTCGTCCTCGCCATGGGTCGCGCCGAAATCGCGCCAGCTCACGAAGTTGATACCGGGATAGCGCTGCTTGAGGTCGCGCTCCAGCACCTCGAAGACTTCGTCGCCGCGAAACACGTAGTCCCACAATTCGGCAACGGTCTTACCGTTCAGGGTATCCAGCCGCTTGGCCAGCGGCTGGATCTGCAATTGCCGTTCGCTGCGCGGCCAAACCACTTCGTAATGGCCGCCGTTTTCCTTGTTCGTCATGTCCAGGGCTCCCGCTTCATACTCGGCATCGATCCGCCGGCGACAGGATAAACCCTTGGCGAGCCCGCGCCCAGCGGGGCCGGGGAATTTGCGATGTTTTCGTCGAGCGGCTGCGGGGGAGACGCGATCGTCACGCCGGGCGGCACGGCCCCGGGCTTGCGTCGCGCGTTCGTCGCTCCGACAATGCGACAACCGCCACACCGCAATAAACGCAAGCCGCAAGGGAGAAAGACCATGGACGCTGTGCCTCGCCTGAATGGCGCGATCGGAGCCCTCGAGAAGGGCCAACCCGCCTTCACCACGTTCTCTGCGCCGGCGATCGGCACGGCGCAGGCTCTCGCCGCCGCGCCCTACGACGCCGTGGTGTTCGAGATGGAGCACGGCCCCTATGACACCGGCCTGTTGCGCGATTGCATGCAGTATATGCTCGACCGGCGGCAGATCGCCGAGGCGGGGACCGTGGCGCCGGCGGTCGCACCGTATGTGCGCATTCCGCCGAACGGCGGTGAAATGAACCAGTGGCTCGCCAAACAGGTGCTCGATATCGGGGTTTACGGCGTGATCTGGCCCCATGTCAGCAGCGTTGAAGAGGCGCGAAACGCCGTTGCCGCCTGCCGCTACCCGCGCCCCCCATCCTCGCCGAACTTCGAACCGGCGGGACAGCGCGGCGACGGTCCGCGAGGGGCGGCGCAGTACTGGGGGCTGACGCAACAGGAATATTACAAACGCGCCGACGTCTGGCCGCTCAATCCGGAGGGCGAAATCCTGGTCGTGATCATGTGCGAGGAGGCGCGCGCCATCAAAAACCTGCCCAGCATGCTCGAACAGGTCCCTGGCATCGGCGTCGTGCTGATCGGCGAAGGCGACCTGTCGCAGGATCTCGGCTATCCCCGGCAGTACGATCACCCCACGGTTGCCGCCGCGATCGACGAAATCCTCGCCATCTGCAAGCAGTACGATGTTCCCTGCGGTCACCCGCATGTGAGCGCCAAGAATGTCGAGACGCTGCTCGACAAGGGATTCCGCTGGCTGATGTCGGCGCCGACGCTTTCCTTCGCGGGCCTTGAGCTCGGCCTGAAGACGTCGGGAAGGGTCTAGAGCAGCGTGCCTTTAATCGATGCCAACTAAAGGCAGGTTGATCTGGGCGGTTTGTCGCCGACGCGTAGTGAAGTGCTTCGAAACACCAAAGAGGAAACACCCGAATGGAGACACCTGATTCAGCCGCCGAATTCATCGATGACACACCGGCGGGAACGATCCGGGTATCGGTCGAAGAGGCGACGGAAATCGGCGAAAGGGCCCTAAAGAAAATCGGATTTTCGAAGGAAGACACCGACATCATCCTCGGGCAATTGATCGACAACGCCTTGTGCGGATACCCGTTCACGAGTCTGCCTCGAATTCTCGCCATCGCCAGCGATCCAAAAACCAAGGAAGAAAGGCGTCCGGTTCGCGTCGTTCACGAAACCCCGGTTTCGGCAATGTTGGACGGCGGCAACAATGTCGGATATGTCGCCGTCTACAAGACAGCGGAAGTCGCCATCGAAAAAGCGAAAGCCAACGGTTTCTCGGTGGTCGGCGCCCATGACAGTTATTACAGCGGCCGCAACGCCTACTACGTGGAAAAAATTGTCAATGCCGGCTTTGTCACGATGCACATCGCCTGCGGACAACCGCATGTGGTGCCGCCGGGCGGAACCCGGCCCGCCTTGGGCACCAATCCTTTCTGTGTCGGATTTCCGTCTAACAACGGGCCGTTCATCGTGGATCTGGGAACAGCCGCCCTGCAATGGGGCGAAGTCCAATTGCATTCGCATGTGGGCACGCCCTTGCCGGAAGGTGTCGGCGTCGACCGGAATGGAATGCCCACGCGCGACGCGAAAGAGGTTCTCCGCGGCGGTGTGTTGCCCTTCGGCGGTCACAAGGGATTCGGATTGTCATTGGCGATGCAAACCATGGGTTTGCTCGGCGGTGCGGCGCTTCCGAGAGGCAATGTCCAGGATTACGGGTTCCTGTTCGTCAACTTCGCGCCGGATCTTCTCATGCCGAAGGAGCAATTCGCCGAGCAGGTCGCGACGTTGACCGACGCGATCAAGTCGACGCCGCGAAAGGCCGGCATCGACGAGATTCGCATCCCGTCCGAAAGGGCGTTCCGGGGGCGCGAAAGACGGCGGCGCGAGGGAATCGTTTTGGAGCAGAAAGTCGTGGATGCGTTGAACGCCCTCTGACCGGCGTCTTCCTGCCGCCGTCCGGCGATGCCGGGCATGCGCATGGCGGGACCGCCGGGTCCGCTCAATTTCGAGCGCTAGATCAAATTATGTGCACCCAAATGGGCGCACGCTGCTCTAGGTGTGGTCTTTCGATAGGTTGTCCATTCGGCCCTGACCGGGGAGACTGGAGTTACCAAGCTTCAGCACTCTTTGGGAGAGCCGAATGAACATTCACAAGAACGCCCGTTTGACGCCGCTCGGTCGAGAACGAATGGTGCGCATAATGTTGAGCGGGCAAACGCCGGAGGCCGCCGCACGAGCCGCAGGGGTTTGTCCGCGCACGGCGCGCAAATGGCTCGCCCGCTTTAAAGCGGAAGGCGCCGCCGGATTGCGGGACCGTTCCTCACGCCCGAATAAACTGCGTAACCCGACGCCCGACGGGATTGCCGGCCGGATCGTCGCGCTGC
>JBFFGE010000239.1:0-5856 GCA_041557595.1 Alphaproteobacteria bacterium
ACGTCATCCTTCAGGAAATGGGCTTCGGCGCGGCGGAAATCGCGGCGCTGCGGGAAGCCAAGGCGATCTAAATTTACGCAAGGAGTACAGCGGCATGAAACTCAGCACCGACAAGATGATTGCCAAGAAGGAAGGCGGCATCGGCTGGATGATCTTCAACAATCCGGAACGCCGCAATGCGATTTCGCTGGCGATGCGGGAAGCGATGGTCGAGATCTTCGAGGATTATCAGGCGGACGACAATGTGCGCGTGCTGGTCATGCGGGGCGCGGGCGACAAGGCCTTCGTGTCGGGCGCGGACATTTCGGAGTTCAAGGAAAAGCGCAACAATGCCGAATCCGCCGCCTATTACGATTCGGTGTCGGCCAAGTCGCGCGAGGCGATGGCGAGTTTCGACAAGCCGATCATAGCGATGATCCAGGGCTTCTGCGTCGGCGGCGGGCTCGCCACGGCGCTGAACGCCGATTTGCGGATCGCCGCCGAAGGCTCACAGTTCGGCATCCCGGCGGCCAAGCTCGGCCTCGGCTACGGCTTTGGGCAACTCCGGCAACTGGCCGACATCGTCGGGCCGGCCTATGCCAAGGAGATCATGTTCACCGGCCGTCGGTTCGACGCGGAAAAGGCGCTCTCCATCGGGCTGATCAACGCGCTGGTACCCGCGTCGGAACTCGAAGCGACGGTGCGCGAATACGCCGAGGAAATCGTCGGCAACGCGCCGCTCACGGTGAAAACCGCCAAGGCGACAATCGGCGAACTGGTGAAGGATCCGGACAGCCGCGATGTCGCCAAGATCGAGGGCATGGTCAAGGCCTGCTTCGACAGCGCCGACTTCAAGGAAGGCCGCGAAGCCTTCATGGAGAAACGCAAGCCGGCATTCCAGGGCCGTTAACCGCCCGCGCATGAATGCAAGCTCCTCGGATCTGACGCCGGCGGAGGCGGTCGAGGCTGTCGCCAGGAAGGGGCGCCGGGTCGAGACCGCCTGCGGCGAGGGCGGCCTGGTTTGGCGCATCTGGGGTTCCGGGCCGCCGCTCGTGCTGCTGCACGGCAATTTCGGCAGCTGGCTGCATTGGATCCGCAATGTCCTGCCGCTGGCCGAACACTTCACCGTCATCGCCAACGACGCCCCCGGTTTCGGCGGCTCCGCCATGCCGCCGCTGCCATGCCCGTCGCGCGCGCACGGGGAAATCCTGTGCCGCGGCCTTAAGGAGATCGTGCCGGGGCAGACACCGTGGCATCTTGCCGGGTTTTCCTATGGCGGACGGCTGGCCGGAGAGGTGGCGGCGCTCGCGCCCGAGCGGACGTCCTCGCTGATCCTGCTCGCGCCGGGCGGTCTCGGCGTTGGCGACGCGCCCTGGCCGAAATTGCAGCGCGTGTCGGGCCAGGACAGTGAGGCACAACGACTGGCGGCGCACCGCTATAATTTGCAGGCGTTGATGATGCACGATCCGGCGAAAGTAGACGACCTGGCGGTGCACATCCAGGACTGGAACACACGCCACTCGCGCTTCAAGATGCGGCACTGGCCGGAGCAGGACCGCTTCGCCTCGCTCGGCCGCGTTCTGCCGACGGTGACGGCGCCGATCAAGGGCATCTTCGCCGCGAAGGACGTGATGGCGGCGCACAATCTGCAGGCCCGCGTCGACATGCTGCGCGCGCTGCAGCCGGATGCCGACGTGCATATTCTGGACGGTGTCGGGCACTGGATGATGTACGAGGCGCCGGAGCGGATCAACGCGTTGTTGCTGAAAATGCTGGGAGTGAGGGAGTGAGTGTAGCGGGCGTTCTCGACGGAATTCGCGTCCTCGATTTCGGTCGCTATATCGCCGGGCCGTGGTGCGCCGCGCTGCTCGGCGATTTCGGCGCCGAGGTGATCCGCGTCGAGCGGCGCGATGGCGGTGAGGACCGCTATCTGGTGCCGCTGGCGGGCGAGGATGCGGGCCCGATGTTTCTGGAGTGCAACCGCAACAAGCGCGGCATGACGCTCGACAGCACCACGCCGGACGGCAAGGAGGTCTTGCGGAAACTGGTCGAGACGGCGGATGTGGTGGTCGCCAACCTGCCGCCCGCGGGGCTCGCCGCGCTCGGCCTGGACTATGCGAGCCTGTCCGCGATCAAGCCGGATATCATCCTGACCACGGCGACTGCGTTCGGTACGATCGGCCCTTTCGCCAAGAAGATCGGCTTCGACGGCATGGCGCAGGCGATGTCGTCCGCCATGCATATCTCCGGCACGCCGGGTGCGCCGATGAAGGCCTACGCCCCCTGGGTCGATTTCAGCACCGGCGCGTTGTCGGCCTTCGGCACTGCGATGGCGCTGATCGCGCACCGCCAGACCGGGCAGGGGCAGCAGGTCGAGGGCGCGTTGTTGGCCAGCGCCCTGACGGCGATGAACAATCTGATCATCGAGGAAAAACTGACCGGCGTCGGCCGGGTGCCGCGCGGCAACCGGGGTCAGATCAACGGCCCGGCCGATTGTTTCGCGACCCGCGACGGGCATATCTTGCTGTGGGTGGTTGGCGCGCGGCAGTTCCGCAATTGGGCGCGGCTGATGGGGGAGGAGGAACGCTGGACTGCCGATCCCCGGTTTGCGACCGACGATCTGCGCGGCGACAATGGCCAAATCCTGAGCGACCGCACCGCCGAATGGTGCGCCGAACGCACGACGGCCGAGGCGCTCGAAGCCCTGGAGGCGGCGCGGTTGCCGGCAGGGCCGGTGCTGTCGGCGGCGCAGGCGGTCTCGGACGCCCATATCGAGGCGGCCGGTTTTCTGCAGGATGTCGACTATCCCGGCCTGCCGGCGCCTGCACCGCTGATGACCACGCCGGTCAAGCTGTCGGCGCAGCCGGGCACGATCCGGCGGCGGGCGCCGCAGCTGGGCGAGCACACCGATGAAATCCTGGGCGAACTCGGCTATGGCGCGGACGAGATCGATGCGCTGCGTGTTTCTGGCGCGGTATAGGGATAGTTCAGTAGGACCGGAGGTTACAATATGGAATTGATACCGCTTGGCGAGGCGCTCGGAATTGAAGTGCGCGGTGTGGATTTGTCCGCGCCGGTCGATGCGGCGGCCGCGGCGGCGCTCAACCGGGCGTTTGTCGAGGGCGTCGTGATTTGCCTGCGCGATCAATCGCTCGACCCGCCGTCGTTTCTGCGCACGGCCGCCCTGTTCGGCACGCCCTTCGCGCAGATCTATGGGCAGTTCAATCATGACGACTATCCGGAAATCGGCGTCCTGACGCACCGGGACACGGACAGCGCGGGCACCGGCGAGCGCAAGATCCGCGGCACTTCCTGGCATACGGACGCGTCCTACTTCGAGCGACCGCCCAAGGCGACCATGCTGTATGCCGAAATCGTGCCGGAGGAGGGCGGCGATACGCAATTCGTCAATATGCGGGCCGCCTATGCGGCGCTGCCGGACGCGGTGCGCAGCCGGATCGACAGGCGGACCGCGCTGCACGTCTATCAGAGCAGCCGGTCGCCGCGGCAGTTGATCAAACGCAGCGGCGATCAGGTCGACCGGTTCGGCGATGGCAGACACCATCCGCTGGTGCGGACCCATCCGGATACGGGACAGAAAGCGCTCTATCTGAACCCGATCCGCATGGAGTGCATCGACGGCATTCCGCGCGAGGAAAGCGACCGCTTGCTCGATTTCCTGCACGACCATGTCACGCAGTCGCGTTTCGAATACCGCCATAAGTGGCGCGCCGGCGACGTGCTGATGTGGGACAACCGGAGCGCACTGCATCAGGCGAACGATGACTATGACTGGCAGAACCAGTCGCGGCGCTTGCTGCGGATTATGCTGGAAGGCGAAATTCCGGCGTAAATCATCGTGACAAGTGCGATCCGTGCCGCCAATACTGCACACAGTCATGGCGGCGATGCCGCCCCCCACCATTCCCCATGGGACAATCACTTGCTGGCGTATTTCAATCTTCGCGCGGCTGTGTTGGCCTGATCATGCCGGTGTCGCGTATTTCTTCCGCGCCGATGCTCGGGATTGGCTGCATGCTGATCGCCGGGCTGCTGATGACGGTCAACAACGCGATCCTCAAATGGGTGACCGGCGGCTATCCGTCCGGCGAAGTCATTTTCATTCGGGGCGTCTTCATCTGGCTGCCCATCGCCATCCTGATCGCCCGGCAGGGCGGGATGCGGACCGTGCGCGTCACGCACTGGCCGATGCATGGGGTGCGGGCGGGCTGCGTGGTGGTGTCGGCCTTTATGTACATCATCGGATTGCGCTATCTGCCGCTCGCCGATGTTACGGCGATCAGTTTTTCGACGCCGCTCTTCGTGACCATGATGGCGCCGCTCATGTTGGGGGAGGTTGTGGGGTGGCGGCGATGGTCGGCGGTCTTCGTCGGCTTTCTGGGAATTCTGACGATTACCCGCCCGACCGAGAACATTGTCGGCCTGGCGGTCCTGTTGCCGATCGGCTCGGCGCTTTGCGCCGGGCTTCGTGACCTGATCACCCGGCGGATGACCGAGACGGAATCCTCCAATGCCATCCTGTGCACCACGACCGCGGCGGTGATGCTGGCGGGTCTGTCGACCGCACCGTTCGGCTGGAAGATGCCGACGCCGACCGATCTTGGGCTGATGGCGGCGGCCGGACTTCTGGCCGGCTTCGGCCATCATTTCATGATCGAGGCGTTTCGCCATGCGGAGGCGGTGATCGTGTCGCCGTTCCGCTATCTGATGATCGTCTGGGCGATCGTGCTGGGATATCTGGTGTGGGGCGACTTGCCCGACCGCTGGGTGATCATCGGAATTGTCCTGGTGATCATCAGCGGCCTCTATATTTTTCATCGGGAAATGGTCAGGCGGCGCGCCGGGCGAGCTCAATAACGCCGGAGTGCCGGCGGGCGCCGCTATTTGCACCGATTGGTCGCGACGCCCAGCCCGGGATCTAGATCAACCTGCCTCTAATCGGAATCAATTAAAGGCAGAAAAGTCGATCGATTCTATAAAGATAGAGCAGCTTAAATGCGCCCAAATGGGCGCACGCCGCTCTAGGGCTGGAACTACTTCCCGATCAGTTCAGCGAGTTCACGGATGTTTTCATCCGACCAGTTCAGGAATTCGGTCCCTTCATCATCCTCGTCGAGCAAATTTTCGATGAAGACCTTGTATTTGGTTGGATAGTGCTCGCGCAATTCGCGCAACCACTGCCGTGTTTCATACTGGATAACGACATGGCGCGCGTCGTTGCTCATGTAACTCGCCATCGTGCCTCCCCGCACTAGGTGCTGACCCACAATATTGTATGCGAACGCTTGTCAAGGACGTGTCGGGCAGGGACCGATATATGAGAGCCCCTGTACCGAATTTTCTTACCCCGAATACTTTGCCCATTGTCTCATGCGGTCAAGAAAAATTTGTACGGACCTTTCTTTTTTTGCTGATTTAGGAATTGTCGGGATCGGCCGATGCCCCCTTATCACGTTTAGGGCGCTTGGTTTTTCGGATATAACTCGGGGAGAGATGCATCGCGAGACGCGATTCTCAAAGTTGTCGATGAATTTCAATTTGCGAGCAATGTAAAGCGCAGTAATAGGTCGATTTTATTGTTTATAGTAATCGGCGCTATGTTTTGTCACGTGTACTAAAGGTTGCCTAAGTAATGAAATAAATTCATTGATATATTTAAGTATTTCATTCGTATACTCAATTAAACGGGTTTGTCTCCTTGAATAGTTATCCGGTGCATGCGGCGGCGTTGGCCCGGATAATCATTGAGCGCGCAATGCTGGGTGCAGCGGTTGTCCCAGAAGGCGAGCGAGCCCGGCGCCCAGCGGAACCGGCAGGTGAATTCCGGCCGGACCGCGTGGGCGCGAAGGAAATCGA
>JBFFGE010000240.1:0-5840 GCA_041557595.1 Alphaproteobacteria bacterium
ATCCTTATTCGAACGCGCTGAAACACGCCGAGATCGTCTGGACGGAAAAAACCGTCGACGCGCTCTTCGCGGTCGGTCCGGAAACCTTGACGCCCGGCTCGAAAATGCCGCTGCAGCGCATGCCGAATGCGAAGGACCGGTCGGACCTCATCAAATACCTGAAACTGGTCACCGCGAAGGACGCATCGCGATAGAATTGGGCGCAGCCGCATGCTACGCTTTCGGCAAGAAACAAGATGTTTTGGGGGATGACGTGAAAGCATATTTGATGAGCGTTCTGGCGCTGCTGGTCGTGAGCGTCCTGGCTGGCGTAGTCCTGACAAGCGCAAATCCGTCGGTGGCCGAGCGTAACCAATCACAGCACGGCGCGACGCGGCTATAAGACATATAGCATTTACGCACCAGGCGACGGCGGGACGATCCGGCGAACGATACGGCCTGACGCACAATCCGACTGAGACAGCACCGACAAAACACATCAAGCCCGGGATTCGGTCCGGCGGTTGACCTGACTGCCGCCGCCTTCGCGCCACAACCGGCGGCGGATTGCAGTCCTCCTACGGCCCTGTAAGATTGGCGCAACCGGCTAAAACGGCCCGGAAGTCAGTCCTCAACCGTGGGAGACCATCATGACCGACCGATACGCGAAGTATACCAAACTCGAATTCGACCGCCCGTCCGACCGGGTGCTGCGGATCACCCTCAACAATCCCAAGACCTACAATTCGCTCGACGCGGTCGGCCATAACGAGTTCACCTATATCTGGCGCGACATCGACGATGACGACGACATCAATGCCGTCATTTTGACCGGCAAGGGCAAGGCGTTCTCATCCGGCGGCGATTTCGGGATGATCGAGGACAACATGAACAACGAGAAGGCGCGTCTGCAGGCCTGGAAGGAAGCGCGCGATCTCGTCTACAACATCATCAATTGCAACAAGCCAATCGTCTCGGCAATCAATGGGGTCGCCGTCGGCGCGGGCCTCGTGGCAGCGTTGCTCGCGGATATTTCGATCGCCGGTAAATCCGCCAAGATCGTCGACGGTCATACACGGCTGGGCGTCGCCGCCGGCGATTGCGCGGTCATAAACTGGCCTCTGCTCTGCGGCATGGCGAAAGCCAAATATCTGCTGTTGTTGTGCGAACCGGTCGATGGCGAAGCGGCCGAAAAATACGGCCTCGTTTCGCTTTGCGTCGAGGACGCGGAGCTGCAGGACAAGGCGGTGGAGGTGGCTGCTCGATTGGCCGCCGGCGCGCCCAGCGCCATCCGCTGGACCAAATACGCGCTCAACAATTGGTACCGCATGATGGGACCGTCCTACGACGCGTCCACGGCGCTGGAGATGCTCGGTTTTGCGGGATCGGAAGTGCGCGAAGGTCTGGCCTCGCATCTGGAGAAGCGCCCGCCGGTCTTCGATCCGGATTCGCCCATCTGAACGACGCGCCGCATCGAAACACGGGGCGATCAAGGGACCGGTCGCACCCGTTCAGATGTCGAGACCCTGCTGATAGGCCGGTGAATCGCCGGCGAACAAGCGCAGCAAATAGTAATTGTGATCGCGCTGCTGCATGAAGTGTTTGTACGAACGCACGCCGAAGACTTGCGGCCCGTCGGTATAATTGAAGAAGTTGATGGCCTTTTCATCGTCAAGGGCGGCAACCGAATGACGCCGCAGCACATTCCGGCGCGTGACCTCCGGCAGGGTCGCTATTTGCACCACATAGGCGATGTATTCATGGACCGCGCCGTGCATCTCCCGTTCCGAAAAATGCATATCCGCGAGCGCATGAGCCACTTCGTACACGATAATGCTCTCGTGCAGGGCCGCGTTGAGCCGCACGCCGAACATCTGATCCCGGGTCTTCAACCGTTGGTGACTCTTGTATGAGATCACCTCGATATAGCCCATCGCCGGATCGCATTGGCCATAGGCCTCGCCCGCAAACCCCTGTTCCAACTGGACGGAGTCCTTCATCGAGATCATCATCGGCGTTTCCCGCATGAAGCCCATCTCGCGGAAAAAGCCGATCGTTTTCGCCGCCGCGCTGCACGCCATGACATAATCGCGATGTTCACCATAGACGATCACGGTCGCGGACCCGGGACATTCACGGGTTTCCGCATGTACCGGCGTTGCGAGGAAAATCAGCGGCAGCACCAAGGCAAATACAAAGCGCATCGTTTACACCTTCTCCATAACGAGGTGCACTTCCGCATGCGCTTCCACCCATTTTTCGGCAAATTTACGGGGTTGCCGGCCGGGATTTTGTGCGTCGCACCATTAACTTCTCGCGTCGCACAAAGGTAGCAACAATAGCTTTATAACCCGTTAATTGGTCGCCCGGGCTGCAACCCAGGGTCGTCCTTTCTTTCAATGCAATTCAGGAGATCTTCGCGGCGAGGCGCCGCTAGACCATTTCTTGCTAAAATAGACTCACGTGAAATGGTTTACCCTCTTAATCCTTTGGCAAATACGTCGTCGCGAACCGTTTCGGTTCGCTCGGGATTTGCTCTAATCGACGGCGACGCCGGCTTCCCGCGCGCGCGCGACCATGTACTCCCGGCCGGTCAGCATATCGTCCAGCGTGCCGAAGCCATTCGTGTAGTGACCGGTGAACCCGCTGTCTTCGATCCGTTTGAACATCGCGCCGAAATCCACGGTTCCTTCGCCGGGCTGCATATGAATTTCGTATTCGCCATTGTTGTCCGCCACGCGCACTTCAGCGCAGCGGCTCATATCCATCGCATCCACGAAGCCATCGATGCCTTCCGGTACGATATGCGCGTGGTTGATCGTGAAGGACCACCGCAGGTTCGGCGAGTCGAGGCGGTCGAAAAAGTACCGGCATTCCTCGAGGTCATGCGCCAGATAGTGGACCTCGGCCAGGTCCGGTTCCCAGTTGAGATTTTCCAGCAGCAACACGGTGCCGCTTTGCTCGGCGTACTCCGCCGCGCGTTTTAACCGGTCCAGCGCCGCCGCCATGCGCAATCGCTTGTCCGACGTAAAATGATAGCCGGCATGAACGACAATCCATTCTGCGCCCACTTTTTGGGACAGGTCGATATAGGCCCGCAGATAGGCATCGGCGGCATCGCGCAGAAAGGGCGAGACTTCGGCAATATTGACCGCCGACAAGGTGTGCAATCCAAGGTGAATGCCGTGCGCCGCACAGGCGTCGCGAATGCCCGCGCAGGCGGCATCGTCGAAACGCTCCATCGCGTTCGGCGCAATGTCCATTTGCGCATCGATGTATCGGACACCGTTCCGGGCAGCCCATTCGATACCCTCCTCAATCGGCAACCGGCTGCCGATATCCACGCCGATCCGCTCCCTCAGACCCATTTCCAATATCCCTGTCCGGGCGTCCCTTCCCCGGCGATGTCAGCAGCGGCGCCACGACAATTGTCCCGTTATTCCTGGCCGCCGAGACGATAGATCTGGGCCGCGGTGTCGTGAAACAGCGCGGCTTTCTCGTCGGCGGAATAGTCGGCGGCGAGCCGCTTGAAGGCATTCCACACCACCGTGTAGCTGCAGCTCAGCTTGTCGACCGGAAAATTGGATTCGAACATGCACCGCTCCACGCCGAAATGTCCGAGCGCATGATCGAAATAGCGCCGGGTCGCCGCAAGCAACGCTTCACTGCTCGGCGGCTTCTTCTGTTCATGCCAGCGGTAGCCGTTGAAATCCATGTTGAGACCGCCGAGCTTGGCGACCACATTCGGGCAGGTCGACAGGTCGGCGAAGTCCGCGCGCCATTGCGCGAACACCGCGTCCTTTTTGTCCGCATACGGCCCGACACCGAGCGGTCCGGCAAAGTGATTGACGACAATCACCGTATCCGGAAAGGCCCGCGCAAGGCCGATGAGCTCGGGAATTTGCGGGTGATAGCACCATGCTTCGAAGGAGAGACCGCGCGGCGCCAATTGCGCGAATCCTTCGCGAAATCTGCCGTCGAGAAACAAGCCCGGCGGCGAATTGCTCCGCGCATTGGGAATTACCTTGCTGGCATCCCATTTCACGCCGTGGCGGATGCCCTTGAACCGGCCGCCGCCAGCCGCGATCTGGGCATCCAGCACCGCCCCCACCGCATCGCCCATGGTCAGATCCGCCGTGCCGACGATGCCCGCCGCGACGCGCGTCGGACCATAAAGGCCGGATGCGCTCATCGCCGCGATGCCGTTGGCGAATTCGGTCTCGCCAATCACGCGCATGGCTTCGGGACCATCGGTCTTGTACATAACGCTGCACTCGATGAACACCGTGGACACCACGTTGTGTCCGCTGCCCCTGATGTCCTCGAGGATTTCATCCAGTAGATAACGCGGCGCCACCCGCTCATGCTTGAAATCCCACAAGTGATGATGCGGGTCGCAGATCGGCAGTTCGGGGTCGAGCGCGTTTTCCTTCGTCAGTGCCAGCCAATCGTCGTTCGTCGCCACGTGTCGTATCCCGTTCTTGCCGGCCGCAGGAATATCCCGAATTGCCGGTTCATTCGCTCTCTGTCGAAAATTCCTCTTCGAGCATCCGTTCGAGACGGACAATGTCGTCCGGCACCGGCATGCCCATGGCCCTTAGACTACCCGCCATTTGACGAATTCGGAGATAAATTTCATGGCGGTCGCCCTGATCGCCTTCCATTTCATTCAGCAATAGCGACAACTCGGCAGTAAGATCCTCGGCATCCATGGCATGGCTCCTTTGGTGATTGGGCGCATTCATCCTGTTCGCGATTGCAACCGGCGGCAGGCGTCCGCGTGCCCCTCATTCCTGCGCTTTCAAACAATTGGCGCAGCGGACCATGCCCCCAAGGCCAACCGCAAGGTGCTCAGGCCGCACGTTCCTCCGGCAATGGCGGCGGCGCCAACGGCGGCTGGCGGATATGGCCCGGCGGAATACGGATTTCCGGCTTTTCGTCCGGCTTGGGCGGCAATTGCTCCGGCGGCGGCACGCGAATTTCGCTCTCCGGAATCTTGATGAGCGGTTCTTTCGGCGGTCGTCTTGGCGGCCTTTGCGTCGGGTCTGGCATGGTGCCTCCCTCGAACTCTGGCGCGGCCGGACTTCGGAACGTTTAGATCGCCTTTCAGATCGAAATGTCCAAACCGTCTCAACCGCTATTTGCGCGATTTGCGGCAACCGATAGGTGGCCCCGAGGCGACGGAAGAGGATGTCTCGTTTTGAAAGAATAAGCTTGGTTCGACACCGTCATGGAACCGGAAAGTTCGCATCTGGGTCGACGTCGCTTGAATTCCCGAGGTTGGCACCCTCCGTCAAATCGCCTCGAGACCATTAAAACTGTAACGCCGAATCCCAAATCCGTCCACAATCTTCGAACGGCCACACCGCATCGGAGTTTGAAAGATTAATTCACCGATTGGTTGCAAATACGCTTGAACCGCAGTGCCCGGCTTCTAAACTAAAGAATCTACCCCATCACAGACTCGCGCCCTGGCGTTGCCGTAGCCCCCCTCTGCAGCCAGGGCGAATTTTTCGCGGCTGACCCGCGCAAGAAACCCCATCATGTCGCGCGGAATTTGTTATACATCCGGTGTCCAGCCGGTTCGCATTTCGCAACCGTCGGATCCGAGCGATACCGACCGTTCGGCCTATGGCCCCAACCGCAGACACCCGCACCGATGAAACCCCTTCGCCTCCTGTTCCTTTTGCTCGGTCTCGCGTTGCTCGCCTTCGTGGTGACGCGAACCGACCTCGCGGCGGTCGCGGCACATGTGGGTGCACTCGGCTGGGCCGGTGCGTTGCTGATCCCGGCGATTTCGATCTTCGCGTTTCTCGCGGACACCTGGTCGTGGCAATTGCTGATTTCGCCGCCGCGCCGCG
>JBFFGE010000241.1:0-5532 GCA_041557595.1 Alphaproteobacteria bacterium
GATCCACGTGCTTGAAGGGATTTGAACTGACCCGCCCGAGCTCCTGCGCGGTGGTATCGCCAAGACGCCAGGCAGCCCAGGCATGGGCTGCCTCGTGAAAGGTGACTGCCAGCAGGACGGGCAATACCCAAATCGATGCGAGATAGAGGAAATGCTCTACGCTCACGGACAGCCTCTTCAGCGAATTGTGCTACTCAAGCTGTCAATAAGACATTAAACTTATTAAATAATTCCTTAATACGCTCGAATTCGGCAGCGCTATCAACCGGTTCGAAATCAGCGATCAGTCCCAAGGCCTTGTCGAGGCCTGAGCGGGCCCGATCGGACAGCGGATCGCATCCCGTGACGGTATCGACCATCTCCGCCATGTCGCCGCTGCAATGGAGTACCAGATCGCATCCGGCATCCAGCGCGGCGCGGGCCCGGCCGCCGAACGGCCCGCCTAGCGCATTCATGCCGATATCGTCGGTAAACAAGACGCCCTGAAAGCCGATCTCGCCCCGAATGATGTCGGGGATCACCACTGACGACGTGGTCGCCGGCGCGGAGGGATCGATCGCCTGGTATACGATATGGGCAGACATCCCCAGGGGCATGTCGGCAAGCGCCTGAAACGGCCGAAAATCGGCGTCGGCCAACGCCCGGTGCGACGCGCCGACCACCGGCAGGGCCTTGTGCGTATCCAATTGGGTCCGGCCATGGCCGGGCATATGCTTGATGACCGGCAGAACGCCGGCCTGTATCAGGCCTTCGCAACACGCCCGGCCCAACAGACTCACAATCTCAGGATCCTCGGCGTATGCCCGGTCGCCAATCACGTCATGCGCTCCGGGAACGCGGATATCCAGAAGCGGCACGCAGTCGACGTTGATCCCCAAGGGACGCAGCACGCCACCGAGACAGCGGGCATTCAGCCGGACGGCCTCGCGGGCGGCGTCCCGGTCGCGCTGCGCGAGCGCGCCGAACCGACCGGCCGGCGGAAATTCGGGCCAATGGGGCGGACGCAGCCGGGCCACCCGCCCGCCTTCCTGGTCGATCAAAACCGGAGCATTCTCGGAATCGATGCTTTCGCGCAAGGCATCCACCAGACCGCGCAGCTGGTCCGGCGCCTCGACATTTCGAGCGAACAAGATAAAGCCGGCGGGCCTAACGTCGCGAAAAAACGACCTTTCCTGGTCGGTCAGCGCCGTTCCGGAACACCCGAATACCGCTGCAATCGGGCCGTTACTTTTTTGGCCGGACAATGATGCATCCCGTCTGGCGCTTCTTCAGCTCGTTGCACAAGCCCTGTGCCGATGCGCGTCCGGACAGCGGGCCGCCTTGCACCCGATAGAAGGTTCGCCCATTGATGGTCGCCTGTTGAATATTCAGGCTCAACGCACCCAGCAGATCGCCATTCTTGCCGGTCTGCTGCTTCCACAGGCGGCGCGCCTGGGCATCGCTGGAAACGGAGCCGATCTGGATCCTGTAGGTCCCGTCCACGTTGCCGGAAGACGGTTTCGTCGTCACCTCCGGCACGCGCGCGGTCAACGGCGTCGCCGGGGACGCGGGCGCGCTATCGTCCGGCCCTGCGGGCCCCGCGGGCGGCAGCTCGATCCACTTCGACTTACCCTTGGATGGATTGGGAATCGCCCTGGGAAGGGTCCGAGGCACGGTCTGGGGCGCCGTCTGGGGCGGCGTCTGGAGAGTTTGGGCGCGCTCCCGATTGCGCGGCGCCAGGGGCACCGGCGCATCCGTCGCCGGACGCCCCAGATAATTCCCGCCGCCCTGGGCCAACGCGCCGGGCTTCATGCTGTCGGCCGAGCGCATTTGCGAGCTATCGGGTTCGGGCTTCGCCGCGACGGGCGGATTTCTGGGGATTTCCGGCGGCGGCAACAGTCGCTCCACCGTCCGGTCCGAATTGCGGCCGTCGATCATGTTGAACGCTGTTTTTTCCCGGTGGGGAATCGCCTGACCGCCCGGTGACGACGGCGCGACCTTGGTCGGACCCTCCGGCTTCAGGAGCGGCGCCGCCCCTTCGCTGCCTTCCTTCAATCCGGTGGTATACGAATACCAGGCAATCGTCGCAGCGCCGGTCGTCACGATCATCATGACGAGGATCGGCAACACCAGCCCGCCGCGTTTCGGCGCGGGACGGCGCACCTCATCGTCCAATTCATCCAGGGCGGCAAGCTCATCCGCCAGCGGATCCTTGCGCAGCCGCATCAACGCATCTCCTCGACTGGTTCAACTCCGAATATGGTCAACCCGGACGCGATCACGGTCCGTACGCCGCGCACCAGCGCGAGCCGCGCGAGCGTCAGCCCGGCATCCTCTTCGATAATGAAACGCAGTTGCGCGTCGTCCTTACCCTTGGTCCACAATGTATGGAAGGCCGAGGCCAAATCATACAGATAAAATGCAATCCGGTGCGGTTCATGCGCCAGCGCCGCGGCCTCGACGGTGCGCGGCCAATTTCCCATGGTCCGGATCAGGGCAATTTCCGCATCATCCGTCAAGAACGCCAAATTCGCGCCGCTCAGCGCCGCATCGGAAATATCCAGATCCGGCATGCCGGATTCCGCCATGCGCATGACCGAATGCGTCCGCGCATGAGCATATTGCACATAGAAAACCGGGTTTTCGCGCGATTTCTCCGTCACGGCGCTGAGGTCGAAATCGAGCCCCGCATCGTTCTTGCGGGTCAGCATGATGAACCGGACCACGTCCGCGCCGACTTCGTCGATGAGGTCGCGCAAGGTCACGAAAGTGCCGGCCCGCTTCGACATCTTGACCGGCTCGCCCTTGTCCATGAGACGGACGATTTGGCAGGTCTTGACGTCGAGCGTCGCCCGATCCGCGGTGATCGCCCGGACCGCCGCCACCATGCGCTTCACATAGCCGCCGTGATCGGCGCCCCAGACATCGACCTGGTTGGCGAAACCGCGTTGAAACTTGTCCCGGTGATACGCGATATCGCTGGCGAAATAGGTCCAGCTTCCGTCCGACTTCTTGAGGGCGCGGTCGACATCGTCGCCGAATTCGGTCGCCTTGAACAAGGTTTGCGGCCGCGGCTCCCAATCGTCCGGCAGTTTGCCCTTGGGCGGCTCGAGCTCTCCGACATAGATCAATCCACGGTCCTTGAGATCCTGCAATGCCGCGCCGACCTTGCCGTCCCTGATCAATTGATCTTCCGACGTGAACACGTCATGGACGACGCCGAGCGCCGCGAGATCGGCGCGCACCAACTCCATCATGGCCTCGACCGTGAAGCGGCGCAGCACGGGCAGCCAGTCCTCTTCCGGCGCCGTGCACCAGCGCTTGCCCTCCTTGTCGGCCAGGGCCTTGCCCACAGGCTTGAGATAGTCGCCCGGATACAGGCCATCCGGAATTTCGCCGATATCCTCGCCGAGCGCTTCGCGGTACCGCAGATAGGCGGAGCGCGCCAGCACGTCGACCTGTGCGCCGGCGTCGTTGATGTAGTACTCGCGGCAAACGTCGTATCCCACGGCGCTCAACAGGGACGCCAGCACGTCCCCGAAGACGGTGCCGCGGGCGTGCCCGATATGGAGCGGCCCGGTCGGATTCGCCGAGACGTATTCGACATTGACCGGCTCGCCGCCGCCGACGTCCGAATGGCCGAAGGTCACGCCCGTCGCCAGGATGTCCGCCAGGCAGTTGCGCCAGATCTCGTCGTCCAGACGGAGATTGATAAATCCTGGACCGGCGATTTCCGCCTCGCGAACACCGGGAGACTGGACAAGCCGGTCGACCAGCAGCGCGGCCAGATCGCGGGGCTTCATCGCCGCCGGCTTCGCCAGCACCATCGCCGCGTTTGTGGCCATGTCGCCATGCGCCGGATCGCGCGGCGGTTCCACCGAAATTCGGCTGGTATCGAGCCCGGCCGGAATCGCTCCGTCCTCACCCAGCGCCTCGATCATCCGCGCCACGTCGTCCCGCATTGTCCGGAACAGGTTCATGCGCAGCCCTCCGGCGACCCCGTCAAGCGGGCGTGCACACGCTGGGCATAGCGGTCGGTCATGCCGGCAATGTAGTCGGCAATCACCCGCGCCCGCTCCGCCTCGCCGCCGGCGCGCAATTGCGGCACCCATTCGGCAGGCAACTCCGACGGCGCGGCCATGAACGCTTCGAACAGGTCCTTGACCATACCGCGCGCCCGGTCGGTTTCTTGAACCACGGAGGGATGACGATACATGTTCTCATACAGAAATTTCTTGATGGCGCGGTCCTTTTGAACCATCGCGGAGGAGAACGCAACGACCGGGTGATCCAAGGCCCGCAGTGCATCCACGCTGTCCGGTTTCGCGCGCTCCAGCCGCCGATGCGTTTCCGCGATCACATCGCCGACCATCCCGTCGATCAGCCGGCGCACGGCTTCATGAATCAGCCGATGCGGCTCGATTTCCGTGTAGCGCGCGCGCACCAAATCGAGCGCCGCGGCCACATGGGGCACCGCCTCGAGCTGCTCCAGCGTGAAGGCGCCCGAACGCAACCCGTCATCCACGTCATGATTGTCATAGGCGATATCATCCGCCAGCGCGGCCAGCTGCGCCTCGGGTCCCGGATAGCTGTCCAGCGCCAGATCATGCGATTCCGAATATTCCGCGACCGTCCGCGTCAACGGGCGGTTCGCGCTCAGCGGACCGGTGAGCGGACCGTTGTGTTTTACCAGCCCTTCCAGGCTTTCCCAGGTCAGGTTCAGCCCGTCGAAATCCGCATAGCGCTGTTCCAGCCGCACCAGAATCCGGAGCGCCTGATCATTGTGATCGAACCCGCCATAGGGCTTCATCACCGCATCCAGCGCCTCTTCCCCGGCGTGACCGAACGGGGTGTGGCCGAAGTCGTGCGCCAGCGCCAGCGCTTCCGCCAGATCCTCGTTCAGCGCGAGCGCCCGGGCCAGCCCGCGGGCGATCTGGGCGACTTCCAGACTATGGGTCAGGCGGGTCCGGAAATGGTCGCCGCCGGGCGATATGAAGACCTGGGTCTTGTGCATAATCCGGCGGAACGCGGTGGAATGGACAATGCGATCGCGGTCCCGCTGGAAACAGCTCCGCGTCGGGCTCTCCGGCTCGCGGTACAGTCGGCCGCGACTTGCCGCCGGATTACTGGCATAGGGCGCTTGGGCCATGGCCGGAAACTATCGACCCGTGCCCGGCAAGGCAACGGCCCTGTTTGCCTGTCGGGCGGTATTGACACCGGCCGATTAATTTCTATGTAACTTCCACAGGATTCAGGGTAAAATCGCGTCATGTCAGACATCTTCGCAATCGAAAAACCCGCCGGCGAGCGCACCTTCATGGTCAGCGAAAACGCGACCAAGCGAATCGCCAAACTGCTCGAGGACGAGCCTCCCAGCGCCATGCTGCGGGTCACGGTCTCCGGCGGCGGCTGTTCCGGCTACCAATACGGCTTTAAATTCGACGACAAGGCCAATCCGGACGACCATCTGTTCCGGCAAGGTCCGGTCACCGTCGTGGTGGACGATGTCTCGCTCGACCTGCTCGCCGGCTCGCAGCTGGACTTCGTCGAGGA
>JBFFGE010000242.1:0-5502 GCA_041557595.1 Alphaproteobacteria bacterium
ATCCTCGGCATCATCGCGGGCCTGTGAGCGTGAGGCAAGTATCCGGCAAATTGCATTTCTGTTCAGGGTTATGCCGCCATCATCCACCGGGCGATGGCGGTTAATTCCGTATCCTGTCCGTGAAAGCCCATGAGCTGCACGCCGAGCGGCATTCCGTCGACGGCCAGGAGGGGAAGGCTATAGGCGGGACCGCCGACAATCGACCAGGGCAGCAGGAATTTCCGGCTGCCGGTTTCTTCCAGGCCTTTCGGCGCGGCGCCCGATGCCGCCAGCGTGACATACCCGTCCGCCATTTCGGAGAGCGAGTTGACCCGATGGCGCAGCGCGTCCCGCTTCGCCACGGCGCTGAGGAACGCGTCCGGCGACATGCCGGTAATGCGGTCCATGCGGTCGGCGATGAAATCGCTGAGCTGCCCGGTTTCGCGATAGCCGAGGAATGGCCAGCGCGCTTCGTAGGCGGTGACGTCCCAGCCGAATTGCTCGACCTCAGTGAGCATGGTTTCCAGCGCCGCAATACCGTCATCCGAACTCTTGTCGAGGATTTCCACGCCGGCTTTCCCGAGCATGGCGACGTACTTTTCGAAGGCGGATTTCGTCGCGCGGTCGATTTCGGCCCAGGCCACCGTGTCGAGCCGGATCAGTCGTTCCGGCATCCTCGCTTTGGGCAGCGCGCTGTCGCCCGGGAAGCAAGGGCGGTCGCCGTTTCCGCCGGCAGCGACCGAGATGAAATGCGCGGCCGCCCAGGCGTCTTCCAGCGTGCCGGCCATGGTGCCGAGATGATCGTGGCTCGGCGAGATAGGATGGATTCCGCCCAAATTGAGCGCGCCGTGACTGGGCTTGAAACCGACATTGGCGCAATAGGACGCGGGCCGCAGCACCGAGCCGCCGGTTTGCGTCCCGAGCGCAAGCGGCACCATACCGCTGCCGACCGCCGCGGCCGATCCGCTGGACGAGCCTCCGGGGGTGCGGCTCTCGTCATAGGGGTTGCAGGTCGGACCCGGCACCCCGAAGGCGAATTCCGTGGTGACCGTCTTTCCCAGGATCACCGCGCCGCCGGCCCGTAAGGCCTGGACGCAGGCGGCGTCGCGCCGGCCCTGCCAATCCTTGAAGAGGGGGCTGCCCATCTGGGTGGGGAAGTCCTTGGTTTCAATGATGTCTTTGATGCCGATGGGGCAACCGTCGAGGGGCGACAGGACGCGATTGCGTTTGTACCGTTCGGTCGCGGTGTCTGCCGCTTGCCGTGCCGCCCCGACATCGAGACAGACGAAGGCTTTCAGCGTCGCCTCGCGGGCGTCGAGAACCTCCAGGCATCTTTCCAGGAACGCGCGCGGCGTGTCGCCGCCGTCAAGAAAGGCCGGAACCGCCGTCGTGAAACAGGGCAGGGACTGGCCGCCGGGCCGGTAGGTCATGGTTCCGATATCCTTCCGAAAATTAGAGGACGGGGCACTGGAGGTGCCAGTCGGTCGCGTCCTGATAGGCGGCGCCCATTGCGAAAAGCTGGGCCTCGCCGAACGGGCGGCCAACCAGCTGGCAGGCGACCGGCAGATTTCCGTCAGTGAACCCGCAGGGCACGCTCAGCGACGGCAGACCCAGATAGTTGATCGGCCGGGTGAACATCGTCATGCGCGCGACCAGGGCGGGGACGCTATCGGAACCGTCGAAGCCGGATTCGTCGATCCTCGGCACCGGCATGGGAATGGTCGGCGTGTGCAGGATATCGGCCTTGGTGAACACGCGATCGATGAAGTCGGCGAGATAGCGCCGCCGCAGGCTGAGCGCCTCGATATAGCGCGTGGCCGGCAGATGAAAACCGGCTTCGATGCGCGTCGCGGTGTGGTGGCCGTAATCCTGCGGCCGCTGGCGCATCCATTTGGCGTGTATGGTCGCCGCCTCGGTCTTGGAGATGGCGTCGCCGAGCCGGAACATCGGTTCGAGATCCGGCACCTCCACCTCGACGATTTCGGCGCCGAGACCGCGCAACACGTCGACGCTGTCGCGCAGAACCGCGGCGACGGTCTCATCGATGTCGTCATAAAACACGTTTACCGGAATGGCGACACGCAGGCCCTCGATTCCGCGCTCGATGGCGGCGGCATAGTCCGGCACCGGCTCGTCGGCGGTGGTCGGATCGTTCGGGTCCGTGCCGGCGATGACCTGGGTCAGCAGCGCGCAATCGCGCACCGTGCGGGCGAGCGGTCCCATTGTATCGTTCGACCAGGCGCGGGGCATCGCGCCGTAACGGCTGATCCGTCCGTAGGTCGGTTTCAACCCGACCACCCCGCACAGCGCGGCCGGCAGCCGCACCGAGCCGCCGGTGTCCGACCCCATGGCGCCAAAGACGAAGCGCGCCGCGGTCGCCGCGCCGGAACCGCTCGACGAGCCGCCGGTGATGTGATCCCGGTTCCACGGGTTCCGGCAATCGCCGAAATGTTCGTTGTGGCCGGTCGGGCCGGCGGCGAATTCCGACATGTTGAGTCCCGCGACGTAAAGCGCGCCGGCGGCCTCCAGTTTTTCGAGGACGGTCGCGGTGATATCGGGCACGTAATTGCGCCGGATCGTGGACCCGCAGGTCGAGATGTGGCCGCGCCGGTAATACATGTCCTTGTGCGCCAAGGGCACGCCGTGCAGCGGTCCCATTGCGTCGCCGCGTTCGCGCGCCGCATCGGCCGCTTTTGCGGATTCCAGGGCTTCCGCCCGTTCCAGATTGATGATGCTGTTGATTTGCCCTTCATGCGCCTCAATGCGGTCAAGGCACGCTTTGGTCACGTCGACCGACGATACGGCGCCGTCGCGGATCGCGGCGGCGACCTCGGTCAGGCTCATCAAGGCGGGATCGGTCATGGCGTCTCCGCCCCCTTGGGTTTCTCGACCCGCAGCAACCGGGCGTGCGAGGCGGGCTCGTCGTCGAACTCCATCTCCAGCGCGGCGTCCAGCACGGTGTCGTTGATTGCGGCGACTTCGCTGGTCAATTCCTCGGCGCGTTCATCGGTGATTTCGAGCCTTTGCAGCGCCGACGCCTGTTGCAGGATCAGTTCGGACGTGACCTTCGCCTTCATGTGCTTCTCCCGTCTCGATTCTCGGTGCAATGACAACTGTCGATTTCTTTGGACGCTATGTCAAAAAACGCGGTCATTCGGCCTTACGTGTTCCGGCTAGTCCGACGGGATAGGCTATCGCAGACGGACGAAGGCCTTCGGCGTCGTTGCCGGGAGCGCGGTCGTGGCGTTTTCTCCTATCCGGAAGGCGGTGAGCTTTAGCGAGAACCGCGATATCCCGGAGGCCGGAAGATCAATCGAATTCGCCAATGGACCAGGCGGTTGGGCGCTGCGTCGCGCATGGCGCCGCCAATGGAAGCGACCCTGGCGGTCGTGCTGTTCGCCCTGGTCATCTTCGGCAGCCTGACCGACGCCGACGCGCATATCAAAGACGCCGTTGCCGATTTGATCGGCAGTTTCAACGAAACCGTGGTCGCGCTCCTGCAATAAGGCTACCCGATGGCATCCGCCGGATTACGGTGGCCCGATTACGACGGTATGAACCCGTACAGCTTGGCGGCATTTTCGCAGACCACCTTGTGGCGTTTCGCCGCCGGCAGGTCGCCGAGCTCCTGTTTGATGAAATCCTGCGAATCCGGCCAGACGCCGTCCGGGTGCGGGAAGTCCGATCCCCACATGACGTTGTCTTCGCCGAGCTGATCCAGCAGCAGGATGCCGACCCGGTCGCTCTGATAGGTCGCCTTGCATTGCCGGTGCCAGTATTCGGACGGTTTCATTTTCAGGGTGAGGTCCTTGAACTGGTCGGTCCATTCCAGGTCCATGTGCTGCAGCACATACGGGATCCAGCCGATGCCGCTTTCCCCGATGACGATTTTCAGCTTCGGATAGGCTTCCAGCACGCCGCCATAGATGATTTCCATCAGCACCTGCGACATCGCCATCTGGAAGCCGGTGATGTGCACCGCGAAGGCCTGGCGCGCCTGCATCGGCTCCATCGACTCATAGTCGGGCCGTTTGGTGCCGATGGTGTGGAAATGCACGGGCAGGCCGGCTTCCTCGGCCACCGCCCACAGCGGGTACCAATGGGGATCGTAGAGCGCCTTCATGTCATGGGTGCGTGAAACCTCGATGCCGCGGCAGCCGCCGCGTTTGGCCACGCGCTCCACTTCGGCGAGCGCGGCGTCCATATCGTGATTGGGAATCGACGCCATGCCCGCATAGCGTTCCGGGTGGGTCTTGCAGAACCCGTCGAGCCATTCGTTATAAATGCGCATGACTTCGATCGCCGCTTCCGGGTCCTCGAGCCGCTGCGACGTGCCCAGGATGCCGTATAGCACCTCGGCCTGGACGCCGTCGCGGTCCTGGTCCTTCAGGCGCAAATCCGGGTCGGTGAGGCGGCGAATGCCCTTCTTGCCGTCGCTGTAGAGGCCGGTCTCGGCCATCCGGTCGGACCGATGGATGACGCCCGGCACGTATTCGCGCCCGGCCGATCCCATGCCGTTCACGAGGCCGAACATAGCGCCTTTCTTGGAGACCCAGGTTGGGCCTTTCTCGCCGTCGGTGACGTAGGGCATGCGGTCCTTCATCGCGGCCGATGCGTTCGAGGTGAACAGGTCGGGCGGCATCCAGATGAGGTCGATGTGACAATCCGCGGAAATGCACTTGTAGTCCATGCTCGTTCCCTCCCGGCGTTGTGGGCAAGTTTGTCCGGACCTATTCTGAACCTAGTCCCGGTGTGGCGCAATGGGCGCGCCCATTCTTGCGCAGCCCGAGGGCGCCGTTTACCGTGTCGGCCGACACGAACCGAACGTCGTCCACGCTGATGCCGAGCTCCTCGGCCGCGACCATGGCCGCCATGGTGGTCTGGCCCGCGCCGATCTCGATGACTCCCGACGACACCTGAACCGTCCCGTCGTCCATGACCTTGACGTTGGCCGAGGAGGTCAGGCCGCCCGAAACGTGCATGCCCGAGGCAATCCCCCGGCCGCGACGCTTCCCGTTTTGGGGTTGAGTCACAGGCTCTTGCCAGCCGGCGTGCCGAGTCGCTGCGTCAATGGTTTTCTTCAACCACACTTTGGGCAGCTTCTGGCCGTTGACCAGCATATCGCCGTGGTCCATGCCGTTCATGCGGTGAAGGTCGACCGGGTCGATGTTCAGCTCTCGGGCGATGATGTCCATCTGGGATTCAACAGCGAAGGTGGACTGTGGGTTGCCGTACCCTCGAAAGGCGCTGGAGATGGTCTTGTTGGTATAGACGGTGTAGGACTCGATGTTCACGTGAGGGACCCGGTAAACTCCTTTGGCGTACATCGCGCCGCCAGCGGCGATGGTGGGACCGTGGTCGGTGTAGGCCCCGGTGTCGTAGTAGAGCTTTACGTCCCGCGCCATGAGCTCGCCGCTGCGTTTGACGCCGGTTCTGATCTTGGAGGTCGTAGGGTGGCGCGGAAGCCCGGCGATGAAATCCTCATCGCGCGTGAACTGAACCAGGACCGGTTTGTCTGCCTTC
>JBFFGE010000243.1:0-5437 GCA_041557595.1 Alphaproteobacteria bacterium
AGGGCCGAATGGACAACCTATCGAAAGACCACATCTAGCACGGCTTGCGGCGAGACCCTCCCAACCCGATACTTCGAGGCCCGGTTCCGGTACCGCCCAACCCGATAAGGAGTCCTCCATGTCCCGTCCCTTCGAAGGCATCAAGGTCATCGACATCACCCATGTCCTGGCCGGTCCCTTCGCCACCTATCAACTTGCCCTGCTGGGCGCCGATGTCATCAAGGTCGAGCAACCCGGGGAGGGCGACCAGAGCCGCGAGTCCGGGCCCGACCACGACCTGAACCAGGCGAAAATGGGGACGTCCTACCTCAATCAGGGCTCGAACAAGCGCTGCATCACGCTCGACCTGAAAACCGCCCAGGGCCAGGAGATCATGCGCCGGCTCGCCAAATCCGCCGACGTTCTGGTCGAGAACTACCGGGCGGGCGCCTTGCGGGCGCTGGGATTGGGATATGACGATTTGCGGGTGCACAATCCGGGTCTGATCTATTGCTCGCTGACGGCCTGGGGCCAGGACGGACCGCGCGGCGACCACACCGCCTACGACCAGGTGATCCAGGGCTATTCCGGCGTCATGTCGATAACCGGCACCGCCGAGAGCGGGCCGATGCGCTGCGGACCGCAACTGCTCGATTTCGGCACCGGGACAACTGCCGCCTTCGCCATCGCCAGCGCCCTGTTTCATCGCGAACGGACCGGCGAAGGGCAGCATATCGACGGTTGTCTCACCGACACCGCCTTCGTCCTGATGAGCGCGCAAATCACCGGCTGGCTCCGGACCGGCAAGGAGCTCGGGCCCCAAACCACGGGCCGCGGCAATGCCAGCCACAGCGCCTATGAAACCAAGGACGGCACACTGATGGTCGGCGCCAGCAACCGCGGCCAGCACAAACGATTGTTCGAGGCGCTCGGACGGCCGGAAATGGGCGACAAGTCATACGAGTACCGGCGGGAGAACCGCGACGCGGAGGCCGCTTTCCTGAGCGATATTTTCGCAACCCGGACGGCGCAGGAATGGGAGGAGTTTCTGCAGGCGCGACACGTCCCGGCAGCCCGGCTCCGCACCGTCGCCGAAGCGGTGAACGATCCGCAGGTGGCGCACCGCGCGATCCATCACCGGCATAACGACGCGCCGGGCGTCGACGGCCCCTTCACGGTCCCGGTCGCCGCGTTCAAATTCGCCAAGGACGGTCCACGGGTCGATACGCCGCCGCCGCCGCTCGGCGCGCACAATGACGAGGTGCTGACCGAACTCGGCTATGGAGCGGCCGACATCGCCGGATTCCGAGAGCATGGCGTGATCTGAACACCGGCGTTCCGTGTCCCGCTTGCCGCCTCCCCGTCACGCTCCGATAATGGCGGAGCAACGCGCAACCAGAATTCGGGAGAACGCCGCATGACCCGGCCCTATGAAGGCATCAAGATCATCGACATCACGCATGTGCTGGCCGGTCCGTTTGCGGCCTATCAACTGGCGGTTCTGGGGGCGGACGTCATCAAGGTGGAAAACCCCGAGGATTGCGATCAAAGCCGCAACACCGGCTACGATCCGGAACTCAACCGCACGAATATGGGGACCGGCTACCTGACACAGGGATCCAACAAGCGGTCGATCACGCTCAACCTCAAGACCGAAAAGGGGCGCGAAATCCTGATGGCGCTCGTCAAGGATGCCGACGTTCTGGTCGAAAATTTTCGGCCCGGGGCGTTCCCCGCGCTGGGCATCGGCTATGAGGACATGAAGAAAATCAATCCGACGCTGATCTACTGCTCGATGACCGCTTTCGGACAGGACGGGCCGCGCGGTACGCAAACCGCCTACGACCACGTCATCCAGGCGCTATCGGGCATCATGGCGATCACCGGCACCCCCGAAGTCAGCCCGCTGAAAACCGGCACCCAGGTCATCGACTACGCCACCGGGACCATGGCGGCCTTTGCAATTTCCACCGCCCTGTTCCAGCGCGAGAAAACCGGCAAAGGGCAGTATATCGACAGCTCGATGCTGGATGTCGCGTTGATGATGCTCGGCTCCAACATCACGGGTTTTCTGCATACCGGCAAACATCCCCGCCCGAGCGGCAACGACCATCACTACGCCAGCTCCAGCTTGTATGAGACAAAGGATGGCATGGTCATGCTGGCGGCCAGCAACAAGGGCCAGCATACGCGCCTGTTCAAGGCGTTGGGCCGGCCGGACATGGGCGACAAGGACTACGACCACCGGATCGCAAACCGCGAGCCCGAGGCGGAATTGCTGAAAGGCGTCCTGGCCGAACGGACGGCCGACGAGTGGGAGAATTACCTGCAGGAGAGCCACGTCCCGGCGGGCCGGGTCCGCACCATGGGCGAAGCCTTGCAAGATCCACAATTGAAGACACGGAAAATCCTGCACCGGCACCCGGAAGTGCCCGGCGTGGGCGAGAATGTCACGGTTCCCATGTGCGCCTTCAAGCTGGCCCATGGCGGGCCAAGCATCGAAACGCCGCCGCCCCGGCTTGGCGAACATAATGATGAAATCCTGGGCAAGCTCGGCTATGCGGCAAGCGATATCGCGGCGCTGCGCGACGCCGGGGTCATCTAGTGCGCCGTTTCGGCGGTCCGCAACCGCATAGCATTCTGAAGGACAGGACATGAAGCAGGACCGGTTTGGAAATCCCCATTCGCCGGGCGTCCCTTATGCGCGCGGGTCGATTGTCACCAGCACACAGGACGATCTGGCGAAGCTTCGCGTCGCCTGGCAACACATCGCGGAGCGCTGCGGTCCGGACAATCCTTCCGCGGTTTTCAACCTTTCCGGCCTGGAGCGCAGCATGCCGCCGGTCCAGGTCGCTCCGGAAATGCTCGACGATGAAATCGCCCCGGCGTTGTGCGGCGACCATCTGGCCGCGCTCGTCCTGGATCATCTCGGCGGGGATCCGGCGATCCATGACACGCTGATCCTGAACCGACAGACCGCGGCCATATTGGCCGCGACGTTGGTGATGGCCAAACCGGGCGACACGGTCATCGGCGTATCGCCCACCTATAGCCATCCCTGCGTCGTCCGGGCGGCCGCGCGCGCCGGCGCCGGTTTCATCGACACGGTCGGTTACGCGGCCTTTCGCGACGCCATGGAACGGCAGGAACGGCCGCCGCTGGTCGCCCTGACGCGCCTCGCGGTGAGCTACGAAATTCTGCCGCAAGAGGAGATTTTCAAGATTGTCGATCTGGCCAAAGCCATGGGCGCGCGCGTGCTGGTCGATGATGCCGGCGGCGCCCGGGTCGGGCCGGCCATTTTCGATCAACCGAAATCGCTGCAGTTCGGCGTGGACGTCGCCTCGACCGGGCTAGACAAATACGGCACGATCGGCCCCAGGCTCGGCGTGCTCGCCGGTACCCGCGATATCGTCGCGGAGATTCGGGCCTGTGCTTTCGAGCTTGGCGTCGAAGCCCGCCCGATGCTCTACCCCGCCGTCATCCAGTCCCTGGAACAATACGATCCCCAGCGGGTCCGCGACCTGGTAAGCACGACCAAAGACGTTGCGAATGCCCTGAAAAAACGGCTGGGCAACCGGGTGACCGAGACACCCGTCACGGCACAGCTTCAGGGCGAGGATATTCTCGAGATGGCAATGGAACGGGCCGGCGTCCTGGAGCCCGCTATTGTGCCTTACGAAGCGACCGCGGCGCTGGCGATGATCCTGTTGCGCGACCACGGTATCCTCACCGTTCATTTTGCCGGCATGCCGCCGGGCACCGGCGCGCTGCTCATCAAGTTCCTTCCACCGGAAACATTGGATCGATTCGGCGGGCCGTCGCGC
Source organism: Alphaproteobacteria bacterium (assembly GCA_041557595.1). Classification (GTDB taxonomy): domain Bacteria; phylum Pseudomonadota; class Alphaproteobacteria; order UBA8366; family UBA8366; genus JAOTYV01. The sequence goes on from JBFFGE010000243.1 coordinate 3,804, forward strand.
TTTGCCGAAGCGGTCGACCGCGCACTCGATTCCCTGTCTGAAATCATTACCGATTCCGAGGAAATTCGTAATTTGCTGCTCAACGCGAAAGTGGCATAGCCAAAATTTGAGGTCGTGAGGACACTGGATCCAAATCCCAAACCCTAGGAAAACATTGAAATTCCTATTGCCTCTATAGGGCTAGCACCTATACTTTATGCATACTACGAATTTACTTTGCAGGCGCATCGTAGGATGGACAATAATGGCAAAGTCGTCAATTAGTTAAGTAAGATGCGCGGGTCCTGTGTATGACCCTCGATAACAAGCGGAGAAGTCTATCATGGCAGGCAAGGGTGAAGACGTGACTGTTGGTGACCTGCTGCGCAAGACCAACTCGACAGACTGGATTTGGCAAGTCACTGAATTCGTGACCCCTCGCGGTCACCAACCCCACGCACGGCTCGTGCGCGTAAACTATCCTTCTGACAGCCGAATGTTTGCGATCGCTGCGTTGCGGGACAGGCGTCTTTTCGTCGACGCCGACCAGCCGCGACGGCGGGTCGAATCCCCATTGCCGATTCAATGGGGTCCGCAACTCGAGGCTTGAGAGCGGGGCGCAATCTCGCCGCTACCGCGGATCAACCGGCCCGGGGAATTCGTACACAGTCGAATCGGTAAGCATTCCGGCAGATGGTCGTCGGGATGCCTTTCGTCTTGCCCAACCCCTCCATCCCCAAACCTTCGCTGCCGGATCGCCTCAACGGCGCGATGCCGGCTGGGCGTCGCCGAGGCCGCAAGCCCAACGTGAAAAATTGTCGTTTAAGGTCCGCGCATTGGGCGGCGGCACTATATGCGAGAAGCGCAGCATCAAAGACAATTTCGATCCTTTGACCTGCGCGACATCTTCGATTTCCTTGGACCATGCCCCACTTCCGACTCGTGTCGGGTTTGTCGGCCGGATAAAAAACGGTTTCTTGGTGGTGACCCGACGCCCAGTGCCTTGATCGATCGGATAGAGGCGTATCCACTTCCGGCTTTGCCAATCGACGGGGCCGTCGGTGACATACAAGGACTGGCCGCTCTTATAGGCAAGCGTCCTGGCTTCCACCATATAGCCCCAACCCTGCCAGCATTCCGCGCTCCACGCAGGGACGGGGATAGACACCGCTGCCGGCGCCAGAAAACATAGCCACAGACCTATTTTTCGACATGGAATCATGAAATAGCGAGTCCTCGACTCTGCGTTCGACGGTGCCGCTCTTTTTAAGATCAGAGGAGCAAGGCCGCCGTCTCTCGGTTCGGCCAATATACCATATGCTGAAAATGCGTAACGGCGGCCCGTCCGGACCGCCGTGTACGCATAACTAATCAGCCAAGTGAACAGATCGATTAGGCGATCTTGCGTCCGCCGAACCGATTGTACACGACGAGCGACGAGGACGACTTACGCGCCGAGGAACGACGCGCCTTGGACGCCTTGCGCACCGGGCTCTTGCGAGCAACTTTGCGCTTCGCCATGCTCTTCTTGGCGGGCTTACGCGCCGCAGGCTTCCGCTTCGCAACGGTTTTCCGCTTCACGGTCTTGCGCGCGGTCGTCTTGCGAGCCGCAGGCTTCCGCTTCGCAGCGGTTTTCCGCTTCACGGTCTTGCGCG
>JBFFGE010000244.1:0-5435 GCA_041557595.1 Alphaproteobacteria bacterium
CTGCGGCGCCTTCGCAAGGACAACACCGGCTACGATTTGAAACACTTGTTCGTGGGCGGCGAGGGACCGCTCGGCGTGATCACCGCCGCGGTGCTCAAGCTGTTTCCCAAGCCAAAGGACGTCCACACCTGCTTCGCGGCGGTGCGCGACCTCGATGCGGTTATCGAATTGCTCGCCCGGGCGCGCGAGGCGAGCGGCGACGCGGTTACCAGCTTCGAAATGATTCCGCGCCGGCCGGTCGATTTCGTGCTGCGGCACATGCCTGACGTCGTCGATCCGTTACAGAATCAATACGATCTTTACACCTTGATCGAATTTTCGGGCGCCCGCGCCAATGGCGGCATGGGCGCAAACATGGAAGCGATGCTCGAGGCCGCCTTCGAGGAGGGGCTGGTGCTCGACGCCGCGGTCGCCCAATCAGAGTCGCAGCGCGCGGAACTCTGGAAGATCCGCGAATCCATTCCCGAGGCACAGGTCCGGGAAGGCGCCAGCATCAAACACGACATTTCGGTCCCGGTGAGCAGAATTCCGGCCTTCGTCCGCCAGGCGATCGACGCCGTTAAGGGCGCCGTTCCCGGCATTCGGCCCTGCCCGTTCGGTCATGTCGGCGACGGTAACCTGCATTTCAATTTCTCATGCCCCGACGGCGCCGATCAAAAGGCCTTCATGGAACGCTGGGAAGAGGTCAATCGAATCGTGCACGATATCGTCACGGAGATGGGAGGGTCGATCAGCGCCGAGCATGGCATCGGACAGCTGAAACGGGAGGAACTCCAGCACTATACCGCCGGACTCGACATATCGCTGATGCGCAGGCTGAAGAACGCCATCGATCCGAACGGCATCATGAACCCGGGCAAGATTTTGTAGAACATAAATAAATTCGATTACTGCCGAATTGTTAAAATCTTAACTGAGAAAATCCAGGATGTTCCCGACCGGCATTCGTGACCGGAAACCATTAAATTGCAGCCGAGCAGGTTCCCATGAGCAGCTATAACGCCCCACTTCGAGACATCCGGTTCGTGATGGACGAACTCGGCCTGTTGTCGCAACTCTCCGACCTTCCTTCATGTGCGGAAGTCAACAGCGAGCTGGTCGCCGCGGTGTTCGACGAGGGAGAGAAGCTGGCGCGCGAAGTAATCGCCCCGCTCAACGCGGTGGGCGATCAACAGGGCGCGACCTACGAAAACGGCGTGGTCCGCACGGCCGACGGTTTCAGCGACGCCTATCGTGCATTTGTCGACGGCGGCTGGGCCAGCGTTCCCTTCGATCCGGATCACGGTGGGCAGGGACTGCCCTGGCTGGTGACCGCCGGGCTGATGGAAATGTGGATCGCGGCCAACACCGCTTGGTCGCTGTGCCCGATCCTGACCATGGGCGCGGTGGAGTTGTTGAGCGAACATGGGTCGGCGGACCAGAAGTCGCGCTATCTGCCCCAGATGGTATCGGGCGAATGGACCGGCACGATGAACCTGACCGAACCGCAAGCCGGCTCCGACCTTGGCGCCTTGCGCTGCCGGGCGGAACCCGAGGGCGATCACTATCGTATCAAGGGCCAGAAGATATTCATCACCTATGGCGAACATGACCTGACGGAAAACATTATTCATCTGGTGCTCGCCCGGACACCCGACGCGCCGGAGGGCAATCGCGGCATCTCGCTGTTCCTGGTGCCGAAATTCTTGGTCAATCCCGACGGTAGCCTGGGCCAGCGCAACGATCTGCGGTGCATCTCGCTGGAACACAAGCTCGGCATCCATGCCAGCCCCACCTGCGTCATGGCCTATGGCGAAAACGACGGCGCCATCGGCTATCTGGTCGGCAAGGAGAATGAGGGCCTGCGGTGCATGTTCACGATGATGAACAATGCGCGCATGAATATCGGCATTTCCGGTCTGGCAATCGCCGAGCGCGCCTACCAGCAGGCCCGCGACTATGCCCGCGAACGGGTCCAGTTCGGCGCCATCATTCGCCACCCCGATATCCGCCGCATGCTGATGACCATGAAGGCGCAGATCGAAGCAATGCGCGCCCTGGCCTACGATGCGGCGGCGACGCTCGATCGGGCAAAACACCATCCCGACGAGGCGACACGCCGTCTCGCGCAGGCGCGGATCGATCTGATTACGCCGGTGACCAAGGCCTGGTGCACCGATACGGGGGTCGAACTTGCCTCGATCGGGGTTCAAATCCATGGCGGCATGGGCTTCATCGAAGAAACCGGCGCGGCGCAGCATTACCGGGACGCGCGCATTGCCCCGATCTACGAAGGCACCAACGGCATCCAGGCGATCGATCTGGTCACGCGCAAGGTCCTGCGGGATGGCGGCGAGAGCGCGCGCACCTATATCGCGGAACTCCGTGCAACCGAGCAGGCGATGACGGGGGCCTCCGTGGGCCCGGCCGGCGGTCTGGTGCAGCGTCTGAGCGATGGCATCGAGGCCTTGGAAAAGGCGACGGAATGGATCTTGGCGCAAACCGATACGCCGGAACAGGCGCTCGCCGGCGCGGCCCCCTACCTCACCCTATTCGGTATTGTCGCCGGCGGCGGCATGATGGCGAAATCGGCGTTAATCGCCGCGAAATCCCGCCAAAATGCCAATGGCGAGGCCAGCTTCTACGAAGCCAAGCTCGCCACCGCGGCGTTCTACGGCCAACACATCCTGCCTCGCGCATCGGCGTTGGCGACCGCCATCACGCATGGCGCGGAAGCGGTCCTGGCGATCGACGAGGATCATCTCTGACCCCCGCGCGGCGCCGGCCGCGCTCCAGACAAGAAAAGGGCGCCTCGGAATTTTCGAGGCGCCCTTCTTCTGCGACTAACGGAATGACCGTGAATTACATTCCGGCGTCTTTAGCGGTCTTCAGGACGAGGTCCAGCAATTTGCGCGCCGGCAATTCGCTTTCGTTCTCCTTGACCCAGGCATCCCAGACGGGCTTGCCGCCGATCTTGCGAAACTCGTCGAGATCCTTCTCGCTGAATTTCACGGCCTTCATCTTGGACTTGCCCCACTTGGCAAGATTGATCTTATCCTTGGCCGCATAGGCCGTGATCATCGCCTCGTAAGCGCCGTCCTTCACGTCTTCCAGGACCTTCTTATAGGCCGCCGGTAGTTTCGCATGGGCGTCCTTGTTCAACGCCATGATGCAGTTGACGTTACCGGCCGACAGATTGGTCGTGTACCAGTCGGAGATTTCGTCAAGTTTGTAGGCGGCAAACGTATAGGTGTAGGGGAAGCCGATCGCGTCCACCGTGCCGCGCTGCAACGCGGTGTAGGTCTCGGACGCCGGCATCGTTGTCGGCACGGCACCGACCGCGGCGGCCGCTTTACCCATGCCGCCGAGCGCGCGAAGCCGCTTGCCCTTGAAGTCTGCGACCGTTTTCGGCGCTTCGCCGCGGCCCATATATTCGTAGGACGGCAACAGGTTCTGGATGTAGCGAACCCCATTCCACCGGGCCAAAGAATCCTGCAGCTCTTTGGTTTCCCACAGCGTGTCGTACACCGTGCGCATCTGCTTCCAGTTGGTGAACGGCAGGAACGGCAGGTCCAGCACGCCCATCGCGCGGACTTTACCCGGATGATACGCGGAGCAGACAAAGGCGGCCTCGATCGCGCCGACCTTCAGGCTATCGAGGTTTTCCTTGGCCTTCGAAAGCTGCTCGCCGTAGTAAAGCTTGATGTTGAAGTTACCGCAGGTGGCGTCTTTGACGGCCTTGGAAACGTATTCGGATCCTTCGGTTACGGCGCGCCGCTTGCCCCAAAGCGAGTACTTCCAGGTGATCTTGGGGCCGTCGCAACTTTTCGCCGCGGCGAGTGAACTCGTCGGGGCCACCACCGATGAAAACATCAGCGCGGCGCCACCGGCCACTAGGACGGAAATTCCGTTTTTAATCATTCGTATGCTTCTCCCTTGAGCGCATTGTTACTGCGACATTTTCGGCAAATCTCCCCTCAAATTGGATGAATTGGGGGGATCATCGCGAAAATATCCTTGAGTAGTGCCGATAAACTAGCCCGGTTTCGGTTTGAGGACAATTCAACAGTAAGGGGTACGAGCCCCCTTGGAACGGGCCCGGATTGCCGCTCGGCGCCCTTAAATCACGCATGCCCGGCGCAGTCGGGACCACAGGACAAATCCCCGCGTTTTTCTATCCAAATTTGCGCCACGGGGGTGACGCCGCCGCCGGTTCGGCGCATCATCGGAGTGAACCTTGTCGAGGAGACGTTCAATGCAAACCGATACATTGGAAATCACTGCGCAAGATATCGAATACATCCGCCACGGTGATCGGGCGATGACGCTACGGTTGTTCACACCGCCGGGCGCCGGCCCCTTTCCCGTCGTGCTCGACCTGCATGGCGGCGCGTGGACCAAAGGCCACATGACCGAATGCTATGACCGCGACGAAACGCTGGCAAAGGCCGGATTTGCCGCCGCCGCGCTGGATTTCCGGCATGCGGCGGATGCCTATCCCAGTTCGCTGGTAGACATCAATTACGCGGTCCGGTGGCTGAAGGCGCATGCGAACGACTATCGGCTAGACGCCGGGCGCGTTGCGCTTTGCGGCCAGTCCAGCGGCGGTCATCTCGCCATGCTTGCCGCAATGCGGCCGCGGGATGCGCGCTACAGTGAAATCGCGCTTCCCGGACAAGCATCGGCGGTCGATGCGTCAGTCAATTGCGTCGGAATGCTTTGGCCTGTCATCAACCCGCTCTCCCGTTACCGACATGCGAAACGCGCGCTCACCGAAACGCCGCCGCCGGGCTGGGTCGGCGACATTCCGGAACGGCACGATCTGTACTGGAAAACCGAAGAGGCGATGGCCGAAGGCAACCCGATGCTGGCGCTGGAGCGTGGCGAGGCCGTGCAGACGCCGCCGGCCCTGTGGGTTCAGGGTCAGCCGGACGCCGTCCATGACTACCGCGACCTCGATTCGGACGCCGACCTCAATGAGCCGGAACGCTTTGCCCGAAACTATCGTAATGCGGGCGGAGAGATCGAAATCCGATACATCGACAATGCCGAGCGCCAGACGCGCGCTTCGGTGGACCCGCTTCTCGAATTTCTGGAGAAAAATCTGGGGCGTTAAGCCGAATCGGCGCCCACCAGCGCCGCCGCCGCACAAACAATAAGCGCGCCCCCGACAACGCGAGGGCGCGCTTATTCATTCCGGACGATAGAAGATCCGCGATGCGGCGCCGACTAGGCCGACCTGCCTTGAATTGGAATCAATTAAAGGCAGAAAAGTTGATCGATCCTATAAAGATAAAGCAGCTTATGTGCACCCGAATGGGCGCACGCTGCTCTAGGTGTGGTCTTTCGATAGGTTGTCCATTCGGCCCTGACCGGGGAGACTGGAGTTACCAAGCTTCAGCACTCTTTGGGAGAGCCGAATGAACATTCACAAGAATGCCCGTTTGACGCCGCTC
>JBFFGE010000245.1:0-5399 GCA_041557595.1 Alphaproteobacteria bacterium
CAGCTCCTTCAGCTGCCGCTTCGAAAGTATCCTCATCGCTCAAACTCCCTTTGCAGGGAGCTTCGCGAAGCCCCGGTTACGACAATCCCCGAGGTCTCACGAGGTTATCATCACGGAAAGGCCTTCGCGATATAGACGTCGTGCAGCTCTAACGAATGTCGAAACACAGAGGATTGCCGGGAACAACTGACCTTCTTGGATAGTTGGAGAATCATGGCAGCGTTTTGCTACCCAGGTTGCTACCCCAAACAAAGAGAGGCGGAATTTCCCGCCTTCATGATTTATTTAACTGCTTTAGAACGTAGGGAAAATTTGGTCGGGGAGAGAGGATTCGAACCTCCGGCCCCTACGTCCCGAACGTAGTGCTCTACCAGGCTGAGCTACTCCCCGCCAAGAGCGTGCCTTATATACCGGGGACAAAGCCTTGGCAACGGCTGGGGCCTATGCTTCTAATGCTGCTTCGAAGCGGGGGAGGACAGAATGGGCCGGCCGAATGAACTGTCCGTAAGTGCTTTATCCAAAAAGATTTCCGAAAGGTCGATCAGCTCGACCGAGATTGTCGAATCCTGCCTAGCCCGGATCGCCGAACGGGATGGGACGGTCGGCGCGTGGCAGTATCTCGACCCCGACCAGGCGCTCGCCCAGGCGGCGGAGCGCGATACCACGCCCGCGCGCAGCCCCCTGCACGGCATCCCCGTCGGCCTGAAGGACGTCATCGAGACGGCGGATATGCCGACGACCTACGGGTCGCCGATCTATCGGGACCATATGCCACGCGAAGACGCCCTGATCACTCAACGGCTGCGCGCCGCCGGGGCGGTCATTCTCGGGAAAACCGTCAGCACCCAGTTCGCGCACCGAACGCCGGGCAAGACCGCCAATCCGCGAAATCCCGCGCATACGCCGGGCGGCTCGTCGAGCGGCTCCGCGGCGGCGACGGCCGATCACATGGTGCCGCTCGCCTTCGGTACCCAGACAGCCGGTTCGGTAATCCGCCCCGCGGCCTATTGCGGCGTCATCGGCTTCAAACCAAGCTTCGGCTGGACCAATTTCAACGGCGTCAAGAACCTGTCCGCTTCGCTGGATACGCTGGGATATTACGTTCGCAGCCTGGACGACCTCCCCTTGGTCCACCGCGTGCTCAACGCAACGCTCCTGCCCGGCCCGAACGAGGACGGCTCGATGCCCGCCCCGCCGCGCATCCTGGTATGCCGCACCCCGGTTTGGAACGAGGCGTCCCCGGCCGGAAAGGCGGTCCTCGAGGAAACCGCCGACCGGTTGGCTGCCGCCGGCGCGACGGTGCACGATCTCGACCTGGTACCGATATTCGCCGATGTCTTCGACGCCCACACCATGGTGATGAGCTACGAGATGGCGCGCCACCTGGCCGTCGAACGGCGCGACCACTGGGCGCAGATCAGCCCACCGACCCAATCCTATATCGAGGCCGGCGAGGCCTGCTCGCAGGAGACAATAACCGCGGCGCGGCTGGTGCTCGAACAGGCGCGCGAGGCTCTTTTGCGATGCGTCGGTTCATCCGACGTTATTCTGACACCCAGCGCGCCAGGGGAAGCGCCGGCGGGCCTGGCGTCGACCGGCGACGCGATCTTCAACAGGATGTGGACGTCGCTGCACGTGCCGTGCCTGCACCTCCCGGTCCGCAACGGTCCGCAGGACCTGCCCCTCGGGATTACGCTGGCCGCCCGAATCGGCGCGGAGGAGCGGCTCGTCGCGGCCGCCAGATGGGCCGCGCACCGGCTCGACCTTCCGCTATTCGGATGAGGTTCCGTTCGGTTTCCCGGGCCCGACCGCACGCCAGAAATCATAGGCCGCCATTGCGACGACGATCAGGATCACGCACCACAAGGCCGGTTCGTCGACAAACCGGACGACGATACTCAAAAACAAGATGAGCGCGAGCAAGGAAAGCGTCGCCAAGATCCTATCCAACATGGTCATTCACCGCCTTGGTTCATTCTTCTTCCGACGCATTGGCAACGCGTTGGGCCAACCACCGCGCCGTGCGCAAGAGCCGGCCATCGTCACCCCGGCGTCCGATCAACTGGCCGCCGATCGGCAGGCCGTTTCCCCCCTCCAGCAGGGGCAGGGTGACCGCCGGCACGCCGCACAGCGTCCACAGGCTGCAGAACATCGGACTGCCCGTGCTGTCGAGCCCGGCCGGCGCTTCGCCGGTCGTCGCCGGCGTCAGAATCGCGTCGTAGCGGTCGAACACCTCATCGAGGCCGGCGTTGAGAACGTCGATCCATTCGACCGCTCGATTGTAGTCCACCGCCAAGACCTGCCGGCCTTCGTCGATCATCTCCCGCAAGGTGGGACTCAGGCGATCGACGCCGCGCTCCGCGTAGCCGGCAAAGCTCTTGGCGATATCTGCGCACATGATAAGCCGATGCCAATCGATCGCCCGATCGAACAGCTCGGGCAATGCAATCGTGTCGCAGCCTTCGCCCAGGAACGCGACAAGTTCCGAGAAACCCTCGCGCGCATCTTCCGAAGCATGATCCCAAACCGGCGTCGGGGCAAAGGCGAAAACCGGGTCGAGCGGCGCGTCTTCGGACGCGGTTTCGAACAAATGCGGCCGGCCCCGCGGACGCATATCCGGATCCTGGGCGTCATACGCCGTCAGCGCATCCGCCAGCATCGCCACGCCGCCCAGATCGCGCGCGAACACACCGACGGTGTCGAGCGGCCGTGAGATCGGCAACACGCCGTGCCGGGATATCAGGCCGTGCGTCGGTTTAAAGCCGACCGTGCCGCAATAGGCGGCGGGCCGGATGACGGAACCGTTGGTCTGCGACCCGATGGCAAGCGGCACCATGTTGGCCGCGACCGCCGCCGCGGAGCCGCTCGACGATCCGCCAGGCGAATGCGCCGGATTGTGCGGATTGCGAGTCTTGCCCGGCGCATAGCACGCCAATTCCGTCGTGACCGTCTTCCCCATGATGACCGCGCCGGCCTGCTTCAACAGGGCAACCACCGTCGCGTCCTCGGTCGGCTGCCGGCCGGCATCGATGACCGTACCGTTCTCGGTCGGCAGGTCCCGCGTATCGAATATGTCCTTCACGCCAACCGGCATGCCGTGCAACGGCCCACAGGGCATTCCCGACGCACGGACGGAATCGACCGCCCGCGCCTGCTCCAGCGCATAATCCGGGTCGAGCGCCGCCCACGCCTCGATATCGCCGTCCACTGCCTCGATGTGCTCGAGATGCGCCACGACCACGTCTTCGGCCGACACAAGGCCATCGCGCAGTTGCTGCGCCATGTCGACGGTGCTGAGCTCAACCAAGCTCATGCCGTCACTTCCCGTACACCAGAGTCGGCAGCCACAGGGCGACCTGCGGGAAGACATAGAGAATTCCCATGGCGACGAAGACCATCGACAGGAACGGCAACACGCCCTTGAAGATCTCGACCAGCTTGACGTGCGGCGGCGCAACGCCTTTCAAATAATAGGCGGCCATGGCCATTGGTGGTGTCAGGAACGACGTCTGCAGGTTAAGTGCGACAAGGATGCCGAAAAACAGCGGATCGATGCCGAAATGCGGGAGCATCGGCAGGAAAATCGGCACGAAAATGATGATGATCTCGGACCATTCGAGCGGCCAACCCAGCATGAATATGATCAGCTGCGCCAGGATCAGAAACATGATCGGGCTGAGCTCCATCGCCAGCACCCAATCGCGGATCAAATCATGTCCGCCGAGATAGGAGAATACCGACGAGAAGGTCCAGGAGCCGACGAACAGCCAGCACACCATGGCCGAGGTCCGAACCGTCAAATAGACCGATTCCTTCAATCGGTCCCAGGTCAGCGCGCGGTAGCCGATCGCCAGGACAAGACCACCGATCGCCCCCATGGACGCGGCTTCGGACGGAGTCGCCAAACCGAACAGGATCGCGCCCAGCACCGACAGAATAAGAAACGCCAGCGGGAAGAACGAGGTGACCATCATCATGAACACCTTCCCGGGCCCGAGTTCCGGCACGCCTTCCTCGACCTGCGGCTTCGGTGCGATCGACGGATTCCACCAGGCGCGCCCGATGACATAGAGAATATAGAGACCCGCCAACATGAATCCGGGAATGATCGCGCCGGCGTAAAGCCGCACGACCGAGACGTTGGACGTCGCCGCATAGACGATAAGCATGATACTCGGCGGGATCAGGATGCCGAGACAGCCGCCCGCGCAAATCACGCCCGCGGCGAAGCTGGTGTCGTAGCGCGCCTTGAGCATGGACGGAAACGCCAGCAACCCCATCAACGTCACCACGGCGCCGATAATGCCCGTCGCCGTGGCGAACAAGGCGCAGGTTGCGAGCGCCGCGATCGCCATCGACCCGGGCAACCGTTTGGCCGCCAGCTGCAACGTAAAGAACAGCCGATCGACGATATTCGACCGTTCGACGATATAGCCCATGAAGAGGAACAGCGGCACCGCGGTCAATACGTCGTTCGCCATGACCGAATAGGTCTGGTTCACCAGAAGGTCGAAGATGCGGTTGTCGAACAGGGATTGCATCCGCTCGGGGTCGTAATAGGCGTAGTAACCGAATCCGACGCCCATCGCGATCAGCGTAAAGCAGATGGGGAACCCGAGCATGATGGTCAGAATGAATATGCCGAGCATGAAGACGGCGATTTCGGGATTGCTCACGTGTCGGTTCCCCCGGCCCTATTTTCCGTATTGCCGCCTGCCGCGTCCTGGACCTCGTACTGGTGCTGCAGCACGGTTTCCAGTTCCTCGACATCTTCCATATGCGCCGGCCATGTACCGGTCTTGATACAAAGAATACAGCGGCAGACCTGTGCAATGCCTTGCAGGAACAGGAGCGCGCCCGCCGCCGGAATGATCAGCTTGAATTGAAAAATCGGGACGTTGGCGGGGCTCATCACGCTGACTTCGCCGAGCCCGCCATTGTAGGACCAGGATTCGAGCGCGTAATCCATGCCGGCGAGGATCAGCGCCGTAACGCCCGGGAAAAAGAATATGAGATACAGGACGAATTCGACCTTGGCCTGGGTCTGCGGCTTCCACAGCCGGTAGACCACGTCGCCGCGGACATGCCCGTCGCGCGACAGGGTATACGCGCCGGCCATCATGAACAGGGTTCCGTACATCATGTAACTGATGTCGAAGGCCCATGAGGTGGGGTCGTCCAGCACATAACGAACGAAGACCTCATAGCCGACGCCGAATGCCAGGATCAGGATGCACCACGAAAATGCCTTGCCGACCCAGGCGGAAATACTATCGATGATGAAAATCAACCGTTCCATCGGATTTCCCTGCCACCCCCTCAACTAAACACGGGAGGGGCGGCGCTTGCAGCACCGCCCCGATATCCGCGGAAAATTACCGACCTGAAGAGACTACCCC
>JBFFGE010000246.1:0-5357 GCA_041557595.1 Alphaproteobacteria bacterium
CCGCCGCCGCCGCCAAGCCGGGCGATTTCGGCCAGCGCCGCCGCCACGGCGTCGGACAGCGCGGCCGCCCCATAGCGCACCCGCGCGGCGACGTCATGCGCGGCGGCGGTGCGGATAAAATATTCGCCGCTGCCCGTGCACGAGACCGCCACCCGCTCGTCGGCCCAGGTTCCGGACCCGATCAGCGGCGTATCGCCGAGCCGGCCCGGCAGCTTGTTGAAAGTCCCACCGGTCGACGTTGCCGCGGCAAGCCCGCCCGCGAGATCGAGCGCCACCGCGCCGACCGTGCCATGGTTCGCCGCCGCCGCGCCGGACCCATGCCCGACATGCTCGACATAATACGCCGCCGGATCGTCGACCATCGCCAGCCCGGCCGCCTTCGCGAAGGAAACCGCCCCCTCCCCGGTCAGCATGACGTGGCGGCCGTCTTCCAGAACCTTGCGGGCGGCAGCGATCGGATGGACGACATTGCGGATCGCCGCGACCGCACCCGCGCGTTGGTCCGCGCCGTTCATGACGCTGGCGTCGAGTTCGACCACGCCGCCGGTATTGGGCGCCGAGCCTTTTCCCGCGACGTAGAGCCCCGACACCTCCATCGCTTCGACCATCGCGCAAACCGTATCCAGCGCCGATCCACCCGCCGCCAGCCGATCGCGGCCGGGCTCGATCAGCCCGGTCATATGCTTAACCTGCTCGGTGTAGTTCAATTCAGGCCGCGCGCCGGCACCGCCATGAAGGACAAGGGCGTAAGGCATTGGAACCGCATTCCCCGATTGATTTCGCCGCCGCATTAATCACACGGGACGAAGGGCCTCGGCAATGGGACGGTTCGCTCGGGGCACGCGCCAAATCGCGCATCTGTGGTTTCCTTGATCCCAAAATTCTCCTATAGGTCGCCCATAGGAGAGCGCCCCCGCGCCGACGACGAGCCGAACATGAACGCCGAAGCCGTCGCCACCGACGCCCCCCAATCCCACACCCCGTTTCAGCGGGCGATGGTGCTGGCGACCATCACGCTGTCGCAGACGCTGTACGGTATGACCTTCCTGATGGTCGCGGTGGTGCTGCCGCAAATTCAGGGCAGCCTGTCGGCGACGCAGGATCAGATTTCCTGGATCGTGACCCTCAATATCCTCGCGACGGCGATCATGACGCCGATGGCCGGATGGCTCAGCGCCACCTTCGGCTGGCGCAACGTCATGATCTATTGCTCGCTCGGGTTCGTCATATCGACGGTGCTCTGCGGCACCGCGGAATCGCTGGAAGCCATGATCGTCTACCGCGTGCTGCAGGGCGGATTCGGCGCGCCGATGACGCCGCTCGGCAACGCCATCCTGCTGGATATCTATCCGAAAAAGCAGCATGGAACGGTCACCGCGATCTTCGGCATGGGGGTCGTGGTCGGACCGATCCTCGGGCCGATCTTCGGCGGTGCGCTCAGCGAGATCTACGACTGGCGCTGGGCATTCTACCTGATCATCCCGATTAGCATTGTTGCCTTGCTCGGCCTCTGGACCTTCCTGACCGATGGCGGCCGCAACCGCAACGCGCATTTCGACTGGGCCGGATTCCTGTCGCTGTCGCTTGCGGTGACCTGCCTGCAGCTGATGCTCGACCGCGGCGAACGGTTGGACTGGTTCGGCTCGACCGAAATCATCCTGGAAGCGGCCATCGGCGGTCTCGCTTTCTACATCTTCGCGGTGCACAGCCTCACCGCGCGGCGGCCGTTTCTCAATCCGCGCTTGCTGCTCGACCGCAATTTCACCCTCGGCCTGATCATCGTCTTCGTTTACGGCATGCTGAATTTTACGCCGATGGTCCTGCTACCGCCGATGCTCAAGACGCTGATGGACTATCCGGATTCGATCATCGGTTTCCTGATCGCTTGCCGGGGCATCGGCGCGGTGATCGGATTTTTTCTCGCCATGTGGATCGGCAAGCTCGACCCCCGGATCGGCATGATCATCGGATTTCTCGTCCAGGCTCTCTCGGGCTGGATGATGATGGAATTCGACGTCACGGTGACGAATTTCGAAGTCGCCATCACCAGCGCCATGCAGGGCGCCTCCGTCGGATTGATCTGGGTGCCGCTCGTCGTCGCCACCTTCGCCACCCTCGACCGGCAATTCCTCGCGGAAACTACCGGTGTCTTCCATCTCCTGCGGAATCTCGGCAGCAGCCTGTTCATTGCCGCCAGCGTCACGGTGCTTGTCCGGACCGGGCGGATGAGCCAGGCCCATCTGACCGAATTCATCTCACCCTTCAATGAAATCCTGGTCTATCCCAACCTGCCGCAGGTTTGGAATATCGAGAATCTCGCCGGGCTGGCGGCAATGGGCGGCGAAATCGGGCGGCAGGCGGCGATGATCGGATACATCAACGCCTTCGGCCTCTACACACTGACCTGCCTGGCCATCGTGCCGCTGATCCTGTTCGTGCGTGTCCCCAAACGGGTGCGCGTCGGCGCGGCGGAGTAGGCCCGGCGGCGGGTGTTTATGTATAGTGCACACCATGTCGACCCCGGACAATCCAGAGCACGCCGCCTATCGCGCCGTCGCTGAAATCCATCACCGGTTCCTGACCGGACTGATCATCGCCGCCGTTGCGCACCGCGGTGCGGAGACGGCGGCCGAGGCGGTCTATCGCCTGTTCAAGTTGCACCACGACGAAAAATTCCTGCCGGGACTGAAAATCCTCGGCCTCACGGACCTGCCGGACGCGGTAGCGTCGGCGCAGTATCACTATCTCAGCAACTTCATCGGCACGGTGAAGGTGGAATACATGCCGGAATCGGACCGCAAATCCTGGATTCGCTATCCGCCGCCGCGCTGGATATTCGACGGCACCGCGATCTGCGCCGTGCCCGACGCGGTGACCATCGGGATGATGCGGGGATGGCATGCGCGCAACGGTCTGTCGCTCGACAATCCCCGGCTCGGCTTCGTCTGCACCGGCATGACGACCGCCGGCGACGCCGGTCTGGAAGGATATTTCTACGAATACGATCACGATCTGGACGAAGAGGATCGTTTACGGTTCGCGCCCGAAGAAATGGCCCCGCCTTTCGACCCGGCCAGGGCGCCGACCGTCGATCCTGCGCCCTGGCCGCCGGAGCGGCTGGCCAGGGCGGAGCGCAACTATTCCGTGGACCATAGCCGCGACATGCTGCGGGTGCTGATCGACCTTCTGGGCGCGGATTCCGGCGTCGTCGCGGGTCGCGCCGGCCGTCAGATCGGCCTGCAATATTACGACGCGACCGCGGCGATGCTCGAATTGAACACCCGTTCCGCCGAGGATTTCGCGGAGTATCTGTGCCGGATGCTGAATGCCCTGGGCGACCGGGCGTCAATCGATATTGTCGATGGCGCAATCGAAATCACGAGCCAGGACTGCCGGATCCTGCGCGGCGTCTCCGACCAGACGGCTGCCCTGTTCGACATCTGGTGCAAGATCTGGCAGGGCGCGGCAGCCGCGAATGCCGCCCGCCTCACCCTTCGCGCCGACCGAAACGCGACGAACGGTACCTGCCGCTGGCGCATCGCTGCCGACGGGTAACCGGCGCGTGGAGCTGTGCCGCCCCTAAACGATACTGGTCGGCCAGGTCCGCATCAGGTGCTCGCCGACCCCGCCTTCCATCCGCATGGTGTGGATTTCCAGCATGTTGATGAGGTATTGCCGGGTCTCGCGCGGGTCCAGCATTTCCTTCGCCTCGTACATATAGGCGAGTTCCCAGGGCGCGGCGTCGCGCGACAACTCATCGACCCGGCGCTGAAATTCCTCGGGATCGTCTTCCTTCTTGAGCCCGAACACCACGTTGACCGCGGTTTGCGGGTCCATGAAGCCGACATCGGCGGTCGGCCAGACGGCCATTTCGTCCGAATTCTTGTTGCCGCCCATGTTGATATAAGCCTGACCGTAGCTCTTGCGCAGAATTACCGAAATCTTCGGCACGGTGCAGAGCGACAGCGCGTTCATCCAGTTGATGATCTTGCCGGGCGCCGCCTTGCGCTCCCCTTCGACGCCGATCAGGAATCCGGGAACATCGACCAGATTGACGATCGGAATATTGAACGAGTCGCAGAAGACAAGAAAGCTGGTCGCCTTGGCGCAGCCATCGGGATCGGCGGCGCCGCCCTTGTACAGCGGATTGTTACCGAGGAAACCGACCGTGCGGCCGTTGAGCCGGGTCAAGGCGGTGATGACCGAGCGGCCATAACCGGGCTTCATTTCGAAGACCGACCCCTTGTCGGCGATCACCTCGATCACATGGCGCATGTTGTAGACCTGCTGGCGCGCCTCGGGGACGATATCAAGAATCTTCTTGATCGGCTCGTCCGATCCCGCGGGCACTTCCGCCACGGGCGGGGCTTCGGTGTTATTTCCCGGCAAGTAGGACAGAAACCGCTTCACGATGTCGAGCGCCTCCTCGTCCGTATCGACGGCGACGTCGACCAGCCCGCTGGTGCGCGTATGCAGGCGCCAACCGCCGAGCTCCTCGTTGGTAACCGGCTGATTGATCGCCATCGAGGTGACCCGGCTGCTCGCCACCGCCATGGTCGCGCCTTTCCGCATGACCACGAAATCCGACATGCAGGCGTACCAGGTGGACGAGCCGTAGCAATCGCCGAGCTGGGCGGTCACCCAGGGCGATTCGCGCAGGCGGCGGTATTCGTTGGGGTCCTGGGCGATGATCAGGCGGCCCTGCGCGCCCATGCGGTCCGGCATGCGCGACCCGGAGGACTCACCGATAAACACCAGCGGAAAGCCCCGTTTGTTGCCGGTGTCCTTCACGTGTTTCATTTTCTTCAGGTTATTGAGCGCGCTCGAGGCCCCCATCACCGAGAAATCGTTGGACACCACGCCGATCCAACGGCCGTCGACTTTGCCGAAGCCGGCGATCTTGCCGTCCGCCGGCGCCTTGTCGCGCACTTCGGGGCGCGCCGCGGTCGCCAGCAGTCCGGATTCGACGAAGCTGTTGTCGTCGAGAAAGTAATCGAGCCGCTCGCGGGCGTTCAGGAGGCCGTCTGCCTTCATGCGTTCGAGAATCGCGGGCTTACCCATCTTGCGCGCAGTCGCGCGGTGTTGTTCGAGCTCCTTGAGCAATTCATCGAAAGCCATAGACGATATCCCCTTGCATTGCCTGTCTGTCCGGGCCACCGGCAATGGCCAGCAGCGGCACCAAGACACATTCGATCGCTGTAGGCGCGTCCCGATGCGGAATTTTCGCGAGGGCGGTCGGCGCGCGGTTCGCCACCCGGGTACACCCGCTCAAGCGTTACGGGTTTTACCTCGTATCGGCGGCGGAGCAAATCGGCGCGTTCGGTCGGCTAGAGTGGCGTGCGCCCATTTGGGCGCAC
>JBFFGE010000247.1:0-5229 GCA_041557595.1 Alphaproteobacteria bacterium
CCTGTGGAACGCATCGCATCATCTCGGACCAATACGCCGAAGACTTCCGTAGAGAGGGAAAGACCATGCCGTCACCGCACCGCGCCCACCTGATGGGGACCCGTCACATGGCAGCCGCCGGGCATTACCTGGCGGCGCAGGCCGCATTCCAGATTCTCGAGGCCGGCGGCAATGCGGTCGATGCCGGATGCGCCGGCGGCATGGCGCTGACCGTGCTGCAGTCGGAGTATGTCGGTTTCGCCGGGGTCGCGCCGATCATGATCTACCTTGCCGAAAGTGACGAGGTGATCACGATTGCCGGGCTCGGCACCTGGCCGAAGGCGGTGACGGTCGAAACCTTTCACGAGAAATACGGCGGTGCGATGCCGCCGGGCGTGCTGCGCAGCGTGGTCCCGGCTGGACCCGACTCCTGGATTACGGCGCTACGCCGATACGGCACCATGAGTTTCGGCGACGTCGCCGCGTCTGCGATACGATTTGCGCGTGACGGTTTTCCGGCTCCACGTCTGTTGTGCGACATCATCGCCGCAAACGAGGACGGATACCGGCGCTGGCCCTCGAACGAGGCGGTCTATTTGTCGCAGGACCGTCCGCCGCAACCGGGCGAACTGTTCGTCCAGGCGGATTTGGGCAGGACGATCCAATATATGGCCGATCAGGAAGCGGCGGCGAAGGGGGCGGGCCGCGATGCCGGGCTACAGGCGGCGCATGACGCTTTCTATAAGGGGGATATCGCTCAGGCGATCGTCAAATATCAGGCCGAAAGCGGTGGCTGGATGTCGGCCGATGACCTCGCGTCCTACAGCTCGCCGATCGAAGCCCCGCTCCGGACGCAGTTTGGCGACCTCGAGGTGTTTGCCTGCGGGCCATGGTGCCAGGGGCCGGTGCTGCCGATGACATTGAACATTCTGAACGGCATCGATCTGGCCGGGATGGGACAGAACTCGGCGGATTACATCCACACGCTCGCGTCGGCGCTCAACCTGTCATATGCCGACCGCCATGCCTATATCGGCGACCCGCGATTCGTCGACGTACCAATCGACGGCCTGCTCGATGCGGCCTATGCCGACGCCCGGCGCGCCCTGATTGACAACGAAAAGGCGTGGACGGAGATGGCGCCAGCAGGCGACCCGTGGACCGGCGCCGCATTGCGGTCGGATGCGAAGGACAAGTTGGAAAGATCACCGGAACTGGCGCGGGAGGAACTAGACACCTCTTACATCAGCGTCGTCGATAGCAAGGGCAACGCCTTTTCCGGCACGCCGAGCGACGGCTCGACCAGCTCGCCGGTCGTGCCCGGCCTCGGCATCGTCGTGTCGTCGCGCGGCTCGCAGAATTGGACCGACCCGACTCATCCGGCCTGCGTCGCGCCGGGCAAGCGGCCGCGCCTGACACCCAACCCGGCGATGGCGATCCGCGGCGGGCGCACGCTGATGCCATTCGGGTCGCCCGGGAACGACGTGCAGATCCAGGCGATGATCCAGGTGCTGTTCAACATGGTCGTCTTCGACATGGCGCCGCAGGACGCGGTCGAGCAGCCGCGCTTCGCGTCCTTCAATTATCCCCGCTCGTCGGAGCCGCATTCTTACAGTCCCGGCGAATTGCGCCTGGAAGGGCGTATCCCGGATGCGACGGCGCAGGACCTGGCGAAACGCGGTCACAAACTGAACCCATGGCCGGATTGGGAATATACCGCCGGGGCCGTCTGCACGATCGTCGCCGACCGGGAGACGGGTGTCCTGGCGGGCGCCTCCGATCCCCGCCGTCCGACCGGCGTCTGCGGTTGGTAGTCCGGCGCTGCCGATGAAATACCGAGGGCCGTTTATACGGCGGTTTCGATGTCGTCGGGCAGACCGCCCGGACATTGTTCGGCGGCGTATGCACAGACCGCGTCCATGAGCGGTGCAATCACGTCGTCCCGGAAGGCCGGGAAGCTGTCGAGCCGCTCGAAACTTTGCTCGTCCATGTAGAGCGATTTGTTGATTTCGATCTGAACGCTGTGGCATCCGTTTGCGGGGTCGCCGCAGCGCCGCACGATGTCCGCGCCCTTGAACAATTCGTTCACGCGGGTATCGAATCCCTTGGCGCTGAAATGGTCGGTGACGAGTGCCGCGAACTCGGGCGAACATGTCGTTCCGTCCCGGGTGCCGATGATGATGTCCGGCCGCGGGTTGCCGAAGTCGCCCATCAATTTGGTGCCGGTGCCCGGCATCGAGTGGCAGTTGACGTGCCATACCGCGCCGAAGGCATTCCGTCGTGCGGCCAACAGCGCATCGAGCATGGCATGGTACGGCACCCAGTACCGGTCGACGCGACGGCGCATCTGGCTTTCGCTCAACGGCGTGTCATAGATCGGGGATTGGTCGGGCGCCAGTGTCCAAATGAGCCCGATGCCCCGGGCGCCCTTCAGCTTGGCATCCTTGAAATCGCGATCGGTTCCGGACAGCATCGATTCGTCGAGATCTGACAGTGGGCGGTTCGCGTCAACGTAGACTCTCGGAAAATGCGCTTTGAGGAATGCCGCCCCGCGGTTCACGGCATCCGCGTATAGCTCGTCCACGTATAAATCGGCCACGCTTGTCAGCAAGGACGGCGCAACGGAAGACTGAAAGTCCGCCGGGAATTCGATACCGCTGTGCGGGCTATCAAAGACGACCGGCGTGACCAAATCATCTGCTTCGGTGACCGTATAAACCCCGCTGACGACCTTGGTCGTCACGTTGACCATGGTGGCAAGCCTTTTACTATTGCGCCCCATGGTAGATTACCCGGTATGTAATTAACGTTTTGCTAATAGAAAATTGGCCGTTTTCCGCGGTTGGGCATCTTCTGAGCGTGCGATTCAGGGCGTCGATTTTGGGTTAACGGCGAGCGGCGCTAAGCTGGTGGCAAGCCAAAAACCAAAAGGGACGCTACACATGCCTTCATCGAAGAAAACCGCTTATGAACTCATCCCGCAACTCGGCAAGCTGCGCGACGAAGTGCTGTTCGGTGATGTCTGGGAACAGCCGGAACTGACCAAGCGCGATCGCAGTCTGATCACCGTTGCAGTGCTGACCGCGCTGTACCGCACCGACGAGCTGCACGGTCACATGAAACGCGCGCTCGACAACGGCGTCACCCAGGACGAACTGCGCGGACTGATCACGCATATCGCCTTCTATGCCGGCTGGCCGTGCGCGGTGAACGCAGGCCGTGTCGGGCTCGAGGTTTTCGAGGACGACTGATTCGCGTCACGGTGTATCCGCGGTTACCGGCGCTTGGGAGGCGGAACACCGTCTCCCCGCCGGTTCGACCGCGGCGGTCGAAACTTCTATTCTGTGTAAGTTGTCTGCGATCCGAGCGCCGTGTGCTTCGGCCTGCCTAGGGAGGAATGACCATGGAATACAAACGAATTTCCGCCGATTGTCATATCGATCTGTGCTGGATGCCGCCCGACCTGTTCGTCAGCGAGGCGACGCCAGCCATGAAGGAGCGTATGCCCTTCGTCACCGACGGCCCGGACGGACCGTATTGGACCTGCAAGAACGGCACGTCCTTCGGGCTAAAGAATGGGGTCGGCCCATCGGGCGCAAAATACACGCCGGGTGCGCATGACCGCGCCGATCTGATGGCCGCGACGAATCTTTACGAGGACGGCAAGAACGATATCCGCCGGGTTTCCACGCCGTCGCTTCGCATCAAGGACATGGAGCGGGACGGGGTCGACGCTGAGGTGATGTATGGCATCCTGGGTGCGGCCTCCAAGCTGGCCGATCACGACGCTGCCAACGAGATGTATCGCATCTACAACGACTGGCTGGCGGATTTCTGCAAGGAATACCCGGACCGTCAGATCGGCCTCGCCTGCCTGCCCTATGGCGATATCGAGGAAGCGGCGAAGGAAATCTACCGCGCCAAGGATCTCGGTCTTCGTGGGATCGAGCTGTCCTGTTCCTGGGACATGGCGCCGATGTATCACCCGATGTGGGAGCCGATCTGGCAGGCGATCAATGACGTCGAGCTGCCGCTGCATTTCCACACCTTCCCTGTGATGTCACCGCAGGTCCGCGAAAATCTTCCGAAGGAATGCCAGCGGGTCGCGATCTTCACCATCGTGTCGGGCTTCCAGATGAACCTGATCAACATCGTCGCTGCGGTGATCGGCGGGGCGATCCTGGAACGCTATCCGAATGTCCGCGTCGCCTTTGGCGAAAGCGGCATCGGCTGGTTGCCTTACGCGCTCGACCGGATGGACTTCGAATGGGAGGACCGCTTCAAGGATCTCGGCCTGACGATGAAGCCGAGCGACTATTGGCGGCGTCAGTGCAAGGCGACCTTCCAGTACGATACGATCGGCGCCAAGCTGGTCGACGACATCGGCGTAGAATCGCTGATGTGGGGCTCGGATTACCCGCATGGGGATGGCGTCTGGCCGGACTCGGACAAATACATCGCCGAACAGTTCGCGCATTTGCCCGCCGACGTGGTGCATAAGATCACCTGCGAGAATGCCGGCAAGTTCTATGGCCTGATTCAGTAAACGTGTAAGGATCGGCGGGGGCCGGCGGTCCCCGCCGTTAGCGATGGAGGACCGCCATGCCGGATACGGACTCGCAAGCGACCATTCGGGATTGCGCCCATGCCGCCATTCGCATCATTGAGGAAGTCGGCAGCGATGAAGCAAAACTGCGCGCCGGGCTGTTGGACGCCATGCGGCCGCTGGTGGCGCGGGACGATCTTCTGACGCTCGGCGTCAAACGGCCGGGCAATCACATCGATAACTCCAAATACCTGTATTACGATGGCCAACTTTCCATCACCCTCGATGAATTCCCGAACGGCAAATATATCCCGCCGCATGACCACGGCGTCTGGGAGGCGCTGGTGGTTTTCAAAGGGCGTGTCCGTCATTGCGTGTATGAACGCGTCGACGACGGCACCGTGGAGGGGCATGCGGACCTGAAGACGATCGAGGACCGCGAATATGTGCCGGGGGAGATCGCAATGGTCGTGCCGCCGACGGAAATCCACAGCTTCACGGCGCTCGCGGAAGGGACCTATGTCGTGACGGTGGTCGGCGGTAACTACAAGCCGATCCGGCATTACTACAATGTCGACGACAAGACCTATGTCGTCAGCAAGCCGCCGCGCTGGCGCCGGCGGAATAAACCACCGGATCACCGGATAGAAGGGGCCGTATTTTGGTTCATCTTACGACCGATGTCCTGGTGATCGGATCGGGCG
>JBFFGE010000248.1:0-5216 GCA_041557595.1 Alphaproteobacteria bacterium
CTCGGGCGCGAGCGTCTCACAATACGCCGCGTAGAATTTCGATTCCGCATTTGTGGGTTCGACTCTTTTCGGTATACCCGCGAACCGTAGCGCGGTGTCGTGCGACGCTTTGAAAATCGCATGATCGGCTTCTTGCGGCTCGTATTTTTCCTCGTCCACGGGCAGCTTTTCATCAGTCATCATCGCGGCACGCCAATACAATCCCGCCAAGGTAACGGTTTCAGCATCCTCATGCTCGATGTTCAAGGCCTCTCCCAACACATAGGCGACCATTCTTAGGGCATCATCACTGTCGTTGATCCCGTTGGCGAGGCACGCCTCGAAAATCAAATTACAAATATAGAATATCGCGTACCGGGTAAGGCCAAGGTCGTTCGGGTTGAAATTTTCCAGCGAGCGATCCTTGTTCCACGCGTCGAGCAATTCGTCGCCAAGCCCCTTTTCCATCATCGCCCGCATCTTGAGCGCCTGTATGAAGTCGATCAGGGCGAGCGCCAAGTCCACGTTCTTGCTCGGTGCAAACCATCTAGGAAACAATTTGGACAGTATGCCCATGGCGGTCCCTCCAACGCGGCCCCATCGCCCGTCGTCGCCGTCCTCACGCGCAACCTTATGGCGAGCCCCTGGTTCAATTATCCATAAAAACGATAACTGATAACGCCGTGCTTCGCCAAATCCCGCCGCATCAAAATCTGAAAGAGCGGGTTGATCTAGCCGTTCTCGCGCGCCGACATCAGCGCGGCGATGGCCCGGTCGTTTTCACGCGGACTGTCGGCGAGCGCGGCGATGACGCCCGCGCGATCCTCGGGATTTCGGTTCTGGTTCAGCTTGAATTTCGCTTCCAGCCGGGCGATCGGGATTTCGAAATTCACGATGCCCCGCAGCATGCCGGCGATATAGCTTTCCGGCATATCCTCGATGCGCCAGGGCGGCTCCGACCCGGCTTCGTGAAAGTCGACAAGCTTCTTCTGCGCCGCATAGCAGGCCTCGGGGTCCTCGACGATGCGCGGTGTCCCATAGGCATGGACCGCCACGTAGTTCCAGGTGGGCACGGCCTTCTCGGCGGCATACCAGTTCGGCGAGACGTAGCAATGCGGGCCCGGAAAGACGACGAGCTGTTCGCCGCCCTCGGCAAAGCTTTGCCAATGCGGGTTGAGCCGCGCCATATGCGCAACCAGGACTTCCGCCCCCGGATCGCCGTCGAGCAGGAACGGCAGGTGGGTTACATAGGGCGCGCCGTCGACGACGCCGGTCAGATAGCCCCAACCGGTCTCGCGGATGAAGCCAAGCTGGGCGTCGCGGTCGTTCTCGGCGAAATGGTCCGGCACATACATGGCCGTCGCTCCTGGCAATGGGAAGAGAATAGCGTTCAGTACAAAGAAAAATGGCCCTTATAAAGGGCCATTAATCATCTGATAGACAGAACCAATACTGCCGCCCTATTGCCGCGCCACCATAAGCTTCTTGATCTCGGCGATCGCCTTTGCCGGGTTCAGGCCCTTGGGGCAGGTCTTCGTGCAATTCATGATCGTGTGACAACGATACAAGCGGAACGGATCCTCGAGCTGGTCGAGGCGGTCGCCGGTTTCCTCGTCGCGGCTATCGGCAATCCAGCGATAGGCCTGTAGCAGGATTGCCGGACCGAGATAGCGGTCGCCGTTCCACCAATAGCTGGGGCAACTCGTCGAGCAGCAGAAACACAGGATGCATTCGTAGAGCCCGTCCAGCGCACGCCGTTCTTCGGGCGATTGGCGCCGTTCGCGGTCGGGCGCGGCGGAGGTCGTCTTCAGCCACGGCTCGATCGATTCGAGCTGCGCATAGGGCGTCGTCAGGTCGGGTACCAGATCCTTGACCACCGGCAAATGGGGCAGCGGGTACACGGCCGCGGCGCCGCCAATCTCGCTGATATATTTGGTGCAGGCCAAGGTATTCGTGCCGTCGATATTCATGGCGCAGGAACCGCAGACCCCTTCGCGGCAGGACCGCCGGAAGGTCAGCGTCGGGTCGATCTCGTTCTTGATCTTGATCAGCGCATCCAGAACCATCGGCCCGCAGGCGTCCATATCGACCGTGTAGGTATCGAGCTGCGGATTCTTGCCGTCATCGGCGGACCAGCGGTACACCTTGAAGGTCTTGGTATTGGACGCACCGTCCGGGGCCGGCCAGGTCTTGCCCGTCGTTACCTTGGAATTGGCCGGAAGCGAAAATTCAACCATCTATACGTTCTTTCTCTTCGGTCTCAGTAAACGCGCGCCTTCGGCGGGAAGGACTGCACGTCGTTGGTGAGCGTTTGCATGGTCACGTCGCGATAGTCGATGCGAACCTTGCCGGCATCGTCGCACCAGGCGAGCGTGTGCTTCATCCAATTTTCGTCGTCGCGCTCGTCGAAATCCTCCCGCGCGTGGGCGCCGCGCGACTCTTCGCGGTTCGCCGCCGAGACCATGGTGACCATCGCCTGCGACAACAGATTGTCGAGCTCGAGCGATTCGACCAGATCGGAATTCCAGATCATCGACCGGTCGGAAACGCTGAGGTCCAAACGTTTCTTCCAGGTGTCTTCGAGCAGGCCGACGCCTTCCTTGAGCACCTCGCCGGTGCGGAACACCGCACAATTGCTCTGCATGACCCGTTGCATTTCGAGCCGCAATTCCGCGGTCTTGGTATCGCCCTTGGCGTGGCGGATTTTGTCGAATCGATCCAGCGCCGCTTCGCCCGCATCGGCGGGCATCGATTTGTGGCTGGTATTCCTGTCGATCACCTCGGCGCACCGGTTTGCCGCGGCCCGGCCGAAGACGACCAGATCGAGCAGCGAATTGGAGCCGAGCCGGTTCGCGCCATGGACGGAAACACAGGCCGCCTCGCCGATCGACATCAAGCCCGGCACCACCGACACGCCGCCGCCGTTGCTCACCGTGACCGCCTCGCCGTGATAATTGGCCGCGACGCCGCCCATATTGTAGTGACAGGTCGGGATGACCGGGATCGCTTCCTTGGTGACATCGACGCCGGCGAAAATGCGCGCCGTTTCCGAAATGCCCGGCAGCCGTTCTTCGATGACGTCCGGATCGAGATGTTCCAGATGCAGGTGGATATGGTCGCTTTCGGCGCCGACGCCGCGCCCCTCGCGAATTTCGATGGTCATTGACCGGCTTACCACATCGCGGCTCGCGAGGTCCTTGGCCGACGGAGCGTAACGCTCCATGAAGCGTTCGCCCTCGGAATTGGTCACATAACCGCCCTCGCCGCGCACGCCTTCGGTAATCAGGCAGCCGGCGCCGTAAATCCCCGTCGGGTGGAACTGAACGAACTCCATGTCCTGCATCGGCAGTCCGGCGCGCAGCACCATGCCGCCGCCATCGCCGGTGCAGGTGTGGGCCGAGGTGCAGGAGAAATACGCCCGGCCGTAGCCGCCGGTTGCCAGGATCACCATCTTGGCGCGAAAGCGATGGATCGTCCCGTCGTCGAGGTTCCAGGCCATCAAGCCGCAGATTTCGCCGTCATCGTTCTTGATGAGGTCGAGCGCGAAATACTCGATGAAAAATTCGACCTGATGCTTCAACGATTGCTGATACAGCGTATGCAGCATGGCATGGCCCGTTCGATCCGCCGCGGCACAGGTGCGCTGCGCGGTGCCCTCGCCGTAATTGGTCGTCATGCCGCCGAACGGACGCTGATAGATCTTGCCCTCTTCGGTGCGGCTGAACGGAACGCCGTAATGCTCCAGCTCGACAATCGCCGGCAGCGCCTCGCGGCACATATATTCGATGGCGTCCTGATCGCCGAGCCAATCCGCGCCCTTGACTGTGTCGTACATATGCCAGCGCCAATCGTCGTCACCCATGTTGCCGAGCGCGGCGGAGATCCCCCCCTGCGCCGCAACCGTATGGCTGCGCGTCGGGAACACCTTGGTGACGCACGCGGTCTTCAGACCGGCTTCCGCCAGCCCGACCGTCGCGCGCAGCCCCGCACCGCCGGCGCCGACGACGACGACGTCGTATTCATGATCGATGATTTGATATGCCTGACCCATGAACGGTCACCCTACGATAATTTTACGCGAACGATTTGCGAGGATTTTGCGAATTAGAATGCAACCTTGAGCACGGAAAAGGCGGACGCAACCGCGAGCGCGAAACTGCCCAGTTTAACGCACATCAGGCAGGCGATCTTCATCGCCTCGCCATGCACGTAATCCTCGATCACGACCTGCATGCCGAGTTGGAGGTGGTAAAAGGTGGCGACAATGAAGAGCAGCATCAACACCGCGGTTGCCGGCGTCGCGAGCCACGCGGTCACGGCCGTATGATCGGCGCCGGTCAGTTTGATCATCGACACGACGAACCAGATCGACAACGGCACCAGGGCAACCGCGGTAACCCGCTGCATCCACCAGTGATGCGTTCCGTCTTTCGCCGAACCGAGACCGCGCACACGCGCCAGAGGAGTCCGCAGGCTCATGAGAACGCTCCCGTCATCGCATATCCGCCGACCCAGACCGCAGCGGTCAGGATGATCGAGACCAGCACCGCCGCATAGGCGCCGGCTTGCGCGGCCGGCAACTCCAGCCCACGGCCGGTATCCCAAATCAGATGGCGAACGCCGTTCGCAAGATGATACATCAGCGACCACGTCCATCCGAAGAGCAGCAATCGCCCGAGCCAGGTGCCCAAAAAGGCGTGAACCGGCGCAAAGGCTTCCGCCCCGGCGGCCAAGGCCAGCAACCAGCACGCCAACATCAACGCCCCGACCGCGAGCGCCACCCCCGTCGCCCGGTGGGTGATCGACATCATCATCGTCCATTGCCACCGATACACCTGCAAATGCGGTGAAAGCGGTCTGTTTTCCGTGGCCATCGATGTCTCCTCGCAACTCTGCGTCACCGCCCATCGTCGACGACCGGCGTGGATTCCGTGTTCGCATTGGGCTGAAACTCGGTGTTTGAATTAGAGCGCTTTCCGGGACTAGTCAATGCTTACGCCGCAATGTCCGGAGGATACGACCCGGCGGTGCGGCGCCGGCGGCACGGCGGTGCTTAATGGATTGAAATCGCGGAACACCAATAACCGCCATCCATTCTGACCTGAACCCTGGAATTTGGACCGCTTGAGGTGAGAATTTTCTCGTAATGTTTTGGCTGGCATTGACGAGGAAAGACGATGAAGAAGTCGAGATTTTCGGAGCAGCAGATAGCGTTCATTTTGAAGCAGGCGGACGAC
>JBFFGE010000249.1:0-5199 GCA_041557595.1 Alphaproteobacteria bacterium
GAATCCCAGGTCATTTCGCTTGCCGCTTGGAGGCGGATTGGCGCTGTGCCATTGTCGCATCGCCATGACCTTGCGACGATTCAAATCAACGGATGCAATGGTGTCCGTGCTACGGCCGGGAAACCCGGTGTACTGCCTGCGCCCTGCAGCGCTGCGTGCGGCGGCGGATCTTTTTCGGGCCGAATTTTCGGGAGAGACTCTCTACGCAGTGAAGTGCAATCCGCATCCGGTGGTTCTCGAAACCTTCTACGCGGCGGGCATCGAGCAATTCGATGCCGCGTCGATCCCCGAAATTGCCGCGGTCCGGGCCTTGGGCGGCAATGCCGCCGCCCACTACATGCACCCGGTCAAGACCCGCGACGCGATCCTGACCGCCTATACGGTTTATGGCGTGCGCACTTTCGCGGTCGACCATCCCGATGAGCTGGAAAAGATTCTCTACGAGACCAATCATGCGAAGGATCTGACGATCCTGGTGCGGTTCGCGACGCCGGGCGGGGTGGCCCTCTATGAACTGTCGCAAAAATTCGGCGCGGACGAAGCGGGGGCGGCCGTGTTGTTGAAGGCGGCCGTGGATGCCGGGTGCCGGCCGGGCCTTGCCTTCCATGTGGGATCGCAATGTCTCAGCCCGTCGGCGTACCGCGACGGCATTCTGGTTGCGGGCAGGATCGCCGAGCGGGCCAGCGTCACACTGCAAGTTGTCGATGTGGGCGGCGGTTTTCCGGCCGTCTATCCCGGGGAAGACCCGCCGCCGCCGCTCGATGACTATTTCGCCGCCATTCGGGACGGGGTTACCGCGATCAGCCTGCCGGAGCGTTGCCGGCTGGTGTGCGAACCGGGCCGGGCATTGGTGGCGTCGGGCTGCGCGATCGTGGTGCAGGTGCAGCTGCGTAAGGAGTCGGCGATTTACATCAATGACGGCATCTATCACAGCCTGTCGGAAACGGTCACGGGCAATCTGCAATATCCGGTGCGGCTGATCCGGGCGCAGGGCACGCCGTCGGCGGTGGAGCAGGATTTTACCGTATTCGGCCCGACCTGCGATTCGACCGACGTGCTGCCTGCGCCGTTCCGCCTGCCCGACGATGTGCGCGAGGGCGACTGGATCGAGATCGATCAGGCCGGCGCCTATACGAATGCCCTGGTCACCCGCTTCAACGGCATCGCGCCGAGCACTTTTGTAATCGTCGAATGAGTGAGCGCAATGCCGGATAGGAGATTCTTTCATCATACCCGCGAAGGCGAGTATCCAGGAGTGCTCAAATACTCTGGATTCCGGCTCGGCGCGGCGTGCCGTCCGGAATGACGCCGTTCATTTAATCGTCGAAACCAGGAACGGAATCAAAGCCAGATGGGAATGACGCAATCGAAAGTCCTGTGCGCGGGGCCGGGCGGGTTTCACCGGATCGCCTATGCCGATTGGGGTGCGCCAGGAAACGCGACGGTGCTGTGCGTGCATGGTCTGACGCGCAACGGCCGGGATTTCGATCGGTTGGCGGGGGCGTTGGAGGATCGCTTTCGGGTGGTCTGTCCCGACGTGGCCGGTCGCGGGCGCAGCGATTGGCTTGCCGATCCGGCCGGCTACGCCAACCCGCTCTACGTGGCGGACATGGTGACGCTGCTGGCGCGTCTCGGCGCCGAAACGGTGGACTGGGTCGGCACGTCGATGGGCGGCATCATGGGCATGCTCGCGGCTGCGATGCCCGGCACGCCGGTCCGCCGGCTTGTGCTGAACGATGTGGGACCGTTCATTCCGAAGGCCGCGCTGGCGCGCATCGGCGACTATGTCGGCAAGGCCTCGCGCTTCGATGATGTCGACGGCGTCGAATCCTACTTGCGAAAAGTGCATGCCTCCTTCGGCGATCTGACGGACGAAAACTGGCGGCACATGGCCGCGCACGGGGCGCGCCGTCGCGAAGACGGCAGCTACGGCCTCGCCTACGATCCGGCGATCGGCAATGCCTTCAAGGGCGCGGCCCTGCCGGATGTCGACCTCTGGGCGTTCTGGGATGCCATCGAATGCCCGGTGCTGGTGCTGCGGGGCGCGGACTCCGACCTGTTGCCCGCCGAGACAGCCGAGGAAATGACCCGGCGCGGCCCCAAGGCGACGCTGGTCGCGTTCGAGGGCTGCGGCCACGCGCCGGCGTTGATGGCGGCAGATCAAATCGCGGCGGTGCGGGATTGGCTGGCCGGATGAGGTCGCGGTCGCATGCCTGAGGCAATTCAGGGACTCTTCGGCGGGGTGTCGTATACCGCCTTGGCGGTGGCGGCGGCCGCGATGCTTCTCGCCGGGTTCTTGCGTGGGTTTGTCGGCTTCGGCGCGGCGCTGGTCATCATCATGGTGCTGAGCGTGCTGTTCGGGCCGATTGCCGCGGTGCCGATCTCCAACCTTACCGGCGTCCCATCGATGATCCAGTTGATGCCGAACGCCATCCGGTTTTCGGAACGGCGTTTCGTCGTGCCCTTCGCTCTCGCGACCTTCGTGGCCGCGCCGCTGGGCACCTGGATTCTGGTGTCGGTCGATCCGGAATTGATGAAGATCGCAATTTCGCTTTTTGTATTGGCGATGGTGGTCATGCTGTATCGCGGTTGGCGCATGTCTACCGGCACCGGATATGTGTCGCTGCTGGGCGCCGGCGCGGCCGCCGGATTGGTGCAGGGGGCGGCGGGCATCGGCGGACCGCCCGCGGTAACGGTCGCGCTGTCCCGGCCGGGCACCGCCCAGCAGCAGCGCGCCAACGTCATCGGCGCGGTGAACGCACTCTCGTTGTGCTCGCTGGCTCCGCTCTGGTATTACGGGCTCTTCACCCGGGACGTGGTGCTGATCAGCATCGTGCTGGTGCCGCTCTACATGCTCGCCACCTGGATCGGCGCGCGCTTCTTCTCGCATGGCGGCCATCGGCACTACCGGATGGCGGCGCTGCTGACGCTGGCCGTCATGGGCGTGGTCACGCTGGCGTTGTCGATCCGGGATTTTGCGGCGGGCTAATGCCGGGACTGGTTGTTGGATTGGATGATCTTAAAGTGAAGGAGTTTTGAGCGTGGCTTCAAGCAAAGACGACTGTGCCTTTTGCAAATTGATCACCGATCCGCAATCGGATCCGACATGGATCGCCGACTTCGATCACACGGTGGCTTTCGTCAACAGGAACCAGATGTATCGCGGCAGCGTTGTCCTGATCACGCGCGCCCACCACGAGAATCTGCTCGCCATTGCGGATGAGGAATTCGCGGCGATCACCCGCGAGTTGCGGGCGGTCGCCGGCGCGGTGCAGCAGGCGTTCCGGCCGGCGCGCCTCAACTACGCCAATCTCGGCAATATGATGCCGCATCAGCACTGGCACATTATTCCCCGCTCCGAGGGCGACGCGTCCTGGGGCAAGGCACCGCTGTTCGATGCGGAGCCGGTTGAATTATCCGAATCAATGTGTTCGGCGGTGGTCGGGCAATTGCGGCTGGCATTGTAAGTTGGGGCAGGGCCCGGATCCGAGCCGCGCCCGCAGATAAACAAACCAAATCCACGGTGGACAAAGATGTCTCCGCCTCGCGCCAATTAATCTTTTGGATGTTTCGAGTTAAAAAAACACTTTTACCAAGAAAAACAATGAGGAATATTTATAATACGAAAAATAGTCCAAATATATAAAGTAACGGCTCATCAGAGATGAATAATACGATGGCCAAAATTAGATCAATAAAGATGCAAGTGATTTCGCCTAGCGATAGGTTTTTGATTCTGGAAATTATATTCAGGTTCATTTGATGTTTGGATGGATCAACGAATGTCCGGTTGAACCCATCCGGGCTCCGCTCACCCCTTCTTCAACAGCTCCGCCGCCTCGACCGCGAAGTAGGTCAGCACGCCATCGGCGCCCGCGCGCTTGAATCCCAGCAGGGTTTCCAGCACGACGCGGTCGTTGTCGAGCCAGCCGTTCTGCGCCGCGCCCTTGAGCATCGCGTATTCGCCGCTCACCTGATAGACGAAGGTCGGCATGGCGAACTCGTCCTTTACGCGGCGCACGATGTCGAGATAGGGCATGCCGGGTTTGACCATCACCATGTCGGCGCCTTCCTGGATGTCGAGGAAGACTTCGCGCAGCGCCTCGTCGGTGTTGGCCGGGTCCATCTGATAGGTGCGCTTGTCGCCCTTCAGCGCGGCCTTGGAGCCGACCGCGTCGCGGAACGGACCATAGAAGGCCGACGCGTATTTCGCCGAATAGGCCATGATGCGGACGTGGTCGAGGCCGCTCGAATCCAGCGTCTGGCGAATGGCGCCGACGCGCCCGTCCATCATGTCCGATGGCGCGATGGTGTCGCAGCCGGCTTCCGCCTGGACGACCGCCTGGCGCACCAGCACTTCGAGCGTTTCGTCGTTGAGGATTTCCTCGCCGTCCATCAACCCGTCATGGCCGTGGCTGGTATAGGGGTCGAGCGCCACGTCGCACACCACCATCATGTCGGGCACCGCGTCCTTGACCGCGCGGATCGCCTGACAGACCAGGTTGTCCGGGTTGGTTGCCTCGCGCCCGTCTTCGGTCTTGCGCGCCGGGTCGGTGTAGGGGAACAGCGCCATCGCGGGGATGCCGAGCGCGGCGGCCTTCTCGGCGGCGCGCGGCAGCAGGTCGACCGACAGCCGGTCGACGCCCGGCATGGAGTCCACCGGGACCTTCTGTTTCTTGCCGTCGACCACGAAGACCGGCCAGATGAAATCGTCCGCGGTCAGCTTGTTCTCCGCGACCAGCCGGCGGACGGCGTCTTCGCGCCGGTTGCGGCGCATTCGCACCGATGGATACTGGCCGGGGCCGCCGTCGATCATCGGCGCGGAACCGCGCGCGGTGGGGACAGGGACGGGGGTCAGCTTCGCCTTGGCCATGGCATCGAACTCCGTTGGTTCGCGGTCGTTTCGCTGCTGCGGTTTTCCCGGTTATACGCCAAGACGCGCCGTAACCGAAGCGTCAAGGCGACGCACTAGATCAACCTGCCTTTAATTGGAATCACTTAAAGGCAGAAAAGTTGATCGATTCTATAAAGATAGAGCAGCTTATGTGCACCCAAATGGGCGCACGCTGCTCTAGCTGTGGTCTTTCGATAGGTTGTCCATTCGGCCCTGACCGGGGAGACTGGAGTTACCAAGCTTCAGCACTCTTTGGGAGAGCCGAATGAACATTCACAAGAATGCCCGTTTGACGCCGCTCGGTC
>JBFFGE010000250.1:0-5192 GCA_041557595.1 Alphaproteobacteria bacterium
AGGTCTCGCCCTTTTGACTTGGCCGGCCGTTAAGGCGCCGTTACGACGCCCGCGCCAAGGGGCCCCGCAGCAGCTTGCCCGGTAACGCGCCGGTGTGTTCGTTGTTGCGCAGCACGACCTGGCCGTTGATCACCGTGCACGCGATGCCGTCGGCGAACTGTTTCAGCCGTGTCGCGCCGGAAGGCAGATCGTGCACCACGTCCGGCATGCGCGGATTGATGCGATCCGGGTCGAACACCACGATATCCGCGCACATGCCCTCACGCAGGAGGCCGCGGTCGTGGAATCCCCATTGGGTCGCCGTATCGTAGGTGATCAGCCGCACCGCTTGCTCCAGGGTGAAGGCCTGACGGTCGCGGACCCAATGGCTCAGCAAATGGGTCTGCAGCGAGCTGTCCATGATCTGCGATACATGGGCGCCGGAGTCCGAGAAGGTGACGACGGAATTCGGGTTCTTCATCAATTCCAGCGCGTCGTCCTGGTTTTCATTTGCCGCCGGTTGGCGGAAGAACAGCTTCAGATCGTGCTCCAGCGCCAGATCGATCATCGCCTCGGCGGGCGCGACGCCGCGCTGTTCTGCAATTTCGGCGACCGTGCGATGCGGGCGTTCGATCCGGTCCATCACATAAAACATGTCCCAGACCGGCGGACGCGGCTCCGCGCCGACGACCGGCGGGCCGTCATAGGGCCGGCTCGCAACTTCGACCAGTTTGCGCTTGGTTTCCGGGTCGTGCAGCGCCACTTTTTGCTCCTCCAATGGCAGCGCCCGGACATCCTTCCAGACATCCCAGGTGTCGAACGGCATGGTGGTCTCGAAGGACAAGAGGATGTTGATTTCGCGGCTGTGCACCTGGGTGAAGATGCGCGCGCCTTGCTGGTTCGCCTTCTGGATGAAGTCGTAATTCGCCTTCCATTCGCCGGGTTTCTCGCGCCGGCTCAGGCTGCCGAAGGTGATCTGCCGACCGGTCTCGATCGACAGGTTCTTCAGCGTCTCGTACTGGCCTAGCAGCACGTCCTTGTCGCCGCGGGCGTCGGTCGCAAGCTGGAAAATGCCGGCATCCAGGTCGCCCATGGTGCGGACCAGTTCGTGGACTTCGTCGTCGTCGGCGATCCGGCTGGCGACCGGCCGGTCGTCGGCGGTTTGGTGGCTCCGGCTGCGCGAGGTCGAGAAACCGATGGCGCCGGCCTTGATCGACTCGGCGACCTGATGCTTCATCGCGGCAAGGTCGTCTTCCGTCGCCTGATCGGTGAAGGCGCGTTCGCCCATGACATAGGTGCGAAGCGCCGAGTGGCCGACATAGCCTGCGTAGTTGATGCCCTTGGGCAGTTTGTCGACAACGTCGAGATATTCGGGATAGGTCTCCCACTGCCATTTGATGCCTTCCAGCATGGCGTTGCGGTCGATGTCCTCGGCCCGTTCGAGATTACGGAACACGAAGTCTACCTCCGCCTCGCGGCAGGGCGCCAGGGTAAACCCGCAATTGCCCATGACGACGCTGGTGACGCCGTGATAGCAGGAGCAGCTCCCCAGAGAATCCCAGAATACTTGAGCATCCATATGGGTGTGGCCGTCGACGAAACCCGGTGTCACCACATGGCCCTCGGCGTCGATTACCTCGTCGGCTGGCGCGTTGATCTTGCCGATCGTGGCGATCTTGCCGTCCTTGACGCCAATATCGGCGTGATAGCGCTGCGCGCCGGTGCCGTCGATCACCATGCCGTTCTTGATGACGATATCGTAGCTCATGAAGTTCCTCCTCGATGCGGTCGTGCGGCGCATGCCAACACGTGTGGCCGGATGCCGGGTCGCCGCGGCGCGCGGCGTTTTCAAATGTTCGTCTAAGTATCGCCTTCTCCGCCGTTTGCCGAAATATGGCACCGTCGGGCGGTCTGGGGAGCCATTAAAACAGATTTCGTTCCGTGAGGAAATTCGGTCCGAATTGTCCCTTAGGCCGGCCCGGCCGCGAGCGCTTCCTCCTGCAGGCGGTTCATCCACCCTTCGACTTTTTCGTCAGGCGCCCCCTGGTGCCTGAGAACGGCTGCCGCGAGGTCGAGCCCATCCGGGATGCTTCGGTTTACGACCGCCCGCATGCCGAGAGCGTCGAACCGGATCTTTTCCGCTTCATTCGGCACGGATACGAATCGTGCGGCGTTGGGATAGCGCTCGCGGACGACGGGCGTAAGACCTTCCGAAACTTCGTATCGCGGCAGGGCGATGACGATGGCCGGACGCTGCGCCATGTCGAGCGTTTCCAGCATTCGCGGGTCGCCCGCATCGCCGAAGGCAACCGGATAGCCGTCCGAATTCGCTTTGACGAAACGCTCATGGTCCATTTCGAAGGCGCTATAGGGAATGCCGAGCGCCTCCAGTCCATCGGCAACGCGGCGCCCAATCGAATTCATGCCGAAAACGAGGATTGGCGCGGCGATCGGGCCGCCGCTCGGAACGGCTGAGGCGGCGGTGCCGCAGATCTGTTCGCCGATTCGCGTCGTGAGGTATTGGCCGATTTGCGAAACATAGGGCGTGAGCGCGAGGCTCACCGCGACGGTGGTGAGGATGACAGCCGCGAGTTCCGCGCCGACGGCCGCCTGAATTCCCGGGGTCGCCAGCACCACGAAGGCGAATTCGCTGCCCTGTGCCAGCAGGAAGGAGATCTGCAGGGCGATCGGCAGGGCGACGCGGACCGCAAGCGCGGCGAGGAAGGTCAGGATGATTTTGCTGACCAGCAGAACCGCGACCGCAGCCAGAATCAGCGCCCAATTTTCCAGCAGGATCGTCGGGTTGAGCGTCATGCCGACGGTGATGAAGAAGAAGGCCAGCAGCAGCCCCCGAAACGGCTTTACCTCCGCCTGGATGACATGCCGGTAAGGGGTTTCAGAGATGATCATGCCGCCGAGAAAGGCGCCGAGCGTCAGGGAAAGGCCCAGCAAGCCGGTCGCCGACGCGGTCACGAGCACAATCAGGAGTGCGGTGACGGTGAAGATTTCCTCGTTCTTGGATTTCGCCAGAAATCGAAAGATCGGGCCGATCAGATATCGGCCGATCACGATGGCTGCGGCGAAAGCCGCGAGCGCCTTCAGAACCGCCGCGCCGATCGCCGGGCCAAGCGCGGTTTCGCCCTGACCCAAGGACGCCGCGAAGATCAGCAGGAAGATCGCGCAAATATCTTGAAAGATGAGGATGGCGGTGGCGCTGACCCCGACCGGGCAGCTTTTTTGGGCGCGCTCCTTGATGGTTTCGGCGACGACCGCCGTCGACGATAATGCGAGCGTCACGCCGATGAGCACGGCGATGTTTGTTTCGACCCGCCACAGGATCAGGATTGTCGCCAGTACAGCGCCGCAAAATATAACCTGGAGCGGGCCGAAGCCCAGAATATCGCGGCGGGCCTCCCAGATATGGCGCAGCGAGAAATGCAGTCCGATGTCGAACAACAGGAAGACGACGCCGAGTTCGGCGAGCAGCTTCGTCGTGTCATCCTGCTCGATGACGCCGAGGCCGAACGGACCGATCAACGCACCGGCGACGAGATAGCCGATGATCGGGCTCAGCCGAAGCGGGCGCAGCAGGGCGATTGCGAAAATTCCGGCCAGCAACAGCAGGATCGCGGGAATCAGGGCGTGGACGTGGTCCATCGTTGGGGCCTGTTTTGGTCGACACGATCGGTGCTGGCTGCGGTGGCGGATGCGGTCCCGAGGGATTGGATCGATCGCCGCCGCCGGCGAGTTCTGTGCGTTCCGTATAAATTGGCGCGTTGTGCAATCGGTCAAGTGCGGAATGTCATGCACCGGGGTTTTCGCTCCGATGCCGGTCGGCCGGGTGTCGGGCGCGGGCAGCACCGTGTCGCGCTGCCGGCCGCGAACATTTGGGCGGCACTCCCCAGCGCATCGACTTTTCGATAAATTGGCGGCGGTTGGCGCGCTGCATCGTTCACCGCTGCCTGGAAACAAAGGAGAAACCCATGACGGAACGGTTTGTGAAGGACAAGGTCATTCTGGTGACCGGCGGCGGCGGCGGAATCGGCGCCGAGATTGCGAAGCTCGCGGCGGCCGAGGGGGCAAAAGTCGTGATCAACGATCTCGGCGGATCGGTAGACGGCCAGGGCGCCGATGTCAGTCGGGCGCAGCAGATTGCCGACGAAATTATTTCGAACCGGGGCGAGGCGGTTGCCAATGGCGGCAGCATCGCCGACTGGGACGATGCCCAGGCGATGGTCCAGCAAGCGGTCGACAGCTTCGGCCGGATCGACGGCGTGATCAACGTCGCGGGCATTCTGCGCGATAAGATCTTCCATAAAATGTCGCGCGACGATTGGGATTCCGTGCTGGGCGTGCATCTTACCGGGTATTTCAACGTCTCGCGCTCGGCGGCCGAGCATTTCCGCAAGCAGTCATCCGGCGCGTTCGTGCACTTCACGTCCAATTCGGGGCTGATCGGGAATATCGGCCAGGCAAATTACGCGGCCGCGAAGTTGGGCATCGTCGGGCTGTCGAAGTCGATCGCCCTCGACATGGCGCGTTACCGGGTGCGATCGAATATCATTTCGCCGTCCGCCTTTACCCGGATGACCGAAACCATCCCCACCAACGATCCGACCAAGGCGGCCCATGTGGAGCGGCAGAAGGCGATGCTGCCGGAAAAGATCGCGCCGCTCTGCGTTTACCTGATGTCCGATCACGCCGAAGACATTACCGCCCAGGTATTTTACTGCCGGGCCAACGAAATCATGCTGATGAGCCAGACCCGGCCGTTGCGGTCGGTCCATCGCGATGGCGGCTGGAGTTGCCAGACGCTGCATGAACACGGGATTCCGGCGCTCAAGCCGAGCTTCTATGAATTGCAACGGTCGCGCCAGGTGTTCACCTGGGATCCGGTGTAACGCCTTTCTTTCCGGCGGCCCCCGGGCACTTCGAGGTTGGCGCCGTTAACGAAATCGCAGGAATTGGCCGCCAAATTTGGACTTGGTCCCGGTTGTGGGACCGATGTCAGGGGGCAAACATGGAAGTCACACTCGCGCGGGGCGGGGTTGCCGGGCCGGTTGCATTGCTCGTCGCGGTGGCGCTTGCCGTGCTCGGCGCAGCCTATTCGGTGGGCCTGATCACCACGCTCGGCTATGAGAAAAAGACCGTGACCTTCTCCGGCTATGGGACCGGTACCAAATCAGGCGGCGGCGTCGGCTTGAAACACATGG
>JBFFGE010000251.1:0-5175 GCA_041557595.1 Alphaproteobacteria bacterium
CTCCCTTCGTCAGGCTCCGGGTGAGACCAAGTGGGTGGACAGAGTAAGCCTCACC
Organism: Alphaproteobacteria bacterium; assembly: GCA_041557595.1. Taxonomy (GTDB): domain Bacteria; phylum Pseudomonadota; class Alphaproteobacteria; order UBA8366; family UBA8366; genus JAOTYV01. Next base: position 56 of record JBFFGE010000251.1, read on the forward strand.
CTGAGCCTGACGAAGGGCGAGGCTGTTGGCGCCGGCTATCCCTGCATTTTGACAATCCCACCAGTGTCGACCGCAAGCCCAAACCCCGGCGTGACCGGATTAAGCGCGTCTGCCACCGTCAGCACGCCGCCGTCGCCGAACATCAGCGGCGGGTTGCACAGGTCGCAGCTCAGCAGATGCGTGCCGAAGGCGCCTTCCTGTGCGATCAGCGCGTCGCCCGCGGCGTGGGCGAGCGTCAGCGACGCGCGGGTCAGGATGCTGGTTTCGCCGACATGGGCGCCGACGATCACCGTGTGGCCCCGGGCGCGGGCGTCCTCGACCAGGGCGAGCGCGCGGAGCAGGCCGCCAAGCTTCGAGACGCGGCAGTTCAGCACCCAGAGATCCCCGTCCTCGCCGAGCGCGTCCAGCTGCGCCCGCCGGGTCAGACTTTCGTCGAGAATGATGCGGGTTCCCAATGCCTCGGCCAGCGCGCGAAACGCCGGCAGGTCGTTCGCCGTCAGCGGTTCCTCCAGGGCGAAGACCGGATATTCCAGTTGCTTGAGATAGTCGATGCAGGCGTCCGCGTCGGACCACAGATTGTTGGCATCGAACCGCACCCGGAGCGCGGGGTCGTCGCGGTCCGGGAAATGCCGCAGCTTTTTCGCGTCGCGGCGCGGGTCGCCGGACAGCTTGAGTTTGTAGTCGCGGAACCCGGACTTCCAGTAGCGGCGGAATTGGATCCAGAACAGCAGCGCGTTGCTGTCGCCCAGGATCGCGCTGTATCGAAAACTGCCGCGCAACGCCGGCAGGCCGAGCAGGCTTTCCACCGAACGCCCGGCCTCCTTGCCGAACAGATCGAGCAGCGCCAGTTCGACGGCGCAGAACGCCGCGGGGTTCCGGTCGATCTGCGCCTTATGCGCCGCGATCCATTGCCGCAGATCGTCGATCCCGGCCATGCTTTCGATCAATGAGTCCCGGTGAGCGCGTAGAAAGTCGACTGCGCTCTCGGTGGTCTCCCCGGTCACGTAGGAACGCGGGCAGCTTTCGCCGACACCCTGCAGGCCATCCGCCGATTCGGCGATGACAATGACGTTCTCCGCCGCCGCCCGCTTCGCCGAGGCATGCTTGAAGGCGAATTTGAACGGCACCGGAAAACGCCCGACGCGGAGCGCCCGGAGTATCATGCCTCCGCCGCCGCCACACAATGTGAGTCGAAATCGAAAGAACAGTCCCGAAGATATTGCAAAGGTTGCACTTTCAATTGCGCGTCGCGCTGTCCCGACGCCAACAGGTCGCGCGTATAGGCGTCCCCCGTGCCCGGCGCCAAGTAGACCGCGCGCAGCGCATTGAGCCGCCCGCTCGCGCGTTTTTCCGCATATTCGATGTTCAGTTCGGCCAACCGCCGGTCGATATCCGCCGCCAGCTCCGTCGCGCCGGACCCCGGATGACCGTCGGGTTCCAGATACAGGCGGTACTCGGCACGCGCTTCGTCGGCCAGCGTCACGAAGAACGAAGTCTTCAACAAGCCCCGGGTCCGGGCTTCCGCGATCGCCTGGCTGATCTGATCTTCATGCAGTTTCTCGCCGGTGATACTGGTGACGCCCCGCCCTTTTTGTACGAAGGCCAGCACCGGCGTTTCGTTGAAGTAATCCGTCACCCGCACGATGTCGTTCATATCGTAGCGGTAGAGCCCCTCCCGCGTGGTCACGAAGACATAGTACTCGCCGCCCTCGGTGAGCTGATCCAGCGTCAGAAAGTGGGGAAGGCCCTTTTCCCACCCGGCGCGCTCCGCGAATTCGAAAAAATTATCGAGCAGCGTGGGAACGCAGCGATTACGCGCGACGTCGATGTTGATGGTGCCCCGCATTTCGCTGGCGGCGTACCCGGCCTCGATGATCCGGGTCTTTTCCGGCAACGCTTCCCGCAGCGCCGGCAGGACGACCCCGCAACTGCCGCCTGTCCATGTCACGACGCCCGCCAGATCCGGCCAGGCGTCGGCGAAAGTCAGGCGGCCCTTCCGCAGCCGCAAATATTCAAGACGCCGGGCACGGGACGGATTGGCCACGAAGCTGCGCGCCACGGCCTTGCGTTGCGCGGGCGTCAGGTGTTCGGCCACCGACAGGCTGCCATCCGAAATATCCACGAGCAGCGCGCCCAGATGCTGGTTCATCACCGCCAGCAGCCGCACCAGCGTCGACGGGTTCGAGGCGGCAAGACCGCTGATGTCCTCCTGACCCAACGCCAACGCGGCGATCGTGTAATATTTGACGTCGTAATCCGCGATGCCGAAGACTTCCGGCGGGAGCACATATTTGCGCCGCACCAGGCGCGGCATGGACTGGTAGATCATCCCGGTCGCCGAGCCGAACGGATTGCCGTCGGCCATTTTCCCTTCGACCGCCGGACTGGCGATCGCCACGATCTTGCCGCGGTACATGTCCGAGCCGCTGTACTGCGCCTCGGCGAACAGGCGCTGGGTCATGCGCATCCGGCGGATACCGGACTTCGTGAGCGGGATGTATTTCGGATCGCCCGTCGTCCCGCTGGTACGCGCGTAAAAGACCGGCGGTTCGGTCGTGAGCGTCGGCGACGATTCGTTCTTCCGATCCTCGATATAGGACCGCAGGCTCTCGTAATCGGCCACCGGCACGGCGGCGCGATAGGCGTCGTAATTGGCGATATCCGCAAAGGAGTGCGCCCGGCCGAACGCGCAGGTCGCATTGGCCTGCAGGATTTCGCGCAGCACCGCCCGCTGGGTAGCGGCCGGCGTCTTCGTCGCCTGCAGCAGGCGTTGCAACGGTCCCTGCCGCGTCGCCCCCATGGCGGTGCCGAGCAGCAGATTGGCCAGGCTGTCGGGGATCCACTTCATGGCGGTCAGGCCTTATCCAACCCCTTCGTGAAAGGCGCGCCGAATTGCGCCGGGAAACTGGACGGGTAGTCGCGATTGATCAGCCCGAGCGTGCCGACCGAGCGGTCCTTCGGCAGGAAGTAGCTGCCGAACAGGAGATCCCACAGGATGAGATTATTGCCGTAATTGCTGTTGCTTTCGCCCGGCACCCGAGAATGATGCCAGCGGTGCAGTTCCGGCCCGCTGACGATGTAATTCAGCCATCCGAGCCGGATCGCGCAGTTCGAATGCTGGAAGAATCCATTGATCGCATAGAAAACGAAATACGACGCCAGCACCGTATCGGCGACGCCGAGCAACAGGAACGGCAGCGCATCGAAGAGGTACTGCAACGCCTTCTCGAACGGATGAAACCGGCCAACATTGAACCAGTAGAGCTTCTTCGGGGAATGATGGACCGCGTGCAGGCGCCACAGGAGTTCGAACCGGTGACTGGCACGGTGCAGCCAATACCGCAGAAAATCGGCGCACAACACCATTAGCACGGCCTGGGCCGCGACCGGCAGGTCGTGCGGCCAAACATCCCGCAAAAGCCACTCCTGTCCGTGCAGCCGGTCGGCGAGCCAGAGCACCGCGGCGAGGGACAAAACTTTCGGCAACAGGATTTGCACCAGCCCCATATAGGCGGCGTCATTGCGAATATCCGACCGATCCGGCCGCCAGGCGGTGCGATACGGCAGGACCCATTCAAGCAACGTGATCAACGCGGCGCCGGCAATCACCGCCGTCACGGCGGCGCCTTGCAGCGAGACGCCGGCCGACACGCCGAGCGCAAACAGCCCGATTCCAGCGGCTACCGCGCCGGGATAGGCGGCGACTGCGAGCGTGGATTTAAACGGTCCGTCGATCATCAATCCATGGTCCGGTTCCGGATCGGCAAGCGATACAGCCAGAAAGGTATACCCGAAACCCTTAAGAATTTCTCGGAGTCCGTGTTTTTCACCAAATCAAAGACTTACGGTCATTCGTGACGCCGGCGCCGAATTTCTGGCATGCTATACCCTGGAAATCGCGGATAACGGAAACGATCCCATGACCGACCCCGCCGAACCCCTGCCCGACCGCATTGCCCGCCTGATCCAGGCGTATGATTCCCAGGGCATCCACCGCACGGGAACGGCGGTCGACAACGCGTCGGCCGATTGGCTGGCGCGGGAAATCCGCGCGATCGGGCTCGCGCCGGAGAAATCCTCCTTTCCCCTGTCGCGGATCGAGGTCGTCCGCGCCGAAGCCCTGATCGGCAGTTCCGTGCTGAGCGGCCTTCCCCGCTTCGACGCGCCGCCGACCGGTCCCAAGGGAATTAGCGGCGTCCTCGGTCCCCTCGGCGGCGACACGCCGATCGGCCTCGCCATTACGGATCCGCGATCGACGCCGGAGACGGAAGAACTGCGCGAAAATGCCGGGCACCGGGCAATCATCCAGGTGACCGACGGCGGCATGCCGGGCCTCTGTCCGATCAACGCCGACCGATTCACCGATCCGTTCGGGCCGCCGCTGTTGCAACTGTCGAACGAACATCTCGGCGTGCTGGAGGAAGCAGCGGCGGATGGTGCGACGGTCGAGGTTGCCATCGACACGGAACGGTATGACAGCCGCGCCTACAACGTCACCGCCCGCATTCCCGGCCGCGATCCGGACCTGCCGCCGCTGATCGTGATGACGCCCCGCAGCGGGTGGTGGTCCTGCGCCTCGGAACGCGGCGGCGGGCTCGTGGTGTTCTGTGAGATCATGCGCGGCCTCGCCGAGGCGGAACCGGCGCGCGACGTGATCTTCACGGCCAATTCGGGCCATGAGCTGGGTCACCTCGGCCTGATGCAGTTCATCGAGGACAACCGCGGCATCGTCGCCGAAGCCCATTGCTGGATCCATCTCGGCGCCAATTTCGGCGGCGCGGTCGCGCCGCGCGTGCGCTTTCAGGCGGCGAACGAGGAGCTGCGCGCGGCCGGCCTCAACGCCTTCGCGTCGGAAGGGCTCAGCCCCGACTGGGAGACGCCGGTCGGCGAACGGCCCGGCGGCGAAGCGCGCGAAATCTTCGACCATGGCGGCCGCTACGTATCCCTGCTCGGCGGCAACGGGCTATTCCACAACCCGACCGACCACTGGCCCGACGCCATCGATGTCGACAAGACCGCAAGGCTTGCGCGCGCCTTCACGCTGCTGGCGCGGAATCTGGCGGGGGTGTCTGAATAATGAGGAGACGGTTTCATGAGCGAGGTTCGAACGGGTTTCTTCC
>JBFFGE010000252.1:0-5106 GCA_041557595.1 Alphaproteobacteria bacterium
GACGGCGATGTGCTGCAGGACCAGAAGTCGCATGATGTCCGCCCAGCATAACAAGCGGCGCCGGCGGCCGGACAAAAAAAATCCGCGGCCGGGCAACAAAAAAGGCCGCCATTGTCATGCCATGGCGGCCTATCGGACTTTCCTGTTCTTCCCCTACCCTAGAGCGGCGGACCGCCATAGGCGCCCGGGCTGCCCCAGAACCGTTCCAGCCGGCGCAGCACCGTATTCGCCGACTGCAGCTCCGTACCGTTCATCGTGTCGGTGCCCATAACGTCGGCGTGGCGGCGGAACATTTCGTCCATGCTGTTCCACAGCGTCAGGCCCTTGTCGGACGCGCGCACGCGCACCGAGCGCTTGTCGTGGGTGGACCGCTCCTGGACCAGATACTCGTTCTCCACCATCTTGCGAACGTTGTAGGACACGTTCGAGCCAAGGTAATAGCCGCGGTTGGTCAATTCGCCGACCGTCAACTCGTCCTTGCCGATATTGTAGAGAATAAGGGCTTGAATACTATTGATATCCTGAACGCCGAGCCGGTCGAGTTCGCCTTTGACGACCTCGAGGAACTGGCGATGCAGTCGCTCAATCAAATTGATCGAGTTCAAATAATCATTAATCACTGGCCTGTCTCGCGATACCTGTTATTGATGACCGCCATGTCAAAGACGGCAGGACGGATATAGTTAATTTTCGCAACAAACCAAGTTTTAAGCGTATAATCCTAACAAATACTTAAAACTAGCCGCTAATTTTCCCTTCCCCCCGCAGCAGCCTGATGATCCCGGAAAAGTCACACGGGTCGCCGCCGGCCCGCGACATCATTCCGTACAGCGCCGCCGCGGCGGCCCCCAGCGGCGTGGCGACGCCGAAATCCTGCGCCGCCGCCTGGCTGAGCTTCATGTCCTTGAGCATCATCGCCGCGGTAAATCCCGCCTGGTAGCCGCGGTTGGCCGGCGAGGCCGGCACCGGCCCCGGCACCGGGCAGTAACTGGTCAGGGCCCAGCATTGCCCCGACGCCGTGCTGGACACGTCGAACAGCTTCTGCGCGTCGAGCCCCAGCTTCTCGGCCAGCAGGAAGCCCTCGCAGACCGAGATCATCTGGATGCCGAGCATCATGTTGTTGCACATCTTGGCGGCCTGCCCGTTGCCCGGCCCGCCGGCATGGATGATGTTCTTGCCCATCGCCTCCAGGATCGGCTGCGCGCGGGCGAACGCCGCGTCGGGCCCGCCCACCATGATGGTCAGCGTCGCCGCCTCCGCCCCGCCGACCCCGCCGGACACCGGCCCGTCGATCATGTCGTGCCCGGCTTCATGCGCGGCCGCACTGACAACCCGGCTGGTCTCCACATCCGCGGTCGTGCAGTCGATCAGCAGCGTGCCCCTGGCCGCGCTCTCGATCACCTTGCCCGCGCCGAGATAGACGTCGCGCACCTGCGGACCGGCGGGCAGCATGGTGATCACTGTGTCGACATCCGCCGCCGCCGCCTCGACGCTCGCCGCCTTGGCCGCGCCGTCGGCCACCGCCGCCTCGACCGAACCGGCGGCAAGATCGAATACCTTCAGCGTATGCCCCGCCTTCATAAGGTTCCGGGCCATCGGGCCGCCCATATTGCCGAGACCGATGAATCCGATTGCGCTCATGATACTACTCCCTGAATTTGATGCCCGATGTATTCTGGATCCTTTGTCAGCGGCAGGGTAGCGCCGCAACGCGGGCGGACGCAAAACTTTCGGCGGCCCGCTTGTCGCTGGAATGGTGTGATCTAAATTGGGTGACTGTCATGGACGACCGATACAAATCAGATATTCCCGCCGACGCCATCGAAACGTCGATTTCGGAATACAAACAGGAAGGCGGCGCAATCTGGCCTGAAAAACGGAAGTGCACCGTCGACGGCGTCGTGGTCGGTTATCGATATTACGAACATGATGGATCAATTTGCATCGAGACGCCCATTAAGAACGGCAAGAAGCACGGCATAGAATACTCTTGGGAATGTAGAGAAGATGGACCGGTACTAAGCCTATCGGAGCCATACGAGAACGGCTTGATTCATGGTACCGCCAAACAATGGGCTTTTGATGGATCCCTGTTGGGAACCTACACCCTGTACCACGGCACAGGATATGACATTTGGCGAGGTGTCGATGAGACCGGAAAAATCTCCATCGGCGAAATTCACTCGTTTAAGAACGGACGTCCACATGGGTACGAGTGGTGGTTGAACGACGATCTAAGTTTGTATAGCGAGACCCAACGGAAGGACGGCCAGCGGCATGGCGTCGAGCGTCATTGGGACGTCGATGGCAAATTAGAACCCGGCTGTCCGAAATTCTACATCGACAACGCGGAGGTCAGTAAATCGACCTATCTCGCACGACAGAAAGAAGATCCCGACCTGCCGGAATATGCCAAAGCGGATGACAAAAACGTCAGGAAATTTCCCGACGATGTCATCGCGGCGATAAAATCGGGCTGAATTTGCACAACGGGAGAGCGGTATTTCCCATGGCCTACGATGAACTCCTCACAAGCCGGTTTCGGGATGCGCTCGGGCGTACCAAGGGCGTCTCGGAAAAGAAGATGATGGGCGGCGTCTGTTTCCTGCTGCACGGCAACATGATCGGCGGCGCCGACCGGACCAAATCCGGCGACGGCCGTTTCATGTTCCGCGTCGGCAAGGACAACGAGGCGGAAGCGCTGTCGCGGCCCGGCGCCGCGGTGATGGAACAGGGCGGCCGGCGCATGGGCGGCCTCATCTTCGTGGACGAAAAGGCCTGCGACGACGCCGCGCTCGTGAACTGGATCGCGTTGGCGCTTAGTTTCGTCTCCACGCTGCCGCCGAAATAGCCGGCCGGGGCGTTCGAGCATGGCGCAGGATGCGTTCCAGGGTTTCACGAAAGAGACCGCGCAATTCCTCAAGGATCTGAAGGCGAACAACACCCGCGAATGGTTCGCCGCGAACAAATCTGTCTACGAAAGTGCGATGAAGGCCCCGGCGCAGCAGTTCTGCGCAGCCCTGGAGGGGCAGTTGCACATCCTGACCGGTGCGGTGCATTCGTCGAAGATCTTCCGCATTCATCGCGATCTCCGCTTCTCGAAGGACAAGACGCCCTACAACGCCCATCTGCACATCTCCTTCATTCCCGAAAGCGAAATGGCGTCGCCGCCCTGCTGGTTCTTCGGCCTGTCGCCGGAGCGCCTGACGGTCGGCGCGGGGATCTTCGCTCTCGACAAACCCGCGCTCGAGACTTACAGGAAGCGCGTCGACGGCAGGGACGGCGCAACGCTGGCGGCGCTGTTGGCGGGTCTGGAACGGGATGGCGTGCGGGCCGGCGAGATCGAGTTGAAGCGCGCTCCCGCAGGCTATCCGCAGGATCATCCGCAGGCCGACTTGCTGCGCCGCAAGGGGCTATCCGTGTGGAAGGACTTTGAAGACACGCGCCCGGCGATGGGCCCGGACGCCGTGCGAAACTGCCTCGCGGCATATTCCGAACTCAAACCCGTCCGCGATTGGCTTTCGATGGATTGAGCGCGGCACCGGCCGCCCTCTTGCTCCGCACTGCCCCGTGCGCGAAAATCGTCGCGAAAAAGAGTATCTTCCCGTCGTAATGCGCCGCCGAAGCGCAGGAGAAGCCCATGTCCGACCTCGACATCCGTTCCAGCGGCGATGCGATCGGCGCCGAGATTACCGGCGCCGACCTGACCAGCTCCGTCACGGAGGACGACTTCGCCAAGATCGCCGACGCGCTCAACCGCTATGCCGTGGTCGTCATCCGCGACCAGAGGCTGACCCCGGCGCAGCTCGCCGCCTTCGCCCGGCGCTTCGGCACGCCGCAGGTCAATGTTCGCGCCGAGGCCAATAGCGGCGAGACGCCGGAAGTCTTCTGGGTCTCGAACGTAACGAAGGACGGCAAGCCGCTCGGCTCGCATGACGCCGGCCGCTACTGGCACTCCGACCTGTGCTACCTGGAGAAGCCCAGTTCGGTAACGCTGCTGAACGCGTTGGAGGTCCCGGAACGCGACGGCGTCGTCTATGGCGATACAATGTTCGCCGGCGCAGCAGCGGCCTATGACGCGCTGCCCGACGCCATCAAGCAAAGGCTGGAAGGCCGGCGCGCCGCCAACGGCTATCGCTACATGTGGAACATGAAGGCGCGCGAATTCGGCAAGCGTCCGGTGCTCAGCGAGAAAGAACTGGAGAAATATCCGCCCGACGCGCTGCATCCGGTGGTGCGCACCCATCCGGCAACCCGCCGCAAGGGGCTCTATATTTGCGAAGGATACACGCACCGCATCCTCGACATCCCCGAGGACGAAAGCGCCGACCTGCTGCGCTTCCTGTTCGAGCATGTGGTGAAGCCGGAATTCCTCTATCGCCACAAATGGCGGCTCGGCGATCTGTTGATGTGGGATAACTGCGCCGTCCAGCACAAGGCGGTGTTCGACTACGAGCCGCCGATGCGCCGTGTCATGCAGCGCTGCACCATCGAGGGCACGGTACCGTTTTAGGGCGCTTGCCGATTGCAGGGCTTTTCTTGTTGCACCCCCACCCTGACCCTCCCCCGTCGAGGGGGAGGGTAAAATTGTTCCGTTTGTTCGCGGTATCAAGTCCTCCCCCTTGACGGGGGAGGATTTAGGTGGGGGTGATTCGCTAAATAATTAATTTGGGCCCATCACCCCCTCAATCGAACGTCAACTCCGCATCGCCGAGCGGCGCGAAGTAGGCGTCGACCATTTTGTCGGTCACCGCGTCGAGCCGGTCCGGCTGCCAGCGCGGCGTTTGATCCTTGTCGATCACCACCGCGCGGACGCCCTCGAAGAAGTCATGCCCCGCCATCACGTGCTGGCTGAGCCGGAACTCCATCCGCATGCAGTCGTCGAAATCCAGCCGGGCGCCGCTCTTGATTTGTCGGAACGCGATCTTCTGACTGACCGGCGATTTGCCCGCCATCACGTCGAGTGTTTTCGCCGCCCAGTCGCCGCCTTCGGCTTCCAGCGCGGCGGTGATTGCCTCCACCGACTCGGCCCCGAAGCAGCGGTCGATCGCCGCCCGGTGGTCGGCCAGCGGCGGCGCGCCGGGATCCACTGACGCCTCGCGCAGC
>JBFFGE010000253.1:0-5102 GCA_041557595.1 Alphaproteobacteria bacterium
CGCGCCGACACCGGCCAGGATATCAAGGTCGACGCCTCGATGACCAAGCTCTACGCCACCGAGACGGCGGGCCGCGTGGTCGACCGTTGTGTCCAGATCTTCGGCAGTCTAGGCGTCTCCAACGAGCTACCGCTCGAACGATGGTACCGGGAACTCCGCATCAAGCGGATCGGCGAAGGGCCGTCCGAAGTTCATCGCATGGTGATCGCGCGGCACTTGCTGCGGCACCAGTCAGGAAGGAATTGACCACAATGTCCGACAGACCATACCCGCTCGACGGTGTGACCGTCCTCGATATGGGCCACATCTATAACGGCCCCTATGCGGGTTTCATGCTGGCGATGGCCGGCGCCCATGTCATCAAGATCGAGCCCCGGTCCGGCGAGCACTTGCGCCACCGCGGCGGCCACAAGGCGCACTCGGTACCCTTCGCCTTGCTCAATTCGAACAAGCACTGCGTGACGCTCAACCTCAAGGCGCCGCGCGGCCGCGAATTGTTCCTGGAGATGGTGGGGAAAGCGGACATCGTGCTGGAAAATTTTGCCCCCGATGCGATGGAGAACATGCAACTCGGATGGGACGTCCTGCGCGCCACCAATCCCCGGCTGATCTATGGCTGCTCGAGCGGTTATGGCCGGAGCGGCCCGCGCAGAGACGACTTGGCGATGGACCTCACCGTACAGGCATCGTCCGGCGTGATGAGCGTGACCGGCTTCCCCGACAGCCCGCCGCTCAAGGCAGGGGCGGCGGTCTGCGATTTTTCCGGCGGCGTGCACCTCTACGCGGCGATCATGACCGCCCTGTTCGAGCGCGAACGGACCGGCGAAGGGCGCATGGTCGAAGTGTCAATGCAGGAAGCCATCTACGCGTCGCTCTGCTCCAACCTCGGCATGTACTACAGCATGGGCGGCAAGACGCCGCCGCGGACCGGCAACCAGCATGGCGGGCTCTCGATTTCTCCCTACAACGTCTATCCGACCAACGATGGCTACGCCGCCATCAACTGCACCAACGACAATCATTTCTACAACCTCTTGCGGGTCATGGGCCGCTCCGAGCTCAAGGACGATCCGCGCTACGCCACCAACAGCGCCCGGGCGGAAATCCTGGAGGAAGTGAACGCGCTAGTCGAAAGCTGGACCGTCACGCTGACAAAGGACGAGCTGCTCGACATATCGCGAAAGAACGATTTTCCCTGCGCGCCGGTCCGCGATTTGGACGAAGTCGTGCATGACGAGCATTTGCATGAGCGCGGCATGCTGCAATGGATGGACCATCCGGTCGTCGGCCGCATCGCGCTGCAAAACAGCCCGCTGCGGTTCCACGACACGCCCTTGATGCCGATCGAGCCCAGTGCCGGTCTCGGCGCGCATAACGAGGAAATCTTCGGCAATTGGCTCGGCTATTCGCCGGCCGATGTCGAGGACTTCAAGAAACAGGAGATCATCTGAAACGATGGCGAGCCACCCTGAACCAGTAGCGCGCGACATCGCACCCGCGCTGCCGCCCGGCCCGATTACCGGACCGTCGGCGTGGCGTGGCGCGGATCTGCGCAGCACGCAGGCGTGGGTCTATACCCTGTCGGCGGACGAGATCGCGGAGATCGAAAGCGCCTTGGTCGCTGTGCGCGAGCGGGATGTCGCGACGCTGCGGCACGAGGATTTTCCGCTGCCGGGTCTCGGGCCGAAGCTGCGGACGATACGCGCGGAGATCCTGACCGGCCGCGGCTTCGTCCTGATCCACGGCCTCCCCGTCGCAAGCATGGAGCCGGATGCCGCCGCAATCGCGTATTGGGGGATCGGCCTTCATCTCGGCAAGGCGGTATCGCAAAACGGCAAGGGCCACCTGCTCGGCCATGTGCGCGACCTGGGCTACGACGTGGACGACCCGAACGTACGAGTCTACCAGACCAGCCGCCGCCAGAACTTTCACACGGATTCATGCGACATCGTCGGGCTGCTGTGCCTGCGCAAGGCGAAGCGCGGCGGGCTCAGCAGCCTGGTCAGCTCGGTCACTGTCTATAATGAAATGCTGGCACGGGACCCGGCGTTGACGCGCGTGATGTTCAAGCCTTTCCGAGTCGACCGGCGCGGCGAAATCCCGGCGGGAATGAAGCCCTACTTCACGACGCCCGTCTTCAACTGGAACGCCGGCTACCTGACCACCTACTACGTTCGGCGCTATATCGAATCGGCGCAGCGTCTCGCCGATGTGCCGCCGTTGAGCGACCAACAGATCGCCGCGCTGGACCTGTTCGACCAAATGGCGGAAGACGCCGGAAACCGGTTGGATATGGATTTCGAACCGGGCGACATGCAGTTTCTGCACAACCATCAGATCCTGCACGACCGGACCGACTACGAGGATTGGCCCGAACCGGAGAGGAAGCGCCACCTGCTGCGGCTATGGCTGTGCCCGCCCGAAGGGCGTCCCCTGCCGCCCTGCTATGCGGAGCGCTGGGGCAGCATCGAAATCGGCGATCGCGGCGGCATCGTAACGCCGGACGCCACCCTGCACATTCCGCTGTCGCCGATCTGAACGCCGCACTACCGGCGCCGATTTGTACCGCCCCGGTCAATTGCGTATTTTTCGCCGAACACCAAACGGCAACCGAAACACGCTCTGACAGGGGAGATCCAGCAATGGGCTACGACACACTGACATATGAAGTCCGCGACACCGTCGCGGTGGTCACCTTGAACCGGCCGGAAAAACGCAACGCGCTCGACATTCCGATGCGCGAAGAACTGTCCCAGGTCGTGATGACGATGCGAAACGACGAATCCCTGACGGCGGCGATCCTCACCGGCGCGGGCGGCGCGTTTTGCGCCGGCGGCGATTTGAGCGGCATTTCGGAAAAATCGGACCCTTACAAGAGCCGGCGGCGCATCCAGAACATCTATGTCTGGCTGCATGAACTGGTCAGCCTCGAACTGCCGGTGATCGCCGCGGTCGACGGACCGGCCTACGGCGCCGGCAACAATCTCGCCCTCGCGGCCGACTTCGTCCTCGCCTCGCCGCGCGCCAAATTTTGCCAGGTGTTCGGCCGGATCGGCCTCGTGCCCGATGTCGGCGGTTTCTTCCTGCTGCCCCGCATCGTTGGCCTGCAGAAGGCGAAGGAGCTGGTTTTTTCCGCCCGGTCGATCGACGCGGAGGAAGCCAAGGAGCTGGGCATCGTCTATTCGATCCACGAAACCGAGACCTTGATGGACGCGGCAATGGACCTCGCCGCGCGGTTCAAGGACGCCTCGCGCCAGGCGATCGGTCTTTCGAAGAACATCTTGAACCAATCGCTCCATCTGGATTTTCGCGCGCTGGGCGAGATGGAATGCTTCGCGCAATCGGTGGCCCATAATTCGGAATACCACCACGAGGCGGTGCAGCGGTTCCTCGACAAGAAGCCCTTGAAATTCAACTGGGATGCGGCCGCTTCCGGCGGCGACTAGGACACGGGGGGACGCGCAATCGCGGTATCCCGCTGACCCGATTCTCTGCTTCTCTTTTTCCGCTCATGGCGCTATAAACCGGCGCCATGAGCGAACCGTTCCACATGACCCTCTCACGCCGCGCGACGGCGCGTCCGCTGCCGGGATACCGGCCGCGAGCGTTCGGCGCCTTTGGCGTTATCCGGAGTGTTGAAAACCGTCTTTAGCGAGAACCGATGATATCGGCGACAGGCACAGGGCGGATTTCGGATCCGCCCTTTTGGTTTTTTTGGAACGATTTATTCGGAATTGGATTGAGACGATGTTGAGAAACGGCGCGGGCCGCACCCTGATACCGGGAACGACCATGGCCCTCTGGCGCACCGAATTGCGTGAAATGGCGCAGCTCGCCACCCCCATCGTGCTGACCCAGTTCGCCTGGGTTTCCATGTTGATCACCGACACGGCGATGATCGGCCGGCTCGGCGCCGATGCGCTTGCCGGCGCGTCGCTGAGCCTGATGGTCTTCTTCCTCGCCTATGTCGCGTATTTCGGCGTCGTCACGGCGACCGCGGCGTTGGCGGCACAGGCCTATGGCGCCCGCAAACCCCGCACCTTGCGCCGCATCATACGTCAGGGGCTCTGGGTCGCGATCGCCCTCACCGTACCGACGCTGATTGCTTTCCATTTTACGGTCGACCTGCTTGCTGTGCTCGGCCAGCCGCCGGAAAGCCTGGGCCACGCGGACGCGTATATGAGCACGCTCAAATGGTGCCTGCCCCCCGTTATCGGTTTCGCCGTGCTCCGCAATTTCGTCTCGGCGCTCAACCGCCCGGCCGTGGCGCTGTGGGTGATGATGGCCGGGGTACCGCTGAACGCGTTTCTGGACTACGCGCTGATCTTCGGGAATTTCGGCTTTCCCCGGCTGGAGCTGGTCGGCGCCGGGATCGCCACCTCGGCGGTCAACGCCGTGCTGTTTCTGGTACTCTTGGCAATCGCCGCGACGCAAAAACCCTTCGCGCGCTACGGAATTCTGCGCCGGTTCTGGAGGCCCGACTGGTATCAGTTCCGCCGCATCTTCCGGATCGGCTTGCCGATTGCCGGCACCATGCTGCTCGAGGCGGGGTTCTTCATCGGCGCCGTCTTCGTCGCCGGTCATTTCGGCGCCGTCGTGGTGGCAGCCCACATGATCGCGATCCAGCTTCCCCATGTCACCTTCATGGTGCCGATGGGAATGGCCCAGGCCGCGACGGTTCGGGTCGGCCAAGCGGTCGGCCGGGGCGACGCCGCGGCGGCATACCGGGCGGGTTGGATGGCGATTGCGCTCACGCTCGGGTTCATGTGCGCGATGACCGTGGTGGTGCTCGCCATCCCGTCGGCCTTCGCGTCGATCTTCCTCGATCATGCGCGCGCCGACAGCGCCGCCGTGCTGGCGCTGGCGACGTCGTTCCTGCTATACGCCGCCTTCTTTCAAGCCGTAGACGGCATTCAGGCGGTGGCGGCCGGCGCGCTGCGCGGGCTGAACGACACCGCTATCCCCATGGTCTTTGCCGCGATGTGCTATTGGGGCATCGGGGGGGTGAGCGGGCTCTGGTTCGCCTTTGCCGCGGACATGGAAGGCGCGGGGCTGTGGCTGGGTTTCATATTCGGGCTCGGCAGCGCGGCCCTTTTGTTGGC
>JBFFGE010000254.1:0-5091 GCA_041557595.1 Alphaproteobacteria bacterium
CATAGGGCAACCCCGCGCGGCGATAATCCGCGCCCTCGGCCCCGTTTGCCCGCCGCAGATCGTCGCGGTCACGCCAATCGAAAATCGCGTCGGCCAGGTCGTCGACATTGTCGGACTCCATCCCGACCGATTCGAACAGTTCTTGAAGGAGTTCGGGCGTCGCGCGGTTGAGATCGATTTTGCCGCTTTCGTCCTGAATGGCGACCGTTACGGTTGCGCCGGTCTCGCCGGCCGCATCGATCGACAACAATCGCCCATCCGGCACTATTTCCCGGCGCGATCGATCGCGAATCAACATTTCCGCGGCGCGAAAGACCGCCCCGTCCGCCAGCGCCCGGGCCTGGCCGTTGTCCTTCAGGTTTCGGGCGAGATTTGCGTCCGTCCGGACTTCGTTGACGAAACTTTGCGTAATGACCGCCAGCAGGAGCGCGGCCGACAGTACGGCGACCAGGGCGAACCCGCCGTCACGACGCACTCGGGAAGGGCGCCCGCGGATCACCGGTCAGGGCTTCCCGGAAGTGATGCCCTTGATTTGCCGGCGCAACTCCTCCGTCATTTCGCGCGCTTCCTTGAGATTGCGCACGACACGCGGCCGGATGAGAATCAGCAATTCGGTCCGGTCATCGAAGTTTTCCGTCTTGCCGAACAAGGCGCCCAGCACGGGAATTTGCGACAGCAACGGCACGCCCGATCTGTTCTTCGTCTTGCGATTCCGGATCAAGCCGCCCAACGCCACGGTCTCGCCGCTCTGCACCGCCACCGAACTCTTGATGCGGCGCTGCTGGATGGTCGGCGAATCGATGCCCGATGTGGTGGTCGGAATGACGTCGCTGACTTCCTGCTCGATATCGAGGGTCACGAGGCCGCCCGCGTTCACCCGGGGCGTCACGTTGAGCACGACGCCGGTGTCGCGAAACTGGATGGAGTTGACGATCGGCGCTTCCGGATCGATCGAACTGACCGAGGATTGCGTCGCCACCGGCACCTGATCGCCCACTTGAAGTTCGGCGGAATGATTGTCCAACACCATCAACTGCGGCGAGGACACCACGTTGACGTCCGTGACCTCCTGCAGCGCATTGAGCACGACACGCGCGTTGGAATTGCTGGCAAACAAGACCGACAATCCGGGAAATGCGCCGCCAACCGCACCGGAGGCCACGTCGCTCAATGTGATCTCGGTGTTGCCGGTATCGAAGAACCACTGGACGCCGTATTGGAGGTCGTCATTCAGCCGAACCTCGGCGATGGTCGCGGAAATCAGGACCTGCAACGGTATCGTGTCGAGCTGCCGCAAGGCCGATTCGACCTGTCTGTATTCGTTCGGCGTCGCCAGGATGACCAGGGAATTGCTCGTCTCCACGGCAAAGATGCGAATTTCACTGGCCTCGAACAATGCCTGACCGCCTACCGGCCCGGCCGTCGTACGGCGCGTCACCGGGCGGCGTGGCGTGGCCGCGCCCTGGGTCGATCGCGGCGCGGCGCCGGACGATGACGCGCCGGAATTTCCACCGGTCCCGGTCCGCGTATTGCGCCGCTCGGTCAAGGACGACGACCGGATTTCCCCCGGGCGAAGCCCCGGCGCGACGTCGCCGCCCCGGCGGTTTCCCTGCGGTCCCGACTTGCCGGTAAAAATCTTGTTCAGGGCGTCCGACAAGTCGACCGCGCGGCCGTTCTCGACGTGATAGACATACAGCCGCCGCTCGTCGGACTGATTGCCGATGTCGAAGCGCTCGATCCAGCCGCGCGATTTGTCGAGATAGGACGCGTTCGGGCTGACCACCAGCACACTGTTCATTCGCTCCAGGGAGATGAATTTCACGATCCCGGCGGCCGGCCCCTTTCCGGTATCGCCAAAGACCTTATCGAGATCGGCGACCACTTCCTTCGCCTTGGAGAAGCGGAGCGGCACCAGGGCGAAGGACATGCCTTCGAACCAGTCCACGTCAAAAATCTGCACCATTTCGTTGACCGATGCGCGCTCCGCGCGGGTCCCGGCGACGATCAACAGGTTGCGCGCTTCATCGACGCGCAGGATCGCGTCCTTGCGCAACATCGGCGTCAGGATTTTCGACATTTCTCGCGCCGCCGCGTGTTTCAGCGGCACGATCTGGACCGCATAGGCGGTGCCGCGCAGGCGCGTGCCATCGCGCAATTTCGGAACCATGCCGCGCGCGGCTTCCGTCGTCGGTACGACCTTGTAGATTCCGCCATCTTCGACAATTGCGATGCCGTGCACGCGCAAGACCTGCTCCAGTAAGGGCAACACGTCCGCCATCGCGATCGGTCGGGTGGTTTCCAGCGTCACCGAGCCTTCGACTTTCGGGTCGAGGACATAGTTGAGCCGAAGCGTCTTGCCGAGAACCGATCGCACCACATCGCGCACATTCGCATCGACGAAATTCAACATGACTTCGCCGTTCTTGGTGCGCACCTCAGTCACCCGGCTGGCCGGCACCGGATTGATGAAAGTGCCCGTTCCCCTGATCGTGGCACTGGGCGGCGTATCGCCCGCCGGCGTGCCGCCAGCCGGCGATAACGGCTTCGGTCGGCCCAGCGCCGGCGATTGCGCGCTCCCCTCCGGCGCGCCGTCCTGTGCAACCGGCGTTTGCTTCGCGGGCGCCGGAGCGCCTTGCTCGCCTTTGAAATAGGAGCAGGATACCAAGGGAATTGCCAATAGGCCGGCAATCAACACGCCCTTAGCCCACGCTACGGGCATTTGCTCCACTAACGAATATCCTCGCATCAAGGTTATGAACCTTTGGGACTCGTTGCCTGTCTTAACATGGCTTGCTCTCAACACGAATTGTTCCATCGGCTCGAACTACCGGGCAGCTTCGGGCTTCGACCGGCCGGCAGGTTTCCGCCGCGCCGGTTTTGCAGGGCGAACGGCGCCCTTCCGGCGCTTCAGCTTCGGGAACCGCTTGGCAAGCGTATCCTGATCGAGCAATTCGACTTCCACGCTCCTGTCGCCGGCACGCAACACGATCCTGTCGGCGAGAATTTTCTCGACCCGCCAGTCGAGAATTTTCTCGCCCACCGAAACCTCGCGCGCGGCTTCGTCCTCGGGCGTGCGAATGACCGCCAATTGATTGGACGGCGACAAGATCACACCGACGAGTAGAATGCCATCCGGGTTTTCGACTTTCGCGTCGGTCGTTCCCGGCGCCGATGTTTCCGACGGACGCCGGGTCGGCGAAAAAAGCGGCCGCGCCGCAATCGCCCTATATTCATCGACAGCGCCGATCGCCGGGAATTTCGGGAGCGCCGGAATTGCGGCAGCATCCGGCGCCTCTACCGGGGCGGCGGCAGGCAGCGCGGCAACCGGCGCCCAGGCGAAATACGCCAACAGGCCGGCTAACAGCACGCCGGTCACGGCGAAGATCCCCGAAAGGGTGATGCAGGCATGGCGGCTTAATGTCATGCGCCCTCCTGCCAAAGATAACCGCTCAGGTCGAAGCGCACCCGAAGCGGCAACGCCTCCGCCTGACGGTCGACCGGACGACGCGCCTTATGCCTTTGCGAAGCCCGCCGAACGCGCCGCGGCTTCGCCTTGCGCGCGGTGATCAAGACATTGTCGATGAACAGCGCCGGTCGCTGCGATTCGAATTGATGGAAAATATGCTGCAGCCCTTCCGCGGTCACCCGCATCTGCGCCCGCACGGTAACGGCGGGAAAAGGCGACCGCCCGTTCCCCGGAACGACTTGCGAACTCACCAACGTACCGCCCTGGCGCTCCACCGTATCCTTCAACCGCTGCAACAGCAGCGCACCGGCGCGCGATTCCGATTTTGCCTTGAGGAACAGGCCGCGGGAGCCTTTCGCTTTGCGCATCCGGTCCAGCTCGACCCTGATTTGCTTCGGATCCTTCGCGCGTGCGGCAAAGCGATCGATCTGCGCCTGCGTCTCGATGGCAAGCGCGCGGTGTCCCTGAAACGCACGGAGATAGGGGCTCACGACCAACAGCCCGAAAAGCAGCACGACGCATCCCAGCAACGACAGTGCGGCCAGCCGCGATGGCAGGGAACCCGCCCGCGTCAATTGACCGCTCCGGGTGCGTCGCCGGAAGTCGTTGCGCGGACAGCCGTCGGCGCCTCGGCTTTCAGATCGAACGTAATATGGAATCGTTCGAGCCCGGTCTTGGGGTTGCGGGCAAGGCCGGACCGAAACCCTGCATTGCCGAACAAGCGGCCGCGCTCGATCGTCTCGATCAGCGTGGAGGCCGCGGTCGAATGACCTTGGATCGCCACCTGGCCATCCTTTATCTGAAATTGAAAGAGCCACGTCTTATCGGGGATCAGAAGCGTAAGATCTTTCAGGACGCGCACCATCGCCGGCGCACGGGCCTTTCGCTCCTGGATGAAGCGCGCGCGCTTCGCCGCCTTCTGAAGCTCATCCTCCAGGCGAACCGACACGGACGCCCGTTTCCGCACCGCCGTCAGTTCCTCGGCGAGCTTGACCGAGCGCAGCCGCTCTTTTTCCAACGGGACATAGGCGGTGAAAAATAGCAGCGCCGCGACCACCGCGGCGAGCCCTCCGGTAAGCACCTGCAAGCCCTTCGGCGCCGAATCGCGCCGGGCCGGCGGCAGAAAATTCACCGTCTCCGAACCCGCGCCCGCGGCGCCGGGCACGATACCCGCGCGAACCGGGTGCAATCCCAATTTTTCGAGCGCTTCGACGGCGTCGTCCAACACGCGGCGCGGCACTACATGCAGCCGTGCGTCCACTTCACCGGAGGCCGCCCGGAGCCCGGCCACATGAACGTCGAAATAAACATCGTCCGGCTTGAAGGGGGTTCGCCGCTCCAAATCGTACCGCATCACCTGGCGCAGATTTTCCGCCGCCGCCGCCGGCATTGTCACCGTACGGGAAAATATCTGTTCCGATGGCAGGCTCAGCGCGATCGTCGGGTTCTTGCCGACCGCATCCGCCAGCAAATTTTCGACGCCGGTGCGGAGCTCGGCCGTCCGCGGGTGCCCGTGCATCCCGCGCGGCACGGCGAGCCCCTCGAGCGCGAGCACCGTCGGCGCCACGTCGACCAGGCTGACCAGGGCCTCGGACGCGACGCCCCGGCGCCAGGGGTCGGCCTCG
>JBFFGE010000255.1:0-5078 GCA_041557595.1 Alphaproteobacteria bacterium
AAAAACGGCGCTATGTCGAAAAACGGCACCGTATCGAGAAGCGCCGCCATGTCGAATATCGGCGCCGAGCCGAGCATCGGCAGCATTTCATACGGGACCGTCGCGATCGCAAGCATTACCGGCGCGTCCATCGTGCGAAGATAATCGACTATGGCCGGCATCGCCGGGTAAAGAAGGTCGTGATCGTCGAGCCGCGCAGGCGGTACCGCGATGTCTGGGTGCACCGGCGATATGGTCATCGCTATCACGGCTACGGCCATCACCACGATGACCATCATGCCTATCAATGGCTGGCCTTCACCGCGATTACCCTGGGCGTGCTCGACTATATGTCCGTGACGCAGCAGCGGGCCCATGAATCGGCGCAGATCACCGCCACCAGCGCGCCGATCGGCCAGTCCATCCGTTGGAACGACAACGGTCTCCAGGGTAGCGTCACCGCGACCCGCGAAGGCACCAGCAGCAGCGGCCGCTATTGCCGGGAATTCCGCCAGGCCGTGACGATTGGCGGCAAGGTCGAGGAATCCTACGGCACCGCCTGTCGCCAACCGGACGGCGCCTGGGAGATCATGCCGTAATAGTCTGGATTATATAAAGAAACAGGATGGTCGGCCGGTTGTTTACCGCGCCGGCCATTCTTTTGAGCAGCCGCTCTGCCGGCTTGGCGACGATGGTGCGCCTATTTGCGGCGCGCTTCCACCAAAATACCCTGTTCCGCCAGCGCCGCGATCTGATCCTCGCCGAAGCCATGCTGCGCCAGGATTTGGCGCCCGTGTTCGCCGAATTTGGGCGGCGTGCTGCGCACCGAGCCCGGCGTCCGGGAGAATTTGATCGGGATCCCGGTCATCTTGTACCAGCCCCGCTCGACCGCCATTTCCCGGTATTTGGTGTGCTTGGCGGCCATCACCTGCGCCGTATCCAGCACGGGTCCCGCCGGGACGCCCGATTTTAGCAGCTGCTCGCAGACCTCCTCGCCATCGCGTTTCGCCAGAAGCGCGGTGATCGTCCCGGTCAATTCCTCCCGGTGCTCCAACCGGCCGCCGTTGTCCTTGTAGCGGGCGTCGTCCGCGACTTCGGGCGCGCCCAACACCGTACAAAAACGTTGGAATGCCCTGTTATTGCCCGCCCCCACGAAGATATCGACGGTCTTGGTATGGAACCGGTCGTACGGCACCACATTGGTATGCTGGTTGCCGGTCAATCCCGGAGTCTTGCCGGACAGGTAGTAATTCGGCACATGCGGATGCATCAATGAGAGCGCGCAGTCATAGAGCGTCATGTCAACGAATTGCCCCAATCCCGAACGGGTCCGCTCTTGCAGCGCCATCAGAATCGAAATCGCGCTGTACAGCCCGGTCCCCATATCGACCATCGCCAACCCGACCCGCGTGGGCCCGGCATCGGGGGCGCCATTGACACTGAACCATCCGGCCATCGCCTGAATGATCGCATCGTAGCCGGGATACCCGCCCAGCGGACCATCGGCGCCATAGCCGCTGATCCGGCAATGGATGAGAGAGGGAAAGCGGTCCTTCAAAGTGTCCTCGTAACCCAGCCCCCAGCGCTCCATCGTGCCGGTCTTCAGGTTCTCGATCAGGACATCCGCCTCCTCCAGTAACCGGAACAACACGTCCCGGCCTTCGGGCACCGTCAAATCGAGTCCGATCGAACGCTTGTTCCGGTTGACGCCGATGAAATAGGAGGCATCGCCCTCGTGAAACGGTGGTCCCCAATCGCGCACCTCGTCACCTTGCGGCGGTTCGACCTTAAGGACTTCCGCCCCGTGATCCGCCAAAACCTGCGTGCAATAGGGGCCGCCCAGAACGCGGGTCATATCGACAACCTTGATCCCCGCAAGTGCGCCCATCGAACCGTTCTTATCGCTCATGCGTCGTGTTCTTTCTTATGATTTGATGGCGTCCGATAAATCATGCGGCCGTATTCTCGTCAATCCGCCGCCAGGCGCTGATAGACGTGATTACGAAGATAGGCCTGAATTCCGTCTTCGGTCTCCGCGGCGTGCCCATAGAGCGCCAGATGCGCCTCGTCAGCCTCGTACGCTCCGGGAAGACCAAGCGGCCACGACCCCATTGGCGCCTCCGCCAACGCGATGTTCTGCGCGGCGGGAAGCGTCTTTGCGGCAGTGGAGCTGCCGGTCCCCGGATTTTCCGCCACACAGACCTCATAGGTCGCGGCAATCGCGTCGGCAGCCTGCGCCAACGCCTTGAGATGCGTCATGTCGCCAATCCAGACATTGCCGTGACGATCCACCTTGCCGACATGAAAGATCGCGACGTCGACACGCCGGTCCAGGAATGGAAGTCCCGCACCGCGGCCCAGCTCGATGCATCCGGCCCCCATCAGGAGACCGAGTTGGATGCCCGGCCGGTGCGCGCCGACCAAGCGGAGGCCGCGGACGCCCCGCTGAATGGCGCGTCGCATCAACGCCATGGAACATCCTCCCGCATCCTCCTCCGGAACAGCGATGGTTGCGCCGTCGGGAATGCGATCCACCAGCCCGTCGAGATCGGTAAAGATCGCCGTCACGTGGAATTACCCGCGAGCGGCACCTCGTCCCGCGGCCCCAAGGGCGGGCTGTATAGAACCAGTGCCCGCAATGCCGTCTTTCCCTTGGTGTATACCGCGTGCTTGAGCTTCGGCGGAATCCGCACCACCGTTCCGGGACCGCACTCTACGGCGGGATCGTCGCCGAGAATGACGTCGGCCACCCCGTCGAGGATGTAGATCACCTGATGCTCCGTCTCGTGATGATGCGGCGACGCCTCGCCGCCCGGCTGAACCACGCCCAAATTCATTTCGAATGCGCCGCAGAACGCCTTGTCGATCAGCCGGACATTGACTGTTCCTTCATGGCCGGGCGGCACATAGGCCGCCATATCGCCTTCATGCTGAATCAACGCTGATGTGTCGGTCATGGGCTGTCGCCTCCGTCTCTGGATTTCCATCCAGTCTTAGCAGCAATCGACGCTATCGGTAAGGGACGCAAAACCGGACGAACGCCCGCAAACGCAACGGCCGGACCTCTCGCAGGGCCCGGCCGTGTTGCAGCGTTCCAAAGGACCGGAACGCGGAACGAAAGGCCGCGCTAGTTCGCCCCGGCGCCCAGCAGGCTCGGCAGCCAGGTGATGATCTCCGGAAAGGCGATGAACAAGGCCACGGTGGCGACATCGGCGCCGAAGAAGGGCGCAATGCCGCGGAACACTTCGCCCAGCGGTATATCCGGCCGGACCGAGTGCACCACGTAACAGTTCAATCCGACCGGCGGAGTGATGAGGCACACCTCGCACATCTTGACCACGATGATGCCGAACCAGACCGCGTCATAGCCGAGCGCGATCACCGCCGGATATACGACCGGCAGGGTCAGCAACAGCATGCCAATGGCATCCATGAACATGCCGAGTACCGCATAGCCGAGCAGGATCATGATCATGATCACGACAGGCGGGAATGGCAGGGTGATGATCCATTCGGCGAAAGCCTGCGGCAGGCCGGCGAAGCCGAGGAAGCGCACGAAGATCAGGATGCCCCAGATCAAGGCAAAGATCATGACCGTCAACTTGGCGGTCTCGAGCAACGCCTCCTGCAGATTGCCCAATTTCATGCCGCGGAACATCGCGATCACGAACACAACGAAAGCGCCAAGCGCGCCGGCTTCGGTCGGCGTCGCCTTGCCCGAATACATCGAGTAGAAAATGATGCCGACAACCAGCACGATCGGCGTTACCGGCGGCAGGGTCTTGAGCCGATACGAGAGCGGCGGCGATTTCACCGGCCGGCCCTGGCTCGGATCGATCATGCATTGACCGATAATCAGGATCGCGTAGATCAGCGCCGAAACCACACCCGGCAGGAAACCCGCCAGGATCAAGGCGCCAACCGATTGCTCGACGATGATCGCATAGATCACAAGAATGGCGCTGGGTGGTATGAGCGAGGCCAATGGTCCCCCCGCCGCCACCACACCGGCGGAAAGCTGCTTGCTGTATCCTTGTTCGAGCATGTGGGGAATGGCGACGCGGCTGAACACCGCCGCGGTTGCCGTGCTGGCGCCCGACACCGCCGCAAAACCTGCCGTCGCGAAGACCGTCGCCACGGCCAGCCCGCCCGGCACCCATCCGAACCACGCTTTCGCCGCGTTGAACAACGCATGGGTCAGGCCTGCGTGATAGGCAATGAAGCCGATGAGGATAAACATCGGCAGAACGCTCAAGGCATAGTTGACGGCCTTGGAATGCGGGATTGTACCGACAATTCCGGCGCCCGCGTCCCAACCGATGATCGCGACGACGCCGAGCAAGCCCGTGATCGCCGCGGCCGCATACACCCGCACACCGACGAACACCATGCATAGCAGGAGGACAGTTCCGATGATACCGACTGTAAGTTCATCCATTATTCAGCACTCCCCTGCGGCACAACGGTTTTCTCGTCAGGCTCCTTATCCGCGCCGCTTACGCGGATTTCGTGTTGCGCCAGATCGTCGACGGTTTCGATTATCGGAATTGCCAATGGAACGGCGTTGGGATTTGCAAACAGGCGGAAGAAACCGACCAGATTCAAGATCAGGCGGATCATTAGCAACGAGAAGGCAAAGGGTACGAGCAATTTAGACGGCCACAGGATGAAATCGCCATCGATGGTGCTGTCGCCGAGTTGGAAGGCGCGCAGAAAATGCGTGTATCCGTAGTACATCAGGATTCCGATGATCGCCATCGCGACAAGAGTGCCGAAGATTTCAAACCCGTAGAAGGTTCGGCCGGTGAAGCGCTTGAGGATGATTTCCATCCGGACATGCCCGCCCAACTTCTGGCAATAGGCAATGCCGAGAAAGCAAAACACGCCCATCATGATCTCGATTACGTCGACATAGGACGGGACCGGACGGTTGAAGACGGTTCGTCCGACAACCTGGATAACCCCCAGGAACATCACGAGGAAGATCACGACTCCCGCAATAAAATTGAAGAAACTCTCGATCTTGAAGAAACCTTCATCGAGCTTGGAAAGCCTTTCCTCCCCTGGAGACAGGTCTACCGTGTCATTCATCGCCATGG
>JBFFGE010000256.1:0-4975 GCA_041557595.1 Alphaproteobacteria bacterium
ACGCAGTTGACAGGATGAACGACCTGCTCGCTGCAATCGCCGAGACCCAGGACCGCGCGGCCTTTCGCGCCGTATTCGATTATTTTGCGCCGCGGGTAAAAGCCTTCATGCAGCGCCACGGGACGGATCCGGGCATGGCGGAAGAGATCGTCCAGGAAACGATGGTCAATGTCTGGCGGAAGGCCGGACAATTCGATCCGACCAAAGCATCCGCCGCCACCTGGATTTTCACGATTGCCCGCAATTTGCGGATCGACCTTTTGCGCAAGGCCAACCGGCCGGTGCCCGACGCAAACGACCCTGCCTTTGTCCCGGACCCCGAACCCCTCGGGCATGACGTTATCTCCCTGAAAAGGGAGGCGAGCCAACTCAACAGGGCGGTTGCCGAATTACCGCCAGAACAGCTGGCCGTGCTGCGACTGGCCTTCTTCGAAGAGAAACCGCATGCCGAGGTCGCGGCAGAACTGGACATCCCGCTCGGCACCGTAAAGTCGCGCATCCGACTGGCGTTCAAGCGCATACGGTCCGAGCTTGGAGAAATCCGATGACGATCAAGCATCATCCGAACGACGAACTGCTGTTGGATTACGCATCCGGCCCCCTGGGTGAAGCATGGGGACTGGCGATTGCGACCCATCTGGCGCTCTGTCCCAAATGCCGCCGGACCGTATCGGAGATCGAAGCCTTGGGCGGCAGCATGTTGGACACCGTCGCGCCGGAAGCGTTGCCGGACTCGGCGTTCGATGCCGTGATGGCGCGGCTGGATCGAAATGACGGGAGTGCCGTCGTGACACCGGCTGCTATCGAGAACCCGCGTCCGGTATTGCCGCAGCCGCTCCGGGGGTATGTCGGCGGCGACATCGACAGTCTTCCCTGGCAGCGCCTGGGGCTGGGCGTCTATCAATTGCCGATTGCCACCGGCGACGATGGCGTGACCGCGCGGCTGCTGCGCATTCCCGGCGGACGGCCGGTGCCGAAGCACACCCATGGCGGACTGGAACTGACATTGGTGCTGTGCGGCGCGTTTTCCGATTCGACCGGACGCTATGACCGCGGCGATTTGCAGGAAGCCGATGAAAACCTGGAGCACCAGCCGCGTGCAACGCCCGGTATGGATTGCATTTGTCTGGCAGTTACGGATGCGCCGCTCCGGTTCCGGAGCCTCGCCGCCCGCCTGGTGCAGCCTTTCCTCGACATCTGACTGCGACCGCCGTCGCCGACCTGCGATTTTTTTAATGCGCAGGACGCGCCGAATCGCGCCCGACCGTCTATACTGGACATCGCACGACCAACTGACGCGGTGACAGGATGACCGATGCCGCAACGCAATTGATCGGCATGTAACGAAATGGCCGAAGAAACCGGCACGTTGCTCCCCGCCTTGATGGGCGGTCTCGGGCTCGGCGCCGCGATCGTTTTCGCCGGCGTCTGGCTGGCGGCCCATTGGCGGGTCCTTGGGCCTACCGCTAAGACCACATTGTTGGTTCTCCTGGCGGTAGCCTATGGCGGCGCCTGGCATGGCCTGTCGCGCGCCATGGCAGAGGATGTCGCGCTTGGCATCGAAACCGCCGCGGCGACCTTCTTCGCGTGCTCCTTGTTGCTCGGGATGTACCGCATCCGGCGCGAAACCTGGCGCGGCCGTCCGGTGGCGTGGCGCCTGTGGCTATTGCGTGAAATTGTCCGCGTGCTTTTCTGGCCGATGGGACTGTTCATGACCGCCGCGGCCGCGCTGTCCACGGTAGCGCTGTTCACCACGATTCAAAGGGGTCCGCAGACCGAATTGCTGTTGTTCGAGCTGGGCCTCTTTACCGCGGCCTGTTGGGCGATCGTAATGGTCGGCGGCGTCTGGGCACGTGTCCAAATGCCGGACAGGCGCTAGATCACTCCTGCTCGCTCGAGCATCACGTGCAGCAGGACGTCGCAGCCCGCGGCAAGATCGCCGGGCCGCGCGTTTTCCCGTTCGTTGTGGCTGACACCGTCTTCGCAGGGCACGAAAATCATGCCGGTCGGCGCGATCCGGTTGAGCTGACAGGCGTCATGCCCGGCCCCCGAGTAAATATCGCGCGACTTGACGCCGAGCCGTCCCGCGGCGCGCCGGACGGCGTCGATACAACCCGGATCGAAGGCGATCGACGGGCGCTCGCTGATCAGGTCGAAGTCGATTTCCAAACCGCCCGCCGCGGCGATTTCCGCGCACCGCGCCCGCATCCGCTCGGCGAGACCGGCAAGCACGGCATCGTCCGGATGGCGGCTGTCGATCGAGAAAATCGTCTGTCCGCTGATGGTGTTTCGGGAATTCGGCCGCGCCGCGATCGAGCCCACGGTGACCACCGGCAACGGATCGCATTCATAGGCCGTATCATTGACCGCGGCAATCATCCGGGCCGCGCCCAGCAACGCGTCGCGCCGTTCGCGCAGCGGCAGCGTACCCGCATGGCCTTCCGCACCGGTCACGGTAACCTTGAAGCATTTCTGTCCTTGCGCGCCGAGCACCACGCCAACCGGAACGGATTCGTTTTCCAGGATCGGTCCCTGCTCGATATGCGCTTCGAAAAAGGCCTCGACCGGATACCCGCCGACTGCTTCGTTGCCCGCATAGCCGATCGCCGCCAGCGCGGCGCCGATGGTTATGTCGTCCGTGTCGGCGCGCGCCAAACCCGTCTCAACATCGTAGATCCCGGCAAAGACGCCCGACGCGATCATCCCGCCGCCGAACCGAACACCTTCCTCGTCGGTCCATACCGCGACGTCGAGCGGCGCCTCCGTCTCGACGTGTGCGTCGTTCAGGCTGCGCACCACCTCCAGCCCGGCGAGCACGCCGTAGATACCGTCGAAGCGACCGCCCAACGGCTGCGTGTCGAGATGGCTTCCGGTCATGACCGGCGGCCGATCCGCATCCCGCCCCATCCGGCGCGCGAAGATGTTTCCCATGCGGTCGACGCGCACCTGACAACCGGCGTCCCGGCACCAGGTGACGAAGAGATCCCGCGCCGCGCGGTCCAGCTCCGTCAGCGCGATCCGGCCGACCCCGCCGCCGGGCGTGGCGCCGATGCGCGCCATCTCCATCAGACTGTCCCAAAGCCGGTCGCCGTCGGTACGCAATGTCTCGGTCACGAATGCCGCCCTCTTGTATCCAGGCCCGGTTCGCCCTTCGCGCGAAGGCATGGCCAAACCGAAGCCAGTATGCTGAATATACCACCGCCGGTCCGGGACCCGCCCGCCTGCGCAAAGTATGGTCGCGATGTCGTCCGCCCGCAAATGCGAGGCGCGGCGCACAGCCGCAAGGTGAGAAAACCCGCCGCAATGTTGATCACGAAAGCCGCGTCCGGGCCGTTTACCAGCGCCGAACGCCTGCTCATAACGATCCCCGTGCTGATCGCGTCGATCCTGCATTCACTGGCGATGACAACCGCTTATATTGCACTGCCGAATATGAAAGGGAACCTGTCGGCCACGCCGGAACAGGCCGGCTGGATCATCACCTCCTTCCTGGTCGCCAACGCCATCGGGGTCGCCTCCACCGGATGGTTCAGCGTGCGCTTCGGCCGCAAGCTGCTTTTCCTGGCCGCTATTGCCGGATTTACCCTGACCTCCATCCTCTGCGCCGCGGCGGAGACGCTGCAGCAGCTCGTCATCTTTCGCCTGATGCAGGGATTGCTGAGCGCCCCGATCCTGCCGCTGTCGCAGGCGATCATGCTCGACACCTATCCGAAGGAACGTCACAGCTTTGCCATGACGACCTGGAGCATCGCCATGATCCTGGGTCCCGTCATGGGACCGTCGCTCGGCGCTTACTTGACCGAGGAATACGACTGGCGCGCGATCTTCTACATCAATATTCCGTTCGGCGTGGTCGGCCTCGTCGGCTGCCTCATGGTTCTGCCGGTCAGCGAGAAACGGCGCCAACACCTCGATTGGCTCGGCTTTCTCAGCCTGTGCATTGCGGTGGGCACGGTTCAGCTTATGCTCGACCGCGGTCAGCGCGAGGATTGGTTCGAATCCACCGAGATCATCATCGAAGCGATCATTGCCGGTCTCGCCTTCTACATATTCATCGTGCACAGCGCGACCACGCGACGTCCGTTCCTCAACTTCGCGGTCTTTCGGGATCGCAACTTCGTGCTGGGATTCGTGCTGATTTTCATGTTCGGCCTGAACGTGTTCTCCGCGCTGCTGTTGATTCCCCTATTCCTGCAGGACATCCAGGGATACCCGGTCATCGCCGCCGGCATCGTCGTCTCCCTGCGCGGTGTCGGCACCTTGTTCGGCATGATGGCGGCGGGCCGCTTCGCAAACCGAATTCCCTATCGCTACCTGATTACCTTCGCCCTGCTGACGATCGCCGGGCCAAGCGCCTTGATGGCCGGCTGGTCCGCGGAAGTGCCGACGATCGATGTGGTGATCGTCAATATCGTCACCGGGTTCGGCATCGGGCTCGCCTGGGTGTGCCTCTCGACCGCGACCTTTGCGACACTGCCGCCGGAATTGCGGACCGAGGGGGCTTCCCTGTTCGCCCTGATCCGCGTGATCGGCGCCAGCATCGGCGTTTCGGTCTTCGTGGCGTTGCTCGCGCGCAACACGCAGATCAGCTATGGCGAACTATCGGAGCATATCAATACGTACAACACCCCGTTGTCGATGTTCCGCGATCAGCGCTTCTGGGATATGAATTCGCAGGGCGGCATCGCCCAGCTCTATGAAATCGTCAGCCTTCAGGCGCAGACCATCGCCTTCATCAACGACTTCAAGCTGCTGGTCCTGACCAGTCTGGTCGGGATTCCCTTCGCCTTGATGTTCCGGCAATCGGCGGAGAACGGCCGCTAGACCATTTCTTGTTTAAATTGCCTCATATGAAATGGTCTATCTCTTGGTTATTAGGCAAATTCGCCGTCGCGAACCGTTTCGGTTCGCTCGGGATTTGCGCAAGATCAACCTGCCTTTAATCGGAATCAATTAAAGGCAGAAAAGTTGATCG
>JBFFGE010000257.1:0-4958 GCA_041557595.1 Alphaproteobacteria bacterium
AATGCCGCCGCGTCCAATTGGCCGCCCTGCTCGATCTCCCGAATGGCCATTGCCATCGCGTTTGCAACCATCAGGACGTTAAAGCGCTGCTCGCCGGACAGGGCGGGCGCGACATCCTCGCGCAGCACTTGCCGCGCGATCGACAGCAATTCGGCGGCATCGGGTTGGTCGCGCATCATGCGGCAACGCGCCCCGGCGGTGCCGTCATCTTGATCAACTCATACTCCATTTCGGCGGCCATGCGGCCAGTCAGCGCGAGGTGCAGCGAGGGTTCCTCGCCGGACAGATGCCGCCGCCCCTGGTGCAGCGCGAGGATCCCCCAGCGCATATGGGCGAAGACCTCCCAGTAAAACACGCGCGCAGGGTCGACCGTGCGCCCCGACGCCGCTTCATACGCCCGATAGAACGGCGCACGATCCGCAATGCCGCCCGCCTCCAGATGCCATGCCCCGAAGCGCCAGCAGCGCGCGCACAGCCAGCCGATATCCTCATGCGGTTCGCTCCAGCACGCGAACTCCCAATCGAGCACGCCGGTCAGCTTGCCATCCTCGATCATCAAATTCCCGGTGCGGAAATCGTGATGCGCGAGCACGATTTCGTCCGGCTCCGGCGCGTTGCGTACCAGCCAGCGCAGCCCCCATTCGAAACCCGGATGGGGACGCTCGAGCATGTCGAGGTAACCGCGAAAGCGTTCGACCCCGGCGCGCGCCGGCGTCGGCGACGGCAGGGTCAGAAAATCGAAGGCGGCGTTGTCCGGGGTGATGCGATGGATCTGCGCCAGGGCCCCGGCGCATTCGGCGGCCAGACCGTCGCGGTCGGCGGCGACCGCCTCATCCCGCACCACGCGATGGGCCGCCGCGACCCCCGCGACGCGCCGCATGATGTAGAAGACCCGCCCGATCACCGCCGTGTCTTCGCACAGCCAAAGCGGTTCCGGCACTTTTACGCCCGCCGCATGGGCCGCCTCGATGATCCGGAATTCCTGCGCCCGGCTCAGGCTTTCCGACAGCCCCGACGGCGCATCGCTGCGGAGGACGAGCGAATGCTCACCCGCCATCGGCCCGCCGGCAATCGCCACGTCGATCCCGTGATTTTCCTGAATCGCGCCGCCGCTCAGGCGTTCATGCCCACGGATGTCGACGCGATCGGCATCCGCACCGTCGCGCAGGAATTCGCCAAGTCTTTCGAGGCTGCCCGGGTCGGTCAGCCCCATGACCAGAAGTCGTTGCCCTGGGCATACAGATTTCGCGCAAGCACCATCTTGTGCACCTCGGACGCGCCGTCGACCAGCCGCGCCTGCCGCGCATAGCGGTAGATCCATTCCAGAACCGTGTCCTTGGAATAGCCGCGCGCGCCGTTCAATTGGATCGCCGTGTCGACCGCCTTATGCAGCGTGTCCGCTGCGTGGATTTTGGCCATCGACACTTCCTTGCGTGCGAAATCGCCCTGGTCGAGCTTCCAGGCCGCGTGCATCACCAGCATCCGGCTGATGTGAATGTCCATTGCCGCCTCGCCGAGCTGGAATTGTACGCTTTCCCGGTCGGCCAGCTTCATGCCGAAGCCTTCGCGCCGATTGACGTATTCGGTCGCGATTTCCAGCGACCGCTTGCACAGGCCGAGCCAGCGCATGCAATGGGTCAACCGTGCCGGCCCGAGCCGGATCTGGGTGAGCTTGAGCCCGTCGCCCACCTCCATCAGGCGGTCTTCGTCGGGAATCTCCATATTTTCGAAGAACAGCTCGCAATGGCCGCCATGCTCTTCCGGTCCCATGATTTCGATCCGCCGCTCGATCCGCCAGCCGGGCGAATCGCGATGGAACAGGAAGGCGGTCAGGCCACGTCGCGGATCGTCGGAAGTGCGCGCCATCAGGATGAAGTGCTCGGCCACCTCGGCACCGGTGATGTACCATTTATGGCCGTTGACGATCCATTTATTGCCCTTCTTTTCCGCCCGTGTCCGCATCATCGTCGGGTCGGAGCCCGACCCCGGATGCGGCTCGGTCATGATGAAGGACGAGCGGATTTTTCCCTCGGCGATCGGACGGAGCCATTTCTCCTTCTGATCCTCCCGGGCGACCTGGCTCAGCACGCGCATGTTGCCGTCATCGGGCGCCGAGGCGTTAAAGCACACCGGGCCGAAGATCGCGCGGTTCATCTCTTCGTAACACGGCGCGATTTCCGCCATGGTGTAGCCCTGCCCGCCCCAATCCTTCGGCAGCGACAGCGACCAGATGCCTTGCTGCTTCGCCATATTCTTGAGGCGCTCCAACGGCTCCGGCGCAATGTTCTCATGAGCGTCGAAATTCGCCGGATCCGATTCAAGCGGGATGATATGATCGTCGACGAAAGCCTTGATATTCCGACACATTTCTTCGACCTTGGGACTGACAGTGAATTCCATCGACTACTTTCCTCGCGGATCGGGTGACCAGGGCGCGGCGACCAGGATCTGGTTTTCCTGTTTCAGCAGGATGCCCGCCTCGCCCATTTTCTTGACGTAGGTCTGCCACTCCGGATCGGCCCCCATCGCCGCCCGCTTGGCGGTGCGGTCGGCCAGGTCCTCATACCCCCAGATATGGGTGATTTGGTTCAAGGTGCCGACCTCGCTGAAATACCAGCCGATCGGCTGGCCGAGATGGCGCGTTTGCGGCTTAAGACCGAATTCCTCGTAGATTTTCATGTAGATCGGCACACCGCCCGGCTTAAGGCTATAGACCCGTTTATCGACAATCATGTCGCCCTCCCTGATTTCGTGATTTGTTGTTCGGTATCATGACTCCGCCTTAGGGCAGCGCCAAGCTGTGGCCGCCATCGACCGGAATAAAGACGCCGGTCATATACCGTGAGCCGTCGCCCGCCAGCAACAGCAAGACCCCATCGAGGTCTTCCGCCGAGCCGTAGCGGCGCTGCGGGATGTTCTTCGCCATGCGCTGTCCGGCGTCGCTCTCGATGTACCGCTTGGCGATATCGGTGGCGAAATATCCGGGCGCGATGGCGTTGACCCGGATGCCGAAGCGCGCCCATTCCAGCGCCAGCGACCTGGTCATCTGCACCAGCCCCGCCTTGGAGACACCATAGGGCGTCGTGCCCTTCTGCGAACGGATCGCCAGAACCGATGCAATGTTGATGATGTTTCCGGCATTCCCGCCTTCGATCATCGCGCGGGCGGCCGATTGCGACATCAGCCACGCTCCTTTGAGATTGGTGTCCATGACCCGATCCCAGGTCTCCTCGGTGACGTCGATTGCCATGTCGGATGGCGCCACACCGGAATTGTTGATGAGAATATCGATGCCGCCGAACGCCTCGACGGTCTTGGACACCGCCGCCTCGATACTCGCCGGGTCGGTTACGTCGAGGTGGATCGCCACCGCCTCGCCGCCCGCCGCGGCGACTTCCGCGATCAGACTCTCCAGCAACTCCATCCGGCGCGCCGCCAGTGCCAGCCGTGCGCCTTCGCGCGCCAGGGTCAGCGCGAAATGTCGCCCGAGCCCGCTGGACGCGCCGGTAATCAGGATCCGCCGCCCTTGCAGGTTATGACCGCTCATTCACATCTCCCTCGCGCGCTCGCGCAGCACGAATTTCTGGATCTTTCCGGTCGACGTCTTCGGCAGCGGGCCGAACACGATCGTCTTGGGGCATTTGTAGTACGCCAGGTTGTCACGGCAATAGTCGATGACGTCCCGGTCGCCCAACGCCGCCCCGTCCACCAGGCTGACGAAGGCGCAGGGGGTCTCGCCCCATTTTTCGTCCGGCCGGGCAACCACTGCGGCTTCCATAATGTCGGGATGGCCATACAACACGTCCTCGACTTCAAGGCTCGAGATATTCTCGCCGCCGGAAATAATGATGTCCTTTGCGCGGTCCTTGATCTCGGCATACCCGTCGCCATGCAGCACGGCGAGATCGCCGGTGTGAAACCAGCCGCCCTCGAATGCCTCGACGGTCGCTACGGGGTTCTTCAGATAGCCTTTCATGATCGTATTGCCGCGCAGGGCGATTTCGCCAATCGTCTCGCCATCCGCCGGAACCTCGATCATCGTCTCGGGATCGAGGACCCGCTGGTCTTCCAGGGTTGCGACGTTCACTCCCTGCCGCGCGATTTTGCCGACCTGTTCGTCGAACGAAAGATCGTCCCACTCGTCCTGCCAGAAACACGCGGTGGACGGGCCGAAGGATTCGGTCAACCCGTAGCCATGCATGACCTCGAACCCCATCGCCTGCATACCGGCGAGGATCGCGCTCGGCGGCGCCGCGCCGCCGGTCAGGATCTTGATCGGGCCGTGGGTAAATTTGCGTTTCACGGTGTCCGGCGCATGCATCAGCATGTTGAGCACGATCGGCGCGCCGCTCATTTCGGTGACCTTGTGCCGTTCGATCAGGGCGAATACCTCCGCCGGCTCGACCTGACGCAGGCAGACATGCGTTCCGCAGGCCGCCGATAATCCCCAGGTATTCGTCCAGCCGTTGCAGTGGAACATCGGCAGCGTCCAGAGATAGACCGTGCTTTGATCGAAGCCGAAGCTGATCGCGGAGCCGAGCGAATTCAGATAGGCGCCGCGATGGTGATAGACGACGCCCTTGGGGTTACCGGTCGTGCCGGAAGTGTAATTGAGCGCAATCGCATCCCATTCATCCGCCGGATAGCGCCACGGGAATTCGGGGTCGCCGGCCGCGATGAAGGACTCATAGGCGTCCTCCCCCAGCAATTCGCCGCCATCGGCCATCGGGTCGTCGATATCGATCACCAGCGGCCGGGTCTTGGCAAGCGCCAGGGCGGCCTTCACGGTGGCCGAAAAGGCGCGATCCGTCAGCAACACCTTGGCCTCGCCATGGTCCAGGATGAAGGCGATGGTCGCCGCGTCGAGACGGACATTCAGGGCGTTGACGATGGCGCCGATCATCGGCGCGCCGTAATGGGCTTCCAGCAGCGCGGGCACGTTGGCGGCCATGACCGAA
>JBFFGE010000258.1:0-4666 GCA_041557595.1 Alphaproteobacteria bacterium
AAAGAGTGCTGAAGCTTGGTAACTCCAGTCTCCCCGGTCAGGGCCGAATGGACAACCTATCGAAAGACCACAGCTAGCCGGCCGACCCGCACCCGATAAGGGAACTGGACATCGCAAGCGAAAAATATAAGTTACCTCCGCACATGGGTGACGGTCGGCATCGGCGGCTGGGAAACGGCACGTAATGGCGATCCCTCAACGACAATCGTCACCGCCCGGGGCATCCGGATTTCGGCAGGAACAGAAGGGCCCTTGGACGACCGCCGACCCCTCTAAGGTGTGATTTGGCAGGGCTAAATTTGGTGCTACAGTTGATTAACAATCGAGGCGAGACCGCCCGAGAACGTTAGGGAGGGCCGTAAGAAAATGGCCGCAGTGTCTGCAGAGGAACCGGTTCTGGTACAGCGCGAAGAGCTGGATTCGGTCGTTATCCGATTCGCGGGCGATTCCGGCGATGGCGTCCAGATTACCGGCAGCCAGTTTACCGACACGACCGCCCTGGCCGGCAACGACTTGGCGACCTTCCCGGATTTTCCCGCCGAAATACGGGCGCCGGCGGGCACCACATTCGGCGTCTCCGCCTTTCAAATCAATTTCGGCGCCCGGTCGATTGCCACGTCCGGCGATGTTCCCGACGTTCTCGTGGCGTTCAATCCCGCGGCGCTCAAGGTCAATGTGGACGACATGCACGCGGGCAGCCTGATCATCGTCGATTCGGGCACCTTCACCGCCCGCAACATGGACAAGGCCGGATTCACGGCCAATCCATTGGAAGACGGCACGCTGGAAAAATTCCGGGCGCTGAAGATCGACATTTCGAAACTCACCCTCGAAGCGGTGAAGGATCTCGGCCTGACGTCGAAAGAAGGCTTGCGCTGCAAGAACTTCTGGACGCTTGGGCTGGTGTATTGGCTCTATGGCCGCGACCGCACCGCGACCGTCGGTTGGCTCAAGAAAAAATTCGCGAAACGTCCCGATATCGCCGACGCCAATATCGCCGCCCTCAATGCCGGGCACGCCTTCGCTGAAACCGCCGAGATGCCGGGCGAAATCAGCAGTTACATCGTACCGCCCGCCGCCCTGGATCCGGGCGTTTACCGGAACATCACGGGCACCGACGCATTGGCATGGGGCCTGTTGGCCGGCACGCGGCTCGCCAAACTGAAAATGACGTTCTGCTCCTATCCGATTACGCCGGCGTCTTCGCTGCTGCACGCCCTGGCGCGGCTGAAGCACTTCGACATCGTCACGTTCCAGGCGGAAGACGAAATTGCCGCGGTGTGTTCGGCGATCGGCGCCTCCTATGCAGGCTCGCTCGGCGTCACATCGAGTTCCGGACCCGGCGTGGCGTTGAAAGGCGAGGCGATCGGCCTCGCGATCTCGACCGAATTGCCGCTGATCGTCGTCAATTCGCAACGCGCCGGTCCCTCTACGGGCCTTCCGACAAAGACCGAACAGTCGGATCTCTATCAATCGGTTTATGGCCGCAACGCCGACAGCCCGGTCGTCGTGCTGGCGGCAAATTCGCCCGCGGATTGTTTCGAGGTCGGCATCGAGGCGGTACGCCTGGCCACCCAATTCATGACGCCGGTGATCCTGCTGACCGATGGCTATATCGCCAACGCGGCCGAGCCCTGGCGCATTCCCGATGCGGATTCGCTGGAGCCGTTTCCAACCGGATTTCACGCGAATACCGACGGTTTCCACCCCTTCCTGCGCGACCCGGAGACGCTCGCCCGGGTCTGGGTCAAGCCGGGAACGCCGGGGCTGGAGCACCGCATCGGCGGCATCGAAAAATCATACGACTCGGGACATATTTCGTACGATTCGCAAAATCATCAGAAAATGACCGATACGCGGGCGGCCAAGATCAACGGAATCGCCGAGTACATTCCGGAACAGGACGTGGCCGACGGCTCCGATTCCGGCGCGCTTGCCGTGGTCGGCTGGGGGTCCACCTACGGGCCGATTTCCCGCGCCGTCTCCAACCTGCGCGCGTTGGGCAAGGATGTTTCCCACATTCACTTGCGGCACATCTGGCCGTTTCCGAAAAATCTTGGCGACTTGCTCCGCCAATACGACAACGTCCTGGTGCCGGAGATGAACAACGGTCAACTCGTCAATGTCCTGCGGGCGCAGTATCTGGTCGACGCCCAGGGCCTTAGCCAAGTCAACGGACAACCCTTCAAGATCGCGACCATCGAAGACGCAATCTTGAAGCAGCTGGAGAAATAAAATGACGGTGGTCAAATCGCCGGAGAAGCTCACGGTCAAGGACCTCACCTCGGATCAGGAAGTCCGCTGGTGTCCGGGATGCGGGGACTATGCAATCATCAAGGGCGTGCGCAGCGCCCTGGCCGAGATCGGCACGCCGACCGAGAAGACCGTCTTTGTCTCCGGTATCGGCTGCGCCGCGCGCTTTCCCTACTACATGGCGACCTACGGCTTTCACACCATCCACGGCCGCGCACCGGCGATCGCCACCGGCGTCAAACTGGCCAATCCGGAACTCGATGTCTGGGTCGCCACCGGCGACGGCGATTGCCTGTCGATCGGCGGGAACCACACATTGCACGTCATTCGCCGCAACGTCGACGTGAACATCCTGCTGTTCAACAACGAAATCTACGGGCTGACGAAGGGGCAGTACTCGCCAACCTCGAAGATCGGCACCCGGTCGCCCTCGACACCGCTCGGCTCGGTGGACAATCCGGTATCGGCGATCGAATTCGCGCTCGGATCCGGCGCCCGATTTGTCGCCCGCTCGGTGGATACGCTGCAAAAGCATCTCCCCGGCGTCCTGACGCGCGCGCATGGACACAAAGGCGCATCCTTCGTCGAGATCTTTCAGAATTGCATCGTCTACAATGACGGCGTCTTCGCCCACTTCACGGATCGCAGCGTCGCGGCCGACACGCAGGTCCACCTCGAGCACGGCGCGCCGGTTCTCTTCGGCAAGGACAACGACAAGGGCATTCGCCTCAATACGACGACGTTGCAACTCGAGGTCGTCAAGATCGGCGAGAACGGCGTCACCGAAGACGATATCCTCGTTCATGACGAAACCAACAAGGTGCTCGCCACGCTGCTGGCGCAGATGAAGGCGCCGGAATTCCCGGTGGCCCTCGGCGTGATTTATTGCGCACCGGCGGCCGAGTACACCGATTCGGTGTATCAGCAAATCGACGCGGTGAAGAAGAAATCGCCGACACCGTCCCTGAAGGAATTGCTGCATAGCGGCCACACCTGGCACGTCGACGCCTAATCCGCCGGCAGACCGCCTGGAATCCCGAGACCCGCCCGACCACCGCCGCGGGTTGCGTCGAATTGCCGTCTGGCCCGCCGGTCCGACATTCTGAATAGTGGGCGAATGGCCTCGTCATTGAATCCGCCGCGCGCCGACAGCGGGTCACCCGCCGTCACCATCTGGATCTTCCTGTGTGCCGCCATGGTGGTCGCCATGATGCTGATCGGCGCCATTACTCGGCTCACGGAATCCGGTCTTTCCATCGTCGAATGGCGGCCGCTCATGGGGGCGCTGCCGCCGCTCGACGATGCGGAATGGAACCGGCTCTTCGACCTCTATCGTCAGACATCGGAATACCGTTTGGCGAACGCGGGCATGACCTTGTCCGACTTCAAGAATATCTTCTGGTGGGAATACATCCACCGTCTCTGGGGGCGGCTGATCGGCGTGGCTTACGGACTGCCGCTCTTGTGGTTTCTCTGGCGGCGCCGGATCGCGCGGCACGAGGCGCCGCGTTTCATCGCCTTGTTCGCGCTCGGCGGACTGCAAGGGGTGATCGGCTGGTGGATGGTCAAGAGCGGATTCGTCGCCCGCACCGATGTCAGCCAGTACCGGCTCGCGGTCCATCTCGGCCTGGCTTTCGTCATCCTGGGGTTGTTGCTTTGGGTCGGATTCGGCCGGTTAGGGACCACTGTGACGGCACCCTGCCCGCCCCGTATCCGCCGTGCGACGCTCGCCCTGCTCGCGCTGATCTTTGCAACCGTCCTATCCGGCGCGCTGGTCGCCGGACTGGACGCCGGGCGCATCTACAACGACTGGCCGATGATGCAGGGGCGGTTCTTTCCCGAGGATTACGGACACCTGGCGCCGCTCTGGCTGAACCCGTTCGAAAACGTGGCGGCCGTGCAATTCAATCATCGCATCATGGCGTATCTGACGCTGGCGGGAACCGCCGCACTATGGGTCGCCGGCCGCCGCGCCAGGCTGTCCGTCGGCCCCGCCCGCGCGCTCGATTGGTTGGGCGCCGCGGCCGTAATGCAGCTCGGGCTGGGTATCGCAACCCTGATGCTGGTAGTCCCACTGCCGCTGGCGGTTCTCCACCAGGCCGGGGCAATTGCGGTATTCTGCCTTGCCGTCTGGTCCGCCCATACGGTTTGTCGCTGAGCCGATCCGGCGCCAGGCCATTGCTTGCTAAAATTGACCCGAGTGAATTGCTCTGTCTCTTTATCCTTCCGCAATTACGTCGTCGCGAACTGATACGGTTCGCTCGGGAATTGCTCTATCTCTTTATCCTTCCGCAATTAGTTCCCTGTGAAGAACTCAGACGCCTTTGATATGGCGTTCATTTTCCTGGTTCGCAGTAATGGGATTTGCAAGAAACTGGCGTTTCGGCTGGGTTTTCTTGCGATTTGGGATTCA
>JBFFGE010000259.1:0-4656 GCA_041557595.1 Alphaproteobacteria bacterium
CGTTGGCCAGGTCTTTGGTGGCGAGATGCCCGGAACGGATGGTTTGGGGGTCCGACTGGCCGCACACGCCGCACCATGCGGGGGCGTCGGATGGGCCGGACACGCGGCGGCCGTTTCGGTTGATCGACACCGGGCGTCAGCTCGACCTGCTGTCCGATTGGGTTCCCGATCCCGCGACCCGTGCGCGGATCCTGGTGCAGAACCCGGCGCGGCTTTATGGCTTCGGCGACATTTCCTGATCCGGGCGCATGCGTTTTCGGGAATATCGGCGGGTTGCTTGCCGCACCGTCGCGCCTGCCTATGATGTCCCCCGGCAGTCGATGAAATCACACCCGAATGACTAGGGAGACCGAGGTCCCGTGAACAAAACCTATGCGCTTGGCGTCGACATCGGCGGCACCTTCACTGACGTCATCGTGTTCGACCAGGCGAGCGGCGCGGTCTACAAGGCGAAGGAGCTGACCACCCATGACGATCCCGCCCGGGGCGTCATCCAGGGAATTCAGAAGGCGCTCGGCGCGGATGTGACGGCCGCGGATCTGTATCGCACGGTGCATGCGACGACGCTGTTCACCAACTCGTTGATTGAGCGCAAGGGCGCGGTCACCGGGCTGATCACCACCGAAGGCTTTCGCGATGCGGTCGAAATCGGCCGCGAGCGGAAATACGAGCTCTACGATTTAAACATCGCCAAACCCGCGCCATTGGCGCCGCGCGATCGCCGGCTCGAAGCGCGCGAGCGGATGGATGCGGCAGGCCGGGTCGTCACGCCGCTCGACGAGGACTCATTGCTTTCGGCCGCCGCGGCGCTTGTGAATCAAGGCGTGGAGTCGCTCGCCATCGTTTTCCTGCATTCCTACGCCAACCCGGCGCACGAGCAGGCGGCGGCAGCCGCGGTTGCCCGCGCCTACCCGGACTTGTTCGTCACCACGTCGTCGGAGGTTGCGCCCGAGATCCGCGAATACGAGCGCTGCTCGACCGCGGTCATCAACGCTTTCTTCAAGCCGCTGGCGGATTCCTATATCGAACGGCTGGCGGGACAAATCGCCGGGCTGGGCGCCGAGGCGCCATTCTTCATGATGCTGTCCAACGGCGGGCTGACGCATATCGCCGAAGCCAAGCGGACGCCGGTGCAATTGCTCGAATCCGGTCCTGCCGCCGGGGCGTTGGCGGGCGCCTATTTCGGCGGCTTGTCGGGCGAGCGCAACATTCTGGCCTTCGACATGGGCGGCACCACGGCGAAGCTGGCGCTGGTCGAGGAGGGCGAGCCGCATGTCGCCTACCGCTTCGAGGCGGCGCGCGAGAAGCGCTTCATGGAGGGCAGCGGCCTGCCGGTCAATATTTCGACCATCGAGCTGATCGAAATCGGCGCGGGCGGCGGCAGCATCGCCCATGTGGATGCGCTGGAACTGTTGAAGGTCGGGCCGCGCAGCGCCGGCTCGCAGCCGGGACCGGCGTGTTACGCGCAGGGCGGGACCGAGCCGACCGTGACCGACGCGGATTTGCTGCTGGGCTATCTCAACGCGGAATTCTTCGCGGGCGGCGAGATGAAGATCGACCGCGCCGCGGCGGAATCGGCGATGCGGCCGCTGAGCGACCGGCTCGGCCTGTCGCTGACCGAGATCGCCTGGGGCATCCATGACGTGGTCAACGAGAATATGGCGAGCGCGGCACGGGTTCACATCGCGGAAATGGGCAAGGACCCGCGCGGCTATACCTTGCTGGCGACCGGCGGCGCCGGGCCTGTGCATGCGTTCTATGTGGCGCGCAAGCTCGGCATCAAGCGTCTCCTGTGTCCGGTCGCGGCGGGTGTTGCCTCGGCGCTTGGGCTGCTGATGGCGCCGGCGCGGGTCGACCGGGCTGCCACGGTTGCCGTGCAATGGCACGACATCGACTGGCCGTCGCTCGAATCGGGCTTCGCACGGCTTGAGAAGGATGCGGCGCAAGTCATTGAGGAAACGGGGCTCGATCCGAAGAGCGCGTCTGTCACGCGGCTTGCGGATATGCGCTTCGTCGGCCAAGGCTTCGAGGTAGTGGTGACGTTGCCGCCCGGGCCGTATGACGCGGGCGCGGCGGACGGCATTCAGGCCGCGTTCGAGGACGCTTACCGTCAAACGTTCTCCCGGTTGCCGCCGGACGTGATCATCGAAATCATCAACATTCGTGTCTCGATGCGGGCGCCGGTGCCGGGGTCGGGCATCGTCTTCAAGGCAGGTTTGGGCGGGCCCGCGGAGCCCAAGGCGCACCGGCCGGTCTATTTCCCCGAGGCCGCGGACTACGTGGACACGCCGGTATACGACCGCGCGGCGCTGCCCGCGGGCGAGGCGGTCGCCGGTCCGGCGATCGTCGAGGAAAGCGAGTCCACCCTGGTAGTCGGTCCCGACGCGACGATGCAGGTCGATGGCAGCGGCAACCTGATCGTCGAATTGGGGGACGGGTAGGGTGTTTCGGTGTGATGTAATTCGTGGCTCTGATTTGTATTGGCCCAAATTCACTGTCATTCCCGCGCAAGCGGGAATCCAGGATCGTGTTCGGCGTTTCTGGATGCCCGCCTTCGCGGGCATGACGGTACGCATTGGAAGGCGGATCTCGGGCTCATACTTCGTCAGGCTCAGTATGAGGTCTATTCAGGCTGGGAATGTGATTTCGAGACGGGCCTCATGCTGAGCCTGGCGAAGCAAGCGGCCCCATGGCGCGGTTTTCGGAATAGGAAATGGATATGAAGAACGCTGACAAAACCAATACGGCCTTCGATGCGGTCACGCTCGAGGTTCTGTGGACGCGGCTGATCTCGGTGGTCGACGAGGCGGCGGCGGCGCTGTTGCGCACCTCGTTTTCCACGGTGGTGCGGGAATCGCATGATTTTTCCTGTGTCATCACCGACGCCAGCGGCCGGTCGCTGGCGCAGGCGACCGACAGCATCCCGTCCTTCATCGGCACCCTGCCGCGCACCATTCAGCATTTCCTCGACGAGATTCCGGCCGAAGATCTGGAACCGGGCGATATCATCGCGACCAACGACATCTGGCAGGGCACCGGGCACCTGCCGGACATCAGCGTCGGCAAGCCGCTGTTCATCGACGGACGGCTCGTGGGCTTCGCGGGCAGCACCGCGCATGCGCCGGATATCGGCGGTCGGATCCGTTCGCCCGAAGCGCGCGAGGTCTTCGAGGAAGGCCTGCAGATCCCGATCATGAAGATCATCCGCGCCGGCGAACCGGATGAGGGCTTCTTCAAGATGCTGCGCAAGAACGTGCGCGCGCCGGACGAGGTGGTCGGCGATCTGTGGGCGCAGATCACCGCGCTGGAGCTGATGGAGGAGCGGGTCACCACCCTGATGCGCGAGTACAAGCTCGCGAGCTTGAGCGATCTGGCGGGCGAGATTCAGTCGCGCTCCGAACGCGCCATGCGGGCGGCGATTCGCGATCTGCCGGACGGCACCTATACCGGCGCGCTGAAGACCGACGGGTTGGCCGTGCCGCTCGACCTGAAAGTCGCCATCACCATCGACGGCGACGAGGTGACCGCCGATTACACCGGGTCGTCGGCACAGGTCGACCGCGCCATCAACTGCGCCTTTTGCTACACCTATGCGATGACCGCCTATGCGGTGAAATGCGCCGCCGCGCCGAACCTGCCAAACAATGACGGCTCGATCGCGCCGATCAAGGTAGTGGCGCCCGAAGGCACCATCATCAACCCGCAATTTCCCGCCTCGGGCGGGTCGCGCGCCCTGACCGGTCATTATATCCCGACCCTGGTATTCGATGCGCTCAGCAAGGTGGTGCCGGAGAAGGTAACCGCCGGCGCCTCGGGGCCGCTCTGGAGCATCACCCAAGCGGGCGTTGCGGCGAGCGGCGCGAC
Organism: Alphaproteobacteria bacterium; assembly: GCA_041557595.1. Taxonomy (GTDB): domain Bacteria; phylum Pseudomonadota; class Alphaproteobacteria; order UBA8366; family UBA8366; genus JAOTYV01. The sequence continues at coordinate 3,865 of JBFFGE010000259.1, forward strand.
CTACGCCAACCTGTTCTTCTTCAACGGGGGCATGGGGGCCACCAATCGGAAGGACGGCGAACACTGCATGAGCTGGCCGAGCAATATCTCGTCGACGCCGACGGAGGTGATCGAACAGCTCGCGCCGCTGCGCATCCATCATCGCCGGTTGCGCGCCGGCTCCGCGGGCCAGGGCCGCCACCGCGGCGGGCTCGGCCAGGAGATAAAGGTGGAAAACCTGTCGCCGACGCCGACCGCGATGACCTTCCTCGCCGAACGGACGCGAACGCCCGCGCCGGGCTTGCAGGGCGGCGAACCGGGCGAGGTGGGTGAGGTGCGGCTCAATGGCGAATGGATCGATCCGAAGCAGCAATATGTCGTTCAGCCCGGCGATATCGTGATCATGCGCACGCCGGGCGGCGGCGGCTACGGCCCGGCGGGCGAGCGGGACGAGGCGGCGATCGAGACGGACGCACGGCGGGGATTGATCGGCGGGGAAGAGGCGGAGTAGGCGGCGCTGATTGCTGGCCGAATGCCCCCGATTATCGCCTATTTTCCAAGGCGTGCCACACGCGTGTAATGAAAATTTCTTCATCCGTAACACGGTATCGGATTAGATAACTGCGCCGCCCGAACGGAAGCACCAGCTCGCGAAATCCGGCCGCATGATTGTAAGGCCGCCTCAATTCGGGAAATTCGGCCAAGGATCCTGCAGCTGCGTGAAGGTCATTCAGCAAGCGTTTTGCGGCGTCCGCACTATATGCACTCAAGTATTCATGGAGACGCTGAAGATCGAGAAGGGCATCGGGCAGC
>JBFFGE010000260.1:0-4565 GCA_041557595.1 Alphaproteobacteria bacterium
CGCCGTCGTGGAGCGGGAGGGACGCGCCGGTGCTGCGCGTTTCGTCGGCGGCAAGGGACGGCACGGGCAATTCGAGGACTGAAGAAACATCCTGCAATGAAAACAATGACGCGCACGCCCAAGGATCGATAATCGATGAAGAAATTTTTGTCGGCGCTGCTGATGGCGCTGTTTGCCTGGACCGGCCCCGCCGGTGCCAAAGACGAGCTGGTCATCGGCATCAGCCAATTTCCGAACAACCTGAACCCCATAATCGGCAGCATGCTGGCGAAATCCTACATCCTCGGATTGGCCCGCCGCCCGCTCACCCTGTATGACGCCAAATGGCAACTCACCTGCATGCTGTGTACCGACCTGCCGAGCCTGGAAAAAGGCACCGCGCGGCACGAAACCACCGCCGACGGCAAACCCGGGATCGCCGTCACCTATACGTTGCGCAAGGACGCGTTTTGGGGCGACGGCACACCGATCACCACCAAGGACGTGCGCTTCGCATGGGAGGTCGGCCGGCACCCCAAAAGCGGCGCCGCCGGACGGGAATTGTTCACCCGGATCACGAAGATCGACACGCCCGACGACCGTACCTTCACACTGCACATCAACAAGCGCACCTGCGACTACCAGGCGATCAACGACTTCGAGATCCTGCCCGCCCATATCGAGCGAAAGAAATTCGCCGACCCCAGCGCCTATAAGGATCACAGCGCCTATGAAACGGATCCGACCAATCCCGGCCTGTGGTTCGGCCCCTATCGCGTCGTCAAGGTGGTCTCGGGATCCTATATCGCGCTCGAACGGAATCCGCGCTGGTGGGGCCGCAAACCGCAATTCAAACGAATTACAATTCGCGCAATCGAGAACACGGCCGCCCTGACCGCGAACCTTCTGTCGGGCAATATCGACTACATCGCCGGCGAGTTGGGATTGTCGGTCGACGAGGCGCTCACCTTTGCGCAGCGCAAGGGCAAGCCATTCAAGATCGTCTACAAGCCGGGCCTGATTTACGAGCATATCGACCTCAACCTTGCGAATCCCATCTTGAAGGACCGCCGGACCCGGCGCGCCCTTCTCCTGGGCCTGGACCGCGCGGGGATCACCAAGCAGCTCTTTGCCGGGCATCAGCCGGTGGCGCACGGTCAGACCAACCCGCTCGACAGCGTCTACAATCCCGATATCCCGAAATACGCCTACGATCCGAAACAGGCGAGAAAGCTGCTGGATCAGGCCGGTTGGACGCAGATACGCGGCGGCATCCGCCACAACTCCAAGGGCGACCGCCTGCAGCTCGAATTCATGACCACGGCGGGCAACAAGTCTCGCGAGTTGGTGCAACAGGTCATGCAAAGCCAATGGCGGCAATTGGGAATCGACGTGCGCATCCGCAACCAGCCGCCCCGCGTCTATTTCGGCGAAACCGTGCGCCGCCGCAAGTTTACCGGACTCGCCATGTTCGCCTGGCTGTCCTCGCCCCAGAACATTCCCCTCTCCACCCTGCATTCGAAGATGATCCCCGAGGATGCCAATGGCTGGACCGGCCAGAACTACACCGGGTACCGCAGCAAGGAGATGGACAAGATCATCGACGATCTGGAAGTGATTTGCGCGCCGGATAAACACCGCGCGCTCTGGCACGACATGCAATCGCTCTATGCCAGGGATCTCCCGGCGCTGCCGCTCTACTTTCGCGCCAACGCCTATATCCTTCCGAAATGGCTTCGCGGCGTCCAGCCGACGGGTCATCAATACCCGAGCACCTTGTGGGCGGAGAATTGGCGCGTGGAGCGCTGACGCCGGATGCTGCGCTTCGCAACCGGCCGTCTGGTCGAGAGTCTCGCGGTCCTGCTGATCATGTCGTGGGCCGTCTATGTCCTGATCGGACTGATGCCGGGCGACCCGATCGATTTGATGATTGCGGCCAACCCGAATTTCACCTCCGCGGACGCCGACCGGCTGAAAGCGCTGCACGGCCTCGACAAGCCCATCCTGGAGCGTTACGCGACCTGGTTGATGGCGGCGCTGCAAGGCGATTTCGGCTACTCGCGGACCTTCACCAAGCCGGCGCTGGAAATACTGTTGCCGCGCCTCCTGAACACGTTCCTGCTGATGGGGTTGAGTTTGTTCTTATCCCTGGCGATCGCCATTCCCCTTGGCGTCTACGCTGCGCTGCGCCCCTATTCGCGCGCCGACTACGCGGTCAACATGGTGTGTTTCGCAGGAATTTCGGTGCCTTCCTTCTGGCTCGCGCTGTTGTGCATCATCCTGTTCGCCGTGCGTCTGCAATGGCTGCCGGCGGGCGGCATGGAAACGATCGGGCATAGCGGCCTGCTCGACCGCGCCCAGTATCTGGTACTGCCCGTGCTGGTCTTGACGATCGCCAGTGTCGGCGGTTTCACCCGTTTCGTCCGCGCCAGCATGATGCAGACGCTGCGGCAGGACTACATCCGCACCGCCCTGGCGAAAGGCGTCGGTTCGTGGCGGCTGGTGGTGCATCACGCCTTGCGCAACGCGCTGCTGCCGCTGGTTACCGTCGTCGGCCTCAGCTTCGGAAACCTGTTTTCCGGCGCGCTGATTACGGAGATCATGTTTTCGTGGCTCGGCATGGGCAAGATGATGTACGACGCCATCCTGGGCAACGACTTCAACCTGGCCCTCGTCGGCCTGTTGTTCGCGACCAGCGCAACGCTGATCGGCAATTTCCTCGCCGATATCGGCCAGGTTGCCCTCGACCCCAGGGTCAGCTTCGCCGCCCGGAGCAGCGAAGAATGACGCCGTCCGCGCCAACACAAAGACCGCAGACGCCGCTGCGCCGCATGGCGCGCCGCTTCCTGCAGCACCGCCTGGCGCTGGGCAGTCTGATCGGCCTGCTGGTCCTCGCCATCCTTTCCGTGTCGGCGCCGGCAATCGAGGTCCTGCTGGGCATCGATCCCGACACGGTCAACCTGCTCGCCAGGTTTGCACCGCCGTCCCTGGCGCATCCGCTGGGCACCGATGAGCTCGGGCGCGACATGCTGCTGCGATTGCTTTATGGCGGCCAGATCTCGCTCGCCGTCGGCATCGTCGCCGCCCTGTTTTCAGCAGTGATCGGCACCGCAATCGGCATTGTCGCCGGGTACTACGGCGGTATCGTCGACCGCATCCTCATGCGCTTCAACGACTTCGTCATCGCCTTGCCGCTGCTGCCGCTGCTGATCGTACTGGCCGCGATCGATCTCAACAAGCTCGGTCTGCCGGATGAAATCGTGCAGTCGGAGAATATCAGCCTCTATCGCATCGTCGCGATCATAGCCCTGGTCGGGTGGAATACGGTCGCGCGGCTCGTTCGGGCGGAAACGCTTGCCCTGCGGCGGCGGGAATTCGTCCGCGCGGCAGTCGCCCTCGGCACGCCGCCGCGCGCGATCATGCTGCGCCATATCCTGCCGAACGCGGTATCGCCGATCATCGTCGCAACCACCCTGTCGGTCGGCAATATCATCCTGTTCGAATCGGTCCTCAGCTTCCTTGGCCTGGGCATTCAGCCGCCGACCGCAAGCTGGGGCAATATGCTGACCAATGCCCAGCAGATGATCTGGTCGGCGCCCGAACTGGCGATCTGGCCCGGACTCCTCATCTTCGTCACCGTCATCGCCTTCAATTTCCTCGGCGACGGATTGCAGGACGCGCTCGATCCGCGGGCGCTCGACTGATCGCAATCGCGATCTTCATGTATTTGCTATGGTTAATGCGCGAATATCGTGAGATTTATTTCCTATATTCTCACATTAGTGACCTTCGTCATAGAAATATTCTGTATGTATTCTAATATTGAGAGTATAATTACAGTAATAGTGCCCATTACATGAGGGCGCTTTTCGCGCGAGGACCCATGGTCGATCTTGCAGAAGTCAATTCCGGCGTCGCCATCGACGCCGTCAAGAAGCGGCAACCGGACCAGCCGGCGGGTGCGAACGTCACCGCGTCGGTCGGTGCCAGTCCGCAGCCGTCCAATCTGGCGGTCAACGACGACGTGGAGATCAGCGCCGAGGGCCAACGCGTGGCCGATGCCCTTGCCGGTACCGACGCGCTTGCCGAACGGCTCGATGCGACCAGTCCCTCGCCGTCCGTCGCACCAGCTGCAATCACGGAAGATCAAGGCGATGAAGGCCTGATCGCCTCGTTCACCGCCGCCGTCGATCAGGCGCCCAGCGCCGAGGCCGGCCGGTCGCCGCAGCTTCGCGTCGACGCCAGCGGTTCGGCCCTGGAAGACCGGGTAACCGAGCGTAATTCCGCGATCGGCGAAACCGTGCGCCTCGACCCGACCGCACCGGCCAACGACACCGGTGAAAGCATTCCGGCGTCGAACCAGCGCGCCAGCGTGGAAATCGACCAAGCGGGCAATGATGGTTCGAGTCAGACCGAAGCCAACCGCACGCTCGGTCAGGTCATCATGGACTTGCCCGGAAAAAGTGGAGGGACTTTTGATAGCCTAAGCTAATCAGGAGGACCTTATGACTGGACGAGCAAGACGAGATTTCACGGAGGATTTCAGGCGCGAGGCGGTGCGTTTGACACAGACGAGCGGCCGTACG
>JBFFGE010000261.1:0-4541 GCA_041557595.1 Alphaproteobacteria bacterium
AAGTGATGCCGTCGCCGCGATGGCCGTAGTGCAGAATGTTTGGCGGCTCGTGGAATGCCCGCCCAACGCCATGCCCGCAAAAGTCGCGGACTACGGAACAGCGCTCAGCCTCCGCATGGCACTGGATGGCATGGCCGATGTCGCCGAGATGGCCGCCCGGTTTGACGGCGTCGATGCCGCGCATCAGACATTCATAGGTGACATTGACCAGACGCTCGGCGGCGCGGCGGATCTCGCCGACCGGATACATGCGGCTTGAATCGCCATGCCAGCCATCGACGATCAAGGTGACGTCGATATTGACGATATCGCCGTCGCGCAGCGGCTTGTCGCTAGGAATGCCGTGACAGACGACGTGGTTGACCGAGGTGCAGCAGGACTTGCGGTAACCACGATAATTCAGCGTCGCCGGCGTGGCGCCATTGTTGATGGCGAAGGCATGGACGAAATCGTCTATCGCCTGGGTCGTCACGCCCGGCGCGACGATGTCAGCCAGCGCATCGAGACAGGCGGCCGTCAGCGCACCGGCCTTGTGCATGCCGGCAAACCCGTCATCGCCATAGTGCTGGATCATCCGCGTGCCGTGGGCGTTGTCAACCAGATCCTGCATGTTCGGTCCGTACTGAATTCCGCTGGTACTTATTTAATCGAAGCGGAACCCGGTTGTAAGACCCGCTTGTCGATCGGCACGGGCATTGTAACCAAAATTTCCGACGCCGATACAGAGCAGGCATAGGCCGCCACTTCAACGCCGCGACGGCGGGCATGGTTAAAAGCGGCGGCGTAGCCAGGGTCGATGTCGCGTGCCAGGTCGAAGCGGGCTCCGTCGGCCCGCTGGATGATGAAGACCATGACGGCGCGATGGCCGGCCTCGGCCTGGTCGCCGTGTTCCTGCAAATGATTGGCGCCGCGGGCGGTGACGCAATCGGGAAACTCAACCAGCCCCGGCTGGCGGCTGAGATGGACGTTCTTGACCTCCACATAGCAAACCGGCCGGTCGGAGTGTTCCAGCAGGATATCGATGCGCGAATTAACGCCATAGCGGACTTCGCTGCGCTGCGTCTCATAGCCGGCAAGCTCCGCGATCACGCCGTTAGCGATCGCTTCTCCGGCGAGCCGGTTGGGCAGACCGGTATTGATGCCGACCAGAGTGCCGTCGGCTTCGACGATCTCCAGCGTGAGGGGGTACTTGCGCTTCGTATTGGCGGAACGCGAGACAAGAACCCTCGAACCCGGCGCGTCGAGGCCGAGCATGGCGCCGGGATTGGGGCAGTGGACGGTGTCCGACGATCCGTCCGGCCATTCGATATCGGCAAGGAAACGCTTGTAGCGGCGGATCAGGCGCGCTTCCATAAGCGGGTCGGGAAAGTGCATAACAGCCGCCTAATGGCGATCGGCCTGATTTTCAATGGCCGCCGCGACAGGTGACCGCAATTAAGGAGCGCGGACAAAAGATGAGCCAAGCGAAGGCGCCGACGGCGGCCGTTCTCGTCATCGGCGATGAAATCCTGTCGGGGCGGACGAAGGACAGCAATAGCGGCTTCATCGCCGATACGCTGTCCGATCTGGGCATCGATCTTGAAGAAATTCGGGTCGTGGGGGACCGCAAGGACGCAATCATCGAAGCGGTGCGGGCGCTCAGCGAAAAATATACCTATGTCTTTACCACCGGCGGCATCGGTCCGACCCATGACGACCTCACCGCCGATGCGGTGGCGGAGGCTTTCGGCGTCGCGCTCAACGTCGATCCGCGCGCCCGCGCCATCCTGGAGGCGCGATACGAAAACACCGACTTTGAGCTCAACGCCGCGCGCCTGCGCATGGCGCGCATTCCCGAGGGTGCCGAGCTGATCGAGAATCGCATCTCCGGCGCGCCGGGTTTCAAGCTCGGCAATGTCCATGTCATGGCCGGCGTGCCGGCGGTTATGCAGGCGATGATGGACGCCATCATCGAGACCTTGCCGGCAGCGGCGGCAATGCTCAGCGAGACGGTGGAGGCGGGGCGCGGCGAGGGCGATGTCGCTGCACTTCTTGAAACATTGCAGGCCGACCATCCCGGCGTGCGGATCGGCTCCTATCCCTATCACGACGGCACGCGCTTCACGACGCGGCTCGTGCTCAGAAGCCGCGACGGGGCGGCGCTGAAGGCGGCCCGCGCGGCATTGGACGCGGCTCTCAAATCGGGCTAGATCATCGCGCCACCCATGCTGTGGAACCAGGCGGAAAGCATAATGGCGGAAGAACAACCGAACCCGGAAAAAGCCTTTCCCGTCTCGTGGGACCGCTTTCATCAGGATGCGCGGGCACTGACCTGGCGGCTGGCGGAAGCCGGGCCGTTCGAAGCGATCGTCTGTATCACACGCGGCGGGCTTGTGCCGGCGGCGATCGTTTCGCGCGAACTCGATATCAGGTTGATCGAGACGGTCTGCGTTGCCTCCTATATGGACTACAAGACGCAGGGCGAAACGACCATCATCAAGCCGGTCAGTCAGGACATCCGCGAGATCGGCGAAGGCGGCGAGAAGGTGCTGATCGTCGACGATCTTGTCGACACCGGCTCGACGGCGACGCTGGTGCGCGAGATGCTGCCGAAGGCGCATTTCGCCACGGTCTACGCCAAGCCCAAGGGGCGGCCGCTGGTCGACACCTTCGTCACCGAAGTCTCGCAGGATACCTGGATCTATTTCCCCTGGGATCTCGGCCTGTCGTTCCAGCCGCCGATCTCCGGCAATGGCGCTTGAGCCATCGGCGATCGCCGGCGGCCTTGCCCTCATCGTGACGCGCGGCTAGTGCGTAACGGCTAAGCGGGCGTGGCGGAACTGGTAGACGCAAGGGACTTAAAATCCCTCGGCCGGAAGGCCATCCGGGTTCGAGTCCCGGCGCCCGCACCACAATGGAATGCTTGACAACCCGTCAGCAATCGGGGTGGACTCGCTGTCAGGCGGTGCCGGTATCAACAAGCCGGGGAAAACAGCTGAACCGGTTCTGAAAATCCCTTCAGAGTTTCGGAACCCATAGGCGCAAATCTCAGATCGACACCAGCACACGCATCCCTGACCGCACGAGATACAAGGGTGGCGTCTGCCTGGGCGGTATCAAATATCCGAGCCGCCATTTGCACCGCGGAACCAAAAAGATCGTCGCTCTCTTCGACGGGCTCGCCGGCGTGGATACCGATCCTTACACGGATCGGGTTCTCACTGTTTTCGTTATAGGTCGCGAACTCTTCCTGAATCTTGATTGCACACGCGACCGAAGCCTGGACGTCGTCAAACGACGCCATGATGCCGTCCCCGAGGTGCTTCACCTCCGAACCAGCATGTTTTTCCAGCGATCGCCGGATGATCGCATCGTGAGCCTTGAGCAGCTCCACCGCCATCGTGTCGCCGAGTTCCGCCGTCATCTCTGTCGAACCGACCATGTCGGTAAACATGATGGCGCGGAAGGCTGAATCATCGATCGGTATAGTGTTTGCGGAGGGCGGATCGTGGATGCGACCGAGAAAGGCCTCGACGGCCGACAGATCCACGGCGATCATTTCGTTGGCCACGTATCCATGGGCTTCCGCATGGACCTTGTCGGCCGTTTCTTTGTCCGGTGCATCGACAAGACAGAATGTCGTTCGACGTTCGGCATCGTACCAATACGTCAGGAACTTCACTCCGTATTTGTCCTGGATTTCCAAATCCTTGATGTGCAGTTGGGCGGTTTCCTCAGCGGATTGTTCGACCATATCATGGCGGTCCAGGAAGATTGGCATCGGTTACCTCGCCCTTGGTTCGGTCAAATCCTAGCACGGAACCGCTCAAGCCCTAACGACGAAAAGATGCCAGCCCCCGGGCGTGCCCCTTGTATTGGCTTGCGACCACTCGGCGCATGGTCCAACTGCTGGCTGGGTCAGCTCCGCTCTACTGCTGATGCGCCCGCCGCCATTCACGGACCAGCAGCGTGGCCTCCTCGATCTGGCCATGCGTCATGCGCTTGACGAGACTGTCGCGGTTTTTTCGCGCCTTCTCCAAACCGTGGGAGATCGCGAGAGTGAACCACATATGCGCGGCGGCATCGTCCTGTGGCACGCCCCGGCCGTCGCGGTACATCAGGCCAAGGTTGTATTGCGCGTCGGCACCGCCCTGTTCGGCAAGCGGCTCCAAAAGCCGCAATGCAGTCCCGTAATCCTCACGCCCGATGGCCGCCTTGCCGTCTTCGAATGGCCCGGCAACCGCCGGGGAGGCGAAGGTGATGACGGCGAGCATCAGAATCCCGGTTCGGAGAATTGCTGTCATCTGTCGCGCCTGGACCGCCTCCGGTTCAATTCAACTACATGGCCTGATTTGCGCTGACAACACTGTTGCGGTGCAGCGTGATCGCAAGCCTATTTGGCTATAAATGGCAGCCAAACAGGCCGGGCCGGGACAGCATGAGGAACGACGCACCTGCCGAGAGTCTCACCGTTGCCCCCGATGCCGGGCTGAACCGGCGGCGCTGGCGACGCACGCTGTTCGAGGCGCTGCTCGATGGCCGCAAGACGTTTGGCGGGCGGC
>JBFFGE010000262.1:0-4454 GCA_041557595.1 Alphaproteobacteria bacterium
CTCGGCGTCGATTGCCTGACCGTGAACACGGAATTTCACCACGCCCATCACGTGCGGGCCGATCTGAAGACGCACGGCGATCATCTCGCGGCGCTCGAAGCGTATCGGGCGGCGGTCGCCGATTTGGTTTGAGCCGCGACGCCTGTTTTTGGAATGGAGTCGCCGCTTTGACGTTCTATGTCGGCTGCCCGCACTCCGTGGAAGCCAAGTATTCCCGCCAAAAAATTTAACCTTCTTGCCAGCCACACCGGTGCCCCGTGTATTCTCCGGCCATGAGCCACGCCGACTTCGTCCACCTCCGCGTTCACTCCGCCTATTCGCTGTCCGAAGGCGCCATCCGGATTCCGGAGCTGGCCGATCTGTGTCTCCGGCATCGCATGCCGGCGGTCGGCGTTGCGGATACCAACAATCTGTTCGGGGCGCTGGAATTCTCGCTCACCATGCGCAAGGCGGGCGTGCAGCCGATCATCGGCTGCCAATTAGGCCTGCACCGGACCGATGGTCACGGCACGAATGGCGCCGCGCCGCCGCCGGACCCGATCGTCCTGCTGGTTCAGAACGAAGCGGGGTACCGTAACCTTTTGGCCCTGGCCAGCCGCGCCCATCTCGAAACCGAGTCTCATGAGCCGCCGCAAATCCACTTGGAGGATCTGCAGTCCCATGGCGCCGGCCTGATCGCCCTGACCGGCGGATTGAACGGGCCGATCGGGCGGCTGTTGGGAGAAGGCCAGAAACCGGCCGCCGAGGAATTGCTTGGTAAATTATCGGCGTTGTTTCCCGGCCGGCTCTATGTCGAAATCATGCGTCATAACCTCGCCGAGGAGGATCGGGTCGAAGCCGAGCTGATCGATCTCGCCTACCGCTTCGATTTGCCGCTCGTTGCCACGAATGAAGTGTTCTTCTCGACCCGGGACATGCATGAAGCCCATGACGCGCTGATCTGCATCGCCGAAGGCCAGGTGGTGACGCAGCAGGACCGGCGCCGGATGACGCCGGAGCATTACTTCAAATCGGCGGAGGAAATGCGCATCCTGTTTGCCGATCTGCCGGAGGCGATCGACAACACCCTGGTGATCGCCCGGCGCTGCGCCTATGTGGCCGATACGCGCGATCCCATCCTGCCGCCCTATCCGCAGCTGGAGGGGCGCGACGAAGGCGAACTCCTGCGCGAAATGGCGCGGGCCGGCCTGGAAAGGCGTCTCGAAAGCCTGGTCTTCAACGCTGATATGGCTGCGGCGCAGCCGGAAGAAGCCGCCAAACCCTATCGGCAGCAGCTCGACTATGAGCTGGACGTCATCGGTCAGATGGGCTTCCCGGGATACTTCCTGATCGTCGCGGATTTCATCCAGTGGGCGAAAGAGCAGGGGATTCCCGTGGGACCCGGCCGCGGTTCCGGCGCAGGATCGGTCGTCGCCTGGTCGTTGACCATTACCGACCTCGATCCGTTGCGCTGGGGGTTGCTGTTCGAGCGGTTCTTGAATCCGGAACGGATCTCGATGCCGGATTTCGATATCGATTTCTGCAAGGACGGCCGCGACGACGTGATCCGTTATGTGCAGAATACCTATGGTCAGGACCGGGTCGCGCAAATCATCACGTTCGGGAAACTGGAGGCGCGCGCCGTGTTGCGCGATGTCGGGCGCGTGCTTGCCATGCCGTACACCCAGGTCGACCGTATCTGCAAGATGGTGCCGAACAATCCGGCCAATCCGGTGCGCCTGAAACAAGCGGTCGACGGCGAACCTGCGCTGCAGGAGATGCTGAAGTCGGATGAATCGGTGAAGCGCCTGTTCGATATTGCGTTTCGGCTGGAGGGCATGTTCCGGCACGCTTCGACGCATGCGGCCGGTGTGGTGATCGGCGACCGGCCGCTGGAAGAACTCGTGCCGCTCTATCGCGATCCGCGGTCGGACATGCCGGTGACCCAGTTCAACATGAAATATGTCGAGCAGGCCGGCCTGGTTAAATTCGATTTCCTCGGTCTGAAGACCCTGACGGTGCTGGCCCGCGCGGTCGCCCTGCTGCGCCAGCGGGATATCGACGTCGATATAGAACGCTTGCCGCTGGACGATGCCAAGACCTACGAGATGTTTTGCCGTGGCGATACGACCGGCGTGTTCCAGCTGGAAAGCTCGGGCATGCGGGACGTCATCAAGAAGCTGAACCCGGATCGCTTCGAGGACATCATCGCGCTGGTTTCCCTGTATCGGCCGGGTCCGATGGACAACATCCCGAGCTATATCCGGCGGAAACACGGCGTAGAAGAGCCAGACTACATGCATCCCCGGATCGAGGAGATCCTCAAGGAAACCCACGGCATCATGATCTATCAGGAACAGGTCATGAAGATCGCCCAGGAACTGTCCGGCTATACGCTGGGCGGGGCGGACCTGCTGCGCCGGGCGATGGGCAAGAAGATCAAGGCGGAGATGGAGGCGCAGCGGAAGGCCTTCATCGACGGTGCGGTCGAGCGTGATGTGGATCGGGGCGTGGCCGGGCACATCTTCGAGCAGGTCAACAAATTTGCCGGCTACGGCTTCAACAAGTCGCATGCCGCGACCTATGCGCTGGTGGCGTATCAAACCGGGTATTTGAAGGCGAACTATCCGGTCGAATTCATGGCCGCCTCGATGACGCTCGACATGGGCAACGGCGATAAGCTGAACGGCTTCCGGACCGAACTGGACCGGCTGGATATCCGCTTGCTGGGGCCCGACGTCAACCGTTCCGGCGCCGAGTTCACGGTCGAAGCCTTGCCGGATGGCGGCTATGCGGTGCGCTATGCGCTGGCGGCCATCAAGAATGTGGGCCAGGCGGCGATGGAGGCGCTGGTCGCCGAACGGGAGGCGAATGGACCCTTCAAGGATTTGACGGATTTCGCCAACCGTCTCGACTCCCGGGTCATGAACAAGCGCCAGATCGAGAACTTGGCGCGCGCCGGCGCATTCGATGCGCTGAACCCGCACCGGAGGCAGGTCTACGAGGCGGTGGAGTATCTGATCCGGCATGCGAGCGCGGCGCAAAACGACCGGGAAAGCAATCAGGTAAGCCTGTTTGGCGAGGCCCTGGAGGCGCGCAGCATCGTGCTGCCCGACGTGGATGACTGGCCGACCGAGCCACGATTGCAGCAGGAATATGAGGCGATCGGATTTTACCTGTCGGCCCACCCGCTGGAATCCTACGCCAAGAGCTGCGAACGCATGGGCGTGGTGCAATGGGCGGATGTCGCGGCCGGCCGTGTGCGGGAACCGCGGGTCAAGCTGGCGGGGATCGTTGGCGGCCGCCGGATCATCAACGGCCGCCGGGGCAAGCTCGCCTTCGTGCAAATGTCGGATACCAGCGGCGCCTACGAAATCACCGTCTTTTCCGAGCTGTTGGCGTCTTGCAGGGACATGCTGGAATCCGGCGCGCCCTTGCTCGTGACGGCCGACGTTCAAGCGCATGAGGACAATTTCCGGGTCACGGCGCTGGCGATCCAGGAACTCGAAGACGCCGCGGCCGACGCGGCCGAGGGGCTGCGAATCTTCCTGCGCGAACCGGAACCGGTCGATGTGCTGGTCGGCATCTTTCGCGAGCATTCGAAGAAAGGCCGGGGCCGCGTTACCCTGGTTCTCGACACCTTCGACCAGGAGGTGGAAATGGTCGTGCCCGGCGGATTTCGCATCACGCCGGCCATGCGCAGCGCCGTCAAGGCGATCCCCGGGATCGTCGACGTCCACGATATTTAGCGGCGGCGCCCGGGAACTTCCGGCGCGGCCACGACACCGGTCTCTAAATTTACATCGAAATGGCCGATAATCCGCCTTGGCTCTTGCCAGGTTCGGCACTTACGGGTATATCCCCGCAATCTCAACCCTCACGCGGGTTTTTGCGGTCACGCCGAGAGGGCGTCGGTCGCTCCGGTGCCGGAATTTCCGGTGACACCCGCGGCGGACGAACCGGAAAAGGAAATAACCATGGCGATGCCTGATTTCACCATGCGCCAGCTGCTCGAAGCTGGCGTTCATTTCGGCCATACCACCCGACGCTGGAACCCGCAGATGCTGCCGTACATTTTCGGCGAGCGGAACGGCGTTCATATTATTGACCTGGAACAAACGGTGCCGATGCTGCATCGGGCGCTCGAATCGGTCCGCGATGTGGCCGCGGGCGGTGGTCGTATCCTGTTCGTCGGCACGAAGCGGCAGGCGGCGGAAGTGGTGGCGTCCGCGTCCCGGCGCTGCGGTCAGTATTACGTCAACCATCGCTGGCTCGGCGGCATGCTGACCAACTGGAAGACGATTTCCAATTCGATCCGGCGGCTGAAGACCCTCGAGGATCAACTCGCGCAAGGTATTCAGGGGCTTACCAAGAAAGAGCAGCTCGGATTGCAGCGCGAGCATGACAAGCTCGACCGGTCGCTGGGCGGTATCAAGGAAATGGCCGGATTGCCCGACATCTTGTTCGTGATCGAC
>JBFFGE010000263.1:0-4423 GCA_041557595.1 Alphaproteobacteria bacterium
CCAAGCAGCTTGGCTCCGTCATAGAACTCCAGCTTCTTCCAGCCGGTAAACCTGCTCGCGTCTACCTGGATCGTGACGCTTGAGCCCACCGCCTGCATAGGTGTGTAGATATTATCCTGCGGTGCCGGCGAGGTGATCTTGAGCGGACGGTTACACGTGGAGTATGCCCGATACATGTAGGCGATGTCCTTGTTGAACAGCCAACTCGATTTCTTGAAATTCATTGTGCGAAGCTCCCGGAACCACCAATTCAAGCGGTAAGAAACGTGTTATCGCGCCGTGCGGCAAGATGAAAATACGATGGCGCAATCCGGTCGACTGCATCCACGCCAGGATGGCCGTCACTGCGCCGGCGTTTCTCCGGCTCCGTACGGCGTCCGCATTCGCGCGATCTGGCCGCTATCGAACGCATGGGCCTCGCGGCAGAATTCGCATGTAACTGTAATCTCGCCATCCACCATCAGGTCGGTTATTTCCGCATCCGATAAGGACGCCAGGACACCTTTCACCTTGTCTATCGAACAGCGGCAGCCGAATTGAACGGGCCGCGCGTCGAATACCCGAACGCCGTCCTCGTGAAACAACCGGTACAACAACCCGAAAGGCGTGTACTGCCTGTGCAACAACTCCTTGTCGGTGCAACTCCCCAACATCACAAGGGCGTGCCGCCACGCCTCTTCCGTTTCATCTCGGAGGTTCGGATCCTCGGTTTCCGGGGACCGCTGCAGCATCAGGGCGGCGGCCCGCCAGCGACCCTCTTCGTCACGGCCGGCGCAAAGCTTTAGCGCCGCGGAAAACTGATCCGACTGGCGGAAATAATGATGGATGCAATCGGACAGCGTCCCGCCCTCGATATCCACAATGCCCTGATACCGATCGGTGGAGGCGCTCTGGTCGACGGTAAGCGCAATGTGGCCCGCGCCGATCAACCGCGGGACCGGCGCGGTCGCGATTTCCGACACCGGCGGCAGCGCGCCGCGGAAACTGGCATAGGCCCGCATATCTCCGGCGCTGGTGACGTCGCCAACCAGAAACCGCACCGGCCCATCACCCGACAATTGCAGTGTAAAGACACCGTCGAATTTCAGCGCCGCCGACAACACGCCGGCCAGCGCGAGCGTTTCCGAGATCAGACCGGCGACCGGGTCGGGATAATCGTGGCGCTTTACGATTGTGTCGACGGTCGGACCGAGCCGCAGCAGCCGGCCGTGGAACCCTGCCGAATCAAGCCGAAACGGCTGAATGCAGTCATCCCCTGTCAGCTCCGCCTCGCCGCCGGCAATCTCGTTTATTCCAGACACCAAGCGAGAATCCCCTTTTGGACGTGCAATCGATTCTCGGCTTCGTCCCAAACCACCGACTGCGCCCCATCGATCACCCCGGCGGTCACTTCTTCGCCCCGGTGCGCCGGCAAACAATGCATGAAGATCGCATCCGGTTGGGCGCGCGCCATCATCGCCTCATCCACCTGATAGGGACGCAACAGGTTATGGCGCTGCGTCGCATCCTTGTCGCCCATCGAAATCCACACATCGGTCACGACGCAATCGGCATCTTGCACGGCGGCGGCCGGATCTTCGGTCAGCGAGATCGATCCGCCGTTTTGCCGCGCCCAATCGACAATCTCGGGTTCCGGCGGCAATTCGGCTGGACAGGCAAGACGCAACTCGAAGTCGAATTGTGTCGCCGCCTGAATCCAACTGCTCGCAACGTTGTTGCCGTCGCCGACCCAGGCGACCGACTTGCCTCGGATAGGTCCGCGATGCTCCTCGAAGGTCAACACGTCGGCCATCAATTGGCACGGATGGCTGCGATCCGTCAGTCCGTTGATCACCGGCACATCCGCATATTGGGCCAATTCCTGCAATTTCTCGGCGGAATTGGTGCGGATCATGATGGCATCCACATATCGCGACAGGACCCGCGCCGTATCGGCGATGGTCTCGCCCCGGCCCAACTGACTCTCCCGATCGCTCATCAAAATCGTCTGCCCGCCGAGCTGGCGCATCGCCACGTCGAAGCTCACCCGTGTGCGCGTCGACGGCTTCTCGAAGATCATCGCCAGGATCTTGCCATCGAGCAGACGCCCGCCATCGACCGTGGCGTTCTTGAAAGCCGCGGCGCTGTCTAGAATCCCCCGCAGATGTTGCTTGTCCAGCCGGTCGAGGTCGAGAAAATGCTTGGCTTGGCTCATGACTCGCCGGCAGGCCAGGCCTCGGCCACCCGATCCAGAATGGCGACCGCCTCATCCACATGTGCCGTTTCGATATTCAGCGGTGGCAGAAGCCGCACCACGTTCTCGCCCGCAATCACGGTAAGCAGCCCTTCCTCGAAGAGCCGCGTGCCGACCGCGCCGCAATCGGGCCCGCAGATCAAACCCCGCATCAGACCGCTGCCGCGCGTCGCGGTGAACACATCGCCGCGGCGCTGCACCAGATCTTCCAGCCGCTCCCGCAAATAGGCGCCGACCGTCTCGACATGGTTCAGGAATCCCTCGTCCAGGATAATGTCCAGCACCGCGTTGGCGACTGCCATGGCAAGCGGATTGCCGCCAAATGTCGAGCCATGCGTGCCGGGAACCATGCCCTTGGCCGCTTCCGTGGTCGCGAGAAACGCGCCAACCGGAAATCCGCCGCCCAACCCCTTGGCGATGGCCATGACATCGGGCTCGATGCCGGCCCATTGATGGGCCCATAAGCGCCCGGTCCGGCCGATGCCCGATTGGACTTCGTCGAAGAACAGCAACAAGCCGAATTCGTCGGCGACCTGCCGCACGCCGCGCAGATAGTCGAGATCCGCCGGCCGGATACCGCCTTCGCCCTGAATCGGTTCGAGAAGGATCGCCGCCGTCTCGCCGGTGATCGCCGCGCGCAACTCGTTCAAATTGCCGAAGGCGACATTGTCGAAGCCGTCGGTTTCCGGACCGAACCCGGCGAGGTGCTTTTCGTTCTTGGCGGCGGAAATCGTCGCCAGGGTCCGGCCGTGAAACGCGCCGCCGCAGGTGATGATCCGCCACTTTTCCGGCGCGCCGTTGGCGCTGTGATACTTGCGGCACAATTTGAGGCCGCCCTCGACGGCTTCCGCGCCCGAATTGCAGAAGAATGCCAGATCCGCAAACGATGTCGCGGCCAGACGTTCCGCCAGACGTTCCTGATCGGTAATTCGGTACAGGTTGGAAACATGCCACAGCTTCGCAGACTGTTCCTGCAGCGTGGCAACAAGATGTGGATGGGCATGGCCCAGCACATTCACCGCGATGCCGCCGCAAAAATCGAGAAAGCGCCTGCCGTCGGTTGAGAAGAGATAGGGGCCTTCGCCTTTTTCAAAGGCAATATCGACCCGACCATATGTCGGCATTACCGCTGTCATAACAGCGTCCTCCAATAGTAACGGAACCCGGCGGCGCGCCTACGCCGTCGGAAGCCGCGGAGTATCAAGCCTTTGGGCTATAAATGTCAATGCGTGAGCGCGCGGCGGGATGGCGGCGAGCGGCGGTTCATCGCGCGTTCATGCCTTGATTTTGTATCCCACCGCAAACAGGTACCAGCACAGGGTCCACAGCACCGTATTGACCGCAAACAGCACCGCCATACCGATCCAAACCGGCGCGTCCGAATGGCCGATAAAGGCGTACCGGAAACCGTCGATCATGTAGAAGAACGGATTGAAGTGGGCAATCCATTGAAATGCCGCCGGCAATCGCTCGATGGAGTAGAAGGTGCCCGACAGGAAGGCCAGCGGCGTGACGACGAAATTGGTAATCGCCGCCGTATGGTCGAACTTCTCGGCCCACAACCCGGTCAGCGTGCCCATCAGGGACAACATCAGCGGCGCCGAAATGGCGTAATAGATCATGATCGCCGGCGCGCTCGGCACCACGCCCACAAGGGCGAACATGACCGTCCCCGTCGTGACGCCCACGACCAAACCCCGCGTCAACCCGGCGGCAACGTACCCGAACGCCAGTTCGAACGGGCTGAGCGGCGGCATCAGCACGTCGATGATGTTGCCCTGGATTTTGGCGAGAATGATGGTCGACGTGGAATTGGCGAAGGCGTTCTGCGCCATCGCCATCACGATGAGGCCGGGCGCCAGGAATTCCGTGAACGGGACGCCGCCCACGCGTTCGACGGCGCGGCCAAGCGCCAGGACGAAGATCGCCAGAAAGACATGGGTCGAAATCAACGGCGCGAGAATGGTCTGCAGATACACCTTGAGAAACCGCCAGACCTCTTTCTCGTACAGGGTCCACAGTCCGAGCCAGTTCACCGCTCCGAAGCGGCGTGGTACGGGATGGGTCTTGGTGAATTCGCTTCGTGCGCTTTGCGGCATGGCGCCGGCACCATAAGTCTACCGCGGCAGCCCGAACAAGGAGATAAATCCGTCGCAATACACCGTGCCGAAAATAGAAGCGGCGGCGCAA
>JBFFGE010000264.1:0-4357 GCA_041557595.1 Alphaproteobacteria bacterium
ATCTCGCCGAAGCGGTCGGCGAAGGGGTTTCCGCCGCCACCGCGGCAGCGTCCTACCTCCGCGGTGTCTGATAGAGCAAATCCCGAGCGAACCGAAACGGTCCTGCCCGGCGGTTATTGCGTTGTCTGCGGCAGGATCGCGTTCAGCAAGGGGCCATCGATCACGCCCGTGACCGGCAATTTTTCGTCTTTCTGGAATTTGCGGACGGCCGCCGCGACGTCGTCGTCAAACGCGCCGTCTATTTTTCCCTGATAATAGCCGCGCGATGCGAGATGCCTCTGCAGTTGCGTGACCACGCCGCTGCCACCGACGCGCGGCGTCGGCTGCGCGCGCGGCTTGGCCGGTGCCGGTAGCGCGCGGGCGATGACCGGCTCGCGCGGCAGCCCTCTGAATCCCGGCATGAGGCCACCGTTCGACTGGAGCCGGGGACCAACCGGGGCGGCGCGGCGCGTGACGCGTTTGGGCGCCGCTTTACTGCGGTGCGGCGGCTTGCCCGCATAGACCTTCGGTAAGGCGAACATCAAATGATCGAGCAATTCCTTGCTCGCGATGCCGTCGACGGGGAGCCCGGCATCCCGTTGATACCGTCCGATGGCCGCGGCGAGCGCTTCACGGCCGGCGGTGCCGGAAGCGGCGGGGGTGTAGCCATGGGCCTGCAATTCGGTTCGGATGCTTTGCAAATACGCGGCTCGCATGTCGGGCGCCATGCGATCGACGGGAATCACGGCATTGCCGAGGCTTGCGGATTGCCAGGTAGCGGCCCCGGACGGGTCCGATCCGACACTCGCCGCGAGGGCGAATAACACGAGCGAGAGACTGAAATTACGCACGGCGACGGTGCTCCTTGCGGCAGGGAGTTTCAACCATTCTATGTTATTTATCAATCATATAACAGTGTTCATTTCCAGTCCGAAACCGGCATCGCGGCTTTTCTGAGCGAAACCGATTCTATTAACGCAATTCATTAACAACTTGTTAACCCGCCTCGCACGACACTTCCCCTGGCGTTGAAATTGGGGAGCGGGGCGAAGATGCCGTGCGGTTGGGTTTTATCGAATTCCGGAATTGCCAAAGCCGTGTTCGGCGGAGCGCTTGTTGCGCTGGTTGCCGGATGCAGCCAAACGCCGGACGCGGAAATCCGGCCATCCGCGGCCGAGACGGCGCCGTCCGCCGCAATCGAAACGCCCCCGTCGGCCCCACAGCAGCCCTATGTTCCGTCGCTGGCGCACCGATACCCGGCGCAGGTCGCGCGATTGCAACCCCGAATCATTAATACCTCCCGATTCCTGCAATGCGTGCCGTATGCCCGCCAACAATCGAACATTCAGATCCGTGGCGATGCCTGGACCTGGTGGCGGGCGGCCAAGGGGCGCTATCGCCGGGGAGCGCATCCGGCGGTCGGATCGGTCCTTGTGTTGAAGCGGAAAGGCCGCGTGTTGAAGCGGAAAGGCCGCAGCCGGGGGCATCTTGCCGTCGTCAAACGTATCCTCGACGATCGCACGATCGTCGTGGATCACGCCAATTGGCTGAACCGGGGCCGGATACACAAAGACATTCGTGTGCGCGACACCTCCGCAGGCAATAACTGGTCGGCGGTGCGCGTCTGGTACGCGCCGGAAGCGCGATATGGCGGCGGCACGTATCACCCATACGGATTCATTTATCCGACGCGAGACGGGCGGTGGAATGCCAGAATTTCGGCCAACACCCCGCCGGAGATGATGAGCCAGCCAAGTCCAGGTTGAGCATTCCCGCGCGATTCGACGGCTGGGATGCGGCCGGACCAACATCGCAACAGTGAATCCGAAGAGGTTGTGCATCTACAGTATTACGTCAATTCTTTGACTATTTTGTAGCGGCAATAAGAATGGCCCGGTGACCTTGCACTATACTCCAACGCTCGCTAGGTTGCGCCAGGGTGGATGGTCGCAGAACCTTTGATAACGGAGGAATAATGAAAGGTTTCCGAATTTATCGCCGCTATATCGCTTGGCCGGCGGCGGTGCTCATGCTGCTCGTGTCCTTGCCGATCGGTACAGTGAATGCGGGCCTGGTATCCACGGAACGCGTCATCGAACAGAATGCCACGCCCGCCGAGGCGGAGCGCGCGCAAAATCGCGATAGGGTCCTGCAGTTTCTGAAACGCGAAGATGTGCGCGAACAGATGCGGACTCTCGGCGTCGATCCGAAAGAAGCCTTGTCCCGCGCCGAAGTGCTGTCCGATGCCGAAATTTCCAAGATCGCGGGGAAACTGGATGAACTACCTGCCGGCGAGGGACCGCTTGGCGTGATTCTCGGCGCCGTGCTGTTTGTCTTGGTGGTTTTGCTGATTACCGATCTTTTCTGCTGGACCAAGGTATATCCCTTTACGAGGTGCGTCGGAAAATAAGGCTCGATCCGTCGTGAAGCGCCTGCGGGCCGGCGCGGCCGTCCTCCTGATTTCGGTTTTGGCTGCGGTGTTGGCAGGGTGCGCCACGCCGCAAACCGATCTTGTCCTGGCGAATCGGTCGGATCTGCCGACGGCGGTCGAAATACCGAATGTGCCGTTTTTCCCGCAGCAGAAGTATTATTGCGGCCCGGCCGCGCTGGCCATGGTGCTCGCCTGGTCCGGGCTTCCGGTCACCCAGGACGACATGGCCAAGCAGGTCTACACGCCGGGGCGCGAAGGATCGCTGCGCACCGATATCTTGGCGGGCGCCCGGCGAAACGGCCGGCTCGCGGTAACCGTCCGCACCTTGCCGTCGCTGATGGCGGAAATTGCCGCGGGTAATCCCGTATTGGTGTTTCAGAACCTGGCATTGGACTGGTATCCGCAATGGCATTACGCGGTGGCGTTTGGCTACGATTTGCAAGCGGGTACGCTCTTGCTGCATTCGGGCACCGAGGAGCGCCATAGGATCGACCTGTCCGCCTTCGAGCGGACCTGGCGGCGCGGCGATTTTTGGGCGCTGGTCGTCATGCCGCCCGACCGGTTGCCTGCGACGGCGGAGGAGCAGCCGCTGATCGACGCCTCCGTTGGATTGGCGCGGGCCAAGAAGCACCGGGAGGCCGCGGCCGCGTTTGCCGCCGTCACGCAGCGCTGGCCGAATAATTTCGTCGCCCATATGGCGCTCGGCAATGCCCGCTATGCCAGCAGCGACGTACCGGGCGCGGCGGCGGCATTTCAGACCGCCGCCCGGCGATTCCCTGCCAAGGCATCGGCCTGGAACAATCTGGCCTTTGTCCTCGCCGAGCTGGGTCGGCGCGATGAGGCGGTGGAGGCCGCCCGCAAGGCGGTTCACCTCGGCGGCGCGGACGCACCGAAGTATCGCGAAACGCTGGATGAAATTACCGGCAACGCGCCCTGACGGCTGCCGGGGTTGGGCGCGGGTCCGACCCCGCGCCCGTATCGCACCGATGGATTACGCTTTCGGTTGGGGGACGAAGCGCATATAGGGCGTCGGCGCACGCCAGCCATCGGGGAACCTTTTTTTTGCATCTTCGTCCGAGACCGTCGGGACGATGATCACGTCTTCGCCCTGCTTCCAATTCACCGGTGTCGCCACCTGATGGTTTGCGGTGAGTTGCAGCGAATCGATCACCCGCAGGATCTCGTCGAAGTTTCGGCCGGTCGCCATCGGATAAACGAGAATGAGCTTTATCTTCTTGTCCGGTCCGACGACGAAGACATTGCGCACCGTCTGGTTGTCGCCCGCCGTCCGGCCGCTGGACGATTCACCGGCGCCGGATGGCAGCATGCCATACGCCTTGGGGACCTTCAGTTCGCTGTCACCGATCAAGGGGTAGTTCGGTGCATGGCCGGTCGCCGTTTCGATGTCCTTCACCCAGCGCATGTGATCGTCCACCGGATCCACGCTCAGCCCCAGTATCTTGCAGCCGCGTTTTTCGAATTCCGGCTTCAGGCTTGCCATGTAACCGAGTTCGGTCGTGCAGACCGGTGTAAAATCCTTTGGGTGCGAGAAGAGCACCGCCCAGGAGTCGCCAACCCATTCATGAAATTTGATAGGGCCTTCCGTCGTGTCGATTTCAAAGTCGGGGGCCGTATCGCCGATTTGCAGTGCCATGATGTGTCTCCCTTGAGAACGTGAAGTGAGCTTCATGTATCCTGCCCCGGAGCCACTCTAGGACGATCGAAGCGGTGGCGGGAATCAAAGTTTGGTGAGTGTCGGCGCACCGACGGCGGGCGCATTGGGTCGTCGAAGCCGCCGCTTCATTGCCTAGCTGTGGAGCCTCAACAGGTTGTCCCGGTTGATCCGGAGTCGACTGATTGGCGTCTTGTCTTTTATTCCGCCATGGGGTCGATGCCAATTATACATATGCGTCCAAAGCGGCAGGTGGTCCGCGCGTTGATCTGACG
>JBFFGE010000265.1:0-4329 GCA_041557595.1 Alphaproteobacteria bacterium
ATTTGTGCATGGGAACCGGTGTTCCCGGCAGCCGCTCTCCCGCGCTCATCCGATGTCGATCCTTTCGAGAAAATCGCGGCCCCGGACGGAACCGCGCAATTGCTGTGAAGACATTTTACCGCGAAGTGTGCCGCGAAGGAAATTCGGGCGATTGCCGAAGTTTTCGGCCGGAACGGATGAAATCCGGCTATGCTCGGCGACCAACGCCCCGGCGCACGCGAACCCGGTTTAAACGTCACCATGTATTACAAGATCGTCCAGAATTTCGGTCCCGAAGACGGCGAGAAATGGCGAGATTACCTCGCCTGGCGAAAACTGACGCTGACCCAATTCGATTCGGTGGACGGCATTCTGCGACCCGACCTGTTCGAACCGGAGTCACACGAGGATTGGCGGAATTGCGTCAATGCGGATTTCAAACTTGGAATGATCACCACCGTCGCCTATGCGCGGAAGATCTTCACACGATTCGACAATGCCACACTCGTCGGCGTCGACATCGAGCTTGATGACGGCTACGTCCCGAAGGATGGCCTCCTGGGATACGACGTCATCGACGGATATTGCGATGTGTCCCTGGTAACCAATTGGGGAAACGATGAAGAAGACATCGTCAGCGAGCATGTCCTGCCGAACGGGTTGATCGGCGATTTGGGGCAGGCCGTGCGGATCCGCGACCTCCTCCGGAAAAACTTTCCCGAAGATTCGCATGCGGGAAAGTGCGAAGTATGGGCGGTCTATCGGGTGGACGCCTGAACGCGCCGTACCGCCCGCGCTTTTCAGACCGCGCGCCAAGGCGCTAGTCTCTTCGGAACGCCATCAACATCGGGGAGAGCAGCATGAACGGGCTACTGGACGGACATCTGGCCATGGTCACCGGCGGCGCCTCCGGGATCGGCCGCGCCATCGCGATGGGTTACGCCGGCCAGGGCGCGGAAATCGTCATCCTCGATCTCGACGCCGACGCGGCCGACGCCGTGCGCGCGGACATCGCCGAGGCCGGTCACAAGGTCCACGCCATCGCGCTCGACGTTCGAGACCGGGAGGCGTGCCTCGGCACGGCCCAACGCATCGCCAAGGAAATCGGTACGATCTCGATCCTCGTCAACAACGCCGGGATCAACCGCCGCACCCCGTTCACCGGCGACCGGGACGCGGTGACCAAGGATTGGGACGACATCATCGGCATCAATCTCGACGGCATGTTCAACGTGACGCACGCCTTTCTCGACCAGTTGCGCAAGACGAAAGGCCGGGTGGTCAATATCGGCTCGATCCAGTCCTTCATGCATGTGCGGACGCCGAACTCGCTCGCCTACACCACGTCGAAACACGGCGTGCTGGGCTTTACCCGGGCGCTCGCCGCCGAACTCGGCAAGGACGGCGTGCGGGTCAACGCCATCGGCCCCGGCCTCATCGAAACCCCGCTCAACGCCGAGGCGCGCGCCAACAATCCCGGCCTGATCCAGATATTCCTCGACCACACGCCCTTGGGCCGCGCCGGCAAACCCGAGGACATCCTCGGCCCCGCGTTGTTCCTCGCCTCCGACCTGTCCGGCTACGTCACCGGCGGCATCGTGATGGCGGATGGCGGGTACCGGTCGATATGAGGGTATGGGCGGATGGCACGCTTGAATGAACGAGGACGCTGTAAATGACCAGGGAAGCATTTGCCCATGCGCGTTTTACCCCGTGGTGGTGGGAATGGGCGCCCCGGCAAGAGCGCCGGGAAACGGATCTGCCGGCGAGCGCCGACACGGTAGTCGTAGGTTCGGGATTCACCGGCTTGATGGCGGCCCTTACGCTCGCGCGCGGCGGGCGGCAGGTCGCGCTGCTCGAAGCGGAAACGATCGGCTATGGGGCGAGCAGCCGTAACGGAGGGCAGGTCGGCAGCGGCAATCAACGGTTCACGGTCCAACGGCTCATCGACCTGTACGGCGCGGAACGGGCTCGGGCTCTCTTGCTCGAAGGAACCGCGGCGCTGGATTACGTCAAAAACTTTATCAAGGACGAGCGGATTGAGTGCCACATGCGCGAGGCGGGACGTTTCCGCGGCGCATCCCGGCCGGCGCATTACGAATCCATGGCGCATGATATCGAGGACCTGCGGAAAATCGCAGGAGTCGAAGCGCACATGGTGCCACGGGAAGACCTGACCGACGAAATCGGCTCGGACCTTTATCACGGAGGGAGCGTGCTTCCCGGCGATGCATCGGTGCACCCGGCGCTCTATCATGAAGGGCTGCTGGAACGCGCGGAATCGGCGGGCGTCGATTTGCATTCTCACACGCGGGTCGTCGGGCTCGAACAAACCGATAGCGGCGTGATCGTGCATTCCGACAAGGGCCCAATCTCCTGCCGCGATGCGGTCGTGGCGACAAATGGGTACACCACGACAGCGACGCCCGATCTCTATGACCGCATCGTTCCGGTGGCCTCGGCGATCATCGCGACGTCGGAACTGTCGCCGAACCTTCTCACGGACCTGATGCCCAAGATGCGCGTGTACGGCGATACGTTGCGGGTCCATCACTACTACCAGCCTTCGCCGGACAATAAGCGTCTGTTGTTTGGCGGGAAGCTGAAAGGTCGCGCAGGAACCACAAATCCCGGCGATTTCTCCCATCTCTACAAGGAAATGCTCGATGTCTTCCCCGCGCTAAAGGACACGACGATCGATCATTGCTGGTCCGGCTATGTGGCGTTTACGCGGGACACCCTGCCGCATATCGGGCAATCGGGCTCCGTGTTCTACGCGATGGGCTACAACGGCTCGGGAGTCGCCCGCGCCTCCTATGCCGGTTGCCAGCTCGCGCATCAGATGCTCGGGAACACCGACGCGCTGTCGGCGTGGAGCGAGCTTTCGTTCGAGCGCATGCCCTTTCGATCCTTCGCCCCTCTTGGTGTCAAAATCGCGATGACATGGAAACGGTTCCAGGACTCGTACAGTTGAGGTCTAAGACGGGCACCGTCGGCCCGGCAGTCTTCCTGACGTCCGACCTCGCCGGCGGGGTCACCGGCGGCATCTCGATGGCGGAGGGCGAGTATCGCCCGATTTGAGGGTGTGGCCGGATGGCATAGTCTGGGGCGACGACATGCTGATTTTTCGGTCGCAATGGCGACGGTCCACAAAAGGTACGGCGAACGGAGAAACAGATGACATATCGACTCTACAACCGGGTCGGCTCGGGCGGGTTCGTCGCGGAGGCCGCGCTTGCGCTTGCGGGCGCGGACTACGCGCTCCAGGAACTGGACTCCAAACCGGGAACGCCGCTGCCGGAAAGCTTTCGCGGCATCAATCCCTGGGGCCAGGTGCCGACGCTTGTCCTGCCGGACGGTTCCGTCATGACCGAAACCGCGGCGATCCTAATCCATCTCGCGGCGTGCCATCCGGATAAGGGGCTGGCCCCGACCCCGGGCACGCCCGCGCATGCCGCCTTCCTGCGCTGGATCGTCTTCGCCAATGTCAACGTCTACGAAGCCGTGCTGCGACGATCCTATCCGTTCCGCTACACCACCGATCCGGACGCGCACGACGCGACGCGCGATGCGGCGGTCGCACGGATGGGCGAGGCCCTGGCGGTTTTGGAAGCGGCGATCGAGACCGGGCCGTTCCTGTTGGGCAAGACCATGACCCTGGCCGATGTTTATATCGCCATGCTGTTCATCTGGTTCAGGGTAGCGATCGACGCGCCTCGACTCGTCAAACTAACCGACGGGGTACGGCAGCATCCAACGGTCGCCCCGATCTGGCGGCGTCATTTCGGTGACCGATGACCCGAAACGCCCGGAAATCGAAATATTTCATCGACCATGGAACGTTGGAATTTGTGAGGAATTTGTACAAACAGCAACGAGTAGACTATCCCGACTGTCAAATCGGCTTTGGTTGGGGAAGTGATTCCACCGGTCAGCGAGGTGTAAATTGTGGAATATACGAAGAAACTCCTGAACCGATGCCGCCTATATACCATTACGAAGATGTGACAATTCATTTTCTATTTCCCGACAACATGCCGGAAGAATTTAAGGCCGGTGTACTATGCTTGCGAGACAAAGAGTTCAGGATTATCCCAGTCGAAGATTTCCGGCCGGACGAGCTCATCGAAGGAATACAAAAGGGGACTGGAAACCGCATATAGTTCTATCGAATTCCCGATTTATATGTGCGTGAAACGGGGGACAGTATATCGTTTCGGCCGCCGCGGCGGCGCTTCATTTTTTGGCGACCGCGCTCAACCGGTAGTGCCACCTCTGGGCCCGGGTGAGCCGCCGCGGCAAGGTCGCATTCACATGGGCGGCGAGGTCGCGCAACGTCGCAAAAATGCC
>JBFFGE010000266.1:0-4323 GCA_041557595.1 Alphaproteobacteria bacterium
CGTAGGCATGGGCGTTATCCCAACCGCCGGTTTGTGGGACGGGGCGGCCGGTCGCGAAGGACGCCCGCGCCGGCACACAGATCGGACACGGCGTGTAGGCATTGGCGAACCGGGTCCCGCGAGCGGCAAGACGATCCAAGGCCGGGGTCTGGATCAAAGGATGGCCGGCCGAACCGAGATAGCGCGGATCGTGGCCGTCGCTCATGAAGACAATGAGATTCTTCGCATCCATCGGGAGCGTTGCGATCCTTTTCAATTGCTATCGGACGAATTCGCAGAATGACCGACAGTAATCCTGAAATCGGTGTGTTGCCAACTCACCATGGATCCGTGGCTTGCTATGGCAACGTGCGGCTACATGCTATGACACTTGCATGAAACTCAACGATATCGAACAGGCCATGCTCGACGGCGTCCACGGCAAGGCGGCGCAATGGGCGATCGACTATCAGCGAAGCGTCGGCACCTTTTTCGATGCCGACGACTTCGTGCCGGTGCGCGTCATTCATGTCAGCACGGACCGCGAGACTATCGGCGACAGCGGCGTGGCCTTCATCGAGGAACTGGGAGCAATGCCGCCGGAGGAGCGCCGGCCGCGCGCCTTTGCGACGGCGGATTTTCGGGGCTTCGATGAAGAAACCTTCCGGTTCCTGCTGCCCGGCCGTGATCTGGCCGCGGAAAGCGCGGAGGCGGTCGGCGCACTCGGCAAACTCGGTGTCGTGACCTCGCACGCCTACGTAAACGACCATTCGGTGACCGCGCCCGGCTTCGGCGAGGCCTGCGGCTATAGCGGTACGCCGTCGGTCGTCTATATGAACGGCATCGTCGGCGCGCGATGCAATTTCGAAGCGGGTCCCTCAAGCCTCGCCGCCTTCTTCACCGGCCGCGTGCCGCGCTATGGCTTTCATCTCGACGAGAAACGCCTGGCGACGCACGCCTTCACGCTCGACTTTACGCCTGCGACGGTCGTCGACTGGGGGATCGTCGGCGCGCTGATCGGCCGCAAGCTCAATTCCTATTGGTCGGTCCCGGCGTTGGAGATAACCGGTCCGCGGCCGGCCGTTCTGGACCTCAACCATATGGCACTCGCGATGGCGAGCTACGGCTCCATCGCGATGTTCCACGTCATCGGCATCACGCCGGAAGCGCCGGACTGGAACACTGCCTGCGGCGGCAAGGCGTTCGAACGGGAGGTGATTTCGCAGTCCGACCTGGACGCGTTCTACGCCGAATGGGGCGGCATCGGCGAGAAACTCGATGTCGTCGCGCTCTCCACACCGCAGCTCGACATCCCCGAAATCGTGCAAATCGCCGAGCGGCTCGACGGCCGCAAGGTCCACGCCGACACCACGCTGCTGGTCTATACACCCATTGAAATCAAGGAAGCCTGCGCGCGCATCGGCCTCACCCAGACGATCGAGAATGCCGGCGGGCGCGTCGTGCACGGCCATGATTTCTTCGCCACCTTCGCCAGGGAAATCCGCGAGGCGCATGGCTGGGAACGACTGATGACCCATTCGGTGAAGATGGTGAATATCTGCGAAGGCTACGGCTACAAACCGACACCGGCCGCAATCCCGCGCTGCATCGACAGCGCCATCGCAGGCAAGGTCCTGCCATGACCGGGACCGTGATCAAAGGCCATATCGGCATCGGCCCGGCGGTGGAAGGCATCGCGCTTGTCGCGTCCGACAATTTCAGCACTCGCTACGATCTCGACCGCGACCGGGGGATCGTCTCGCGCCCCTCCCACAAGCTGTATGGCGAGAACTACGTCGGCCGCATTCTGGTGCTGAACGCCGCCAAGGGCGGTGTCGCGTCCGCCTGGATGCTGCGCGAGATGGTGCAGCGGGACAAAGCGCCGCTCGGTCTCCTGCTGAACGACGCCAACCCGGTCATGGCGCAAGGCGCCGCGTTCGCACAACTCCCGCTCATCGACAGGTTCGAGACCGACATCACCGCGGCCATCAAATCCGGCGACCGCATCGCCGTCGACCCCGCGCAGGGATTGGTGCGTATTCTGTCGTCGAATTGATCGCGACGGAGAATGCGGGCGATGGAGGCCGCGGCATTGTCGGCACGGCGCCCCAGCGGTGCGGCCTAAAGGACCCCGCGGCTTTTTTGCGCCCGCAATTCGGCCATCAAGGCATCGTCTTCCCGGCGGTTGAGGGAAAGGGCATCGGCATATTCCGGCAGGGCGGCGCCGAGCAACCATTTCGCGCAGAGTTCGCCCCCGGCGCAGGCCGCCATGGTGCCGAATCCCGACATTGCACCGACCACGAAGGCGCCGTCGACGCCGAGCGGCCCGATCAGCGGCCAGTTCTCGTCCGTCATGGTGTAATAGCCGCCGTAATGCGTCCGGCCGCGCGGCAACTGACCATAGTAGACCTTAAGCGACGGATTCAGCCGCGCCGCCCCGCGCAGGACTATTTCCGGGTAATTGTCGTTCAGGACCGGCTCGAGAACCGGCTGCGACGGCGTTTCGTTGAAGGCCCAGCCCAGCTTGATCCAGCGTCCTCCTTCCCCACCATCGGGACGGCAGTGAATTGCGCCCGGCATTTCCCCGGTCAGCCAGGCAAGACCGGCATTCGCCGCCAGCAGCGCCCGCTCCTCATCGGTCCAGTCCAGGCGCTGGCTGTCGAGATCGATGGAGAACGGCATATTCCGTGGAATGGTGCCGGCGGTATCCTCGAAGGCAATTTTCTGTTGCAGGACGTTCACGACGGGAAGCTGCACGTCCAGCATCCCGGCGACCCGGTTCAGGAACGGCCCGGCGGCAACGACAATTTGCGCTGCCCGTAAAGGCTCGTCCGTGTCTTCCAGCGTAACGGCGAAATCCTGCACCTTGTCGATGGCAACGACCTTCGCCTGGAGCCGTTCGCCGCCCCACGCACGAAACCGTTCGAGCATGTACTGGCCCATTTGTTGGCCGCTGATTGCGCCGCCGCGCCGGATGTGCACAGCCACCCGAATTTCCGGATCATAGGACGGGAAGGTCCGTTGAATCAGGGCGCCGTTACGCAGCACGTCCACGCCGGATGGCGCGGCCTTCCAGTCTGCCCGCAGCGGCGGCGAATAGGCGCGCGACGCGTCCGTGTCGTGCACGCAAACCTCGTTGTCCGGATCGTCGCCGTAGCCCGCTACCAATTCCTCCAAAAGCGCGTCGGTATCCGCCTGGCGGGTCGCCAGAACATAGCCCTGTCGCGTCATGGCGATCCGGTTGCCGGTTTCGCGCGCGATCTCCTCCATGAGATCGATGCTGCGGTTGGTGAAGCGCTTCATCACCGGGTGCGGCCACCAATTGCGATAGTTCTCGCCCGATTGCGCGGAGGTGAATCCCATCGGCGGCCCCATATCCACGAGCGTGACGCCGTGATCGGGAGCAAGCTTTTTCACGTAATACGCGGTCGATATCCCGACGATGCCGGCGCCAATTATGAGCGTATCGGTTTTACGGTCCATCATCGGCACCCAGCCAGCCCTATTTCAGCGCGCGCGGTTTCGGCCCTTTGAGCGGAATTTCCATCAGGTCCTCCCCCCAGATCAAATTGCCGTCGTAAACCGCGCTCATTTCGCGCAGCAGCTTTTCGCGCATGCCGACCGTATCCATTTGTTCGGTCACATGGGTAACCACGCAGGTTCGCGCATTCGACTCTTTCGCCGTCCGGGCAACCTCCATATGGCCGGAGCTCGATGTCCGCGCCTGCTCGTTCAGTTCGGTGCCGGAAATCCGCTGGCACATATGAATGAGCACGTCGCAATCCCTGGCCAACGTGTTCAAGGTTTTCGAGGGCGATGCATCGCCCGAATACACCAGGCTGCCGTCGTCGGTGTCGATCCTGTAGGCGAAGCACGTCAGGACCGGCTGCGCATGGGGCACATTGGCAATTGTCAGCCGCCAGCGATCGGTCTCCACCGTATCCCGCACCTTGAGCTCGCGGATTTCGGGCTGGGGTCGTGGCCGCGGCAGTGTGCCGCCCCGCGCCAGATAGTAGCCGAGGCTGACCTCCAACTCCGTGCGCGCCCGAATATCCAGGTGAAACGCCCCGTCTTCGGCGAACAGGCGATCCGAGAGATGGCGCGTGCCGGTCGGACCGTAGACCTTCAAATCCGGCCGGATGCCGCCCGCCTGATCCCATCGATTGAGCATCAGCCGCACATAGTCCGCGCAATGATCGTAATGCAGATGCGAAAAGAACAGATGCGTGACGTCCACGGCCTTCCGGCCGCTTTCGAGCATCCGGTGATGCGCGCCGGGCCCGTGATCGAACAGCAAGGTGTCCGCGCCGACGGTGACCATATAGCCCGAGCTCATGCGCTTCA
>JBFFGE010000267.1:0-4111 GCA_041557595.1 Alphaproteobacteria bacterium
CCCTGGCGCGCGCCTGGGCCCTGAAGCCCGACGTGCTGTTTCTCGACGAACCGACGGCGAGCCTCGATCCGGCGGTGACGCGGACGATCGAGGAGCTGATCGACGCGATCCATAAATCCGGAACGGCGATCGTCATGTCGACCCACGACCTGGGGCAGGCGCGCCGCGTTGCCGACGATATCCTTTTTTTGCATCGCGGCCGGCTGGTCGAGCACCGGCCGGCGGCCGCCCTTCTCGACGACCCGCAAAGCGCCGAGGCCCGCGCCTTCATCGCGGGTGAGCTGTATTGGTGAGGGGGCCATATGCCGTTGATTTCGAACAACGGGCATTCAGAATATCGTGTGACGCGCGGGCGATTGGGCGCGATGGGCGGTAAGCCATGCGACCAACCGTCGTTGGGCAATTTCTGCTGGGGTTTTTTCCGGTGCGCATTGGCGCTTCTCTTCGTCGGGTCATGCACCGCGGTTGCGGCCGCACAAACCCTCCCCGGTGTCGATGAAGTCAAAATCCGGCTCAAGGACCCCGCCTGTATCCCGGACAGATGCGTCTGTGTCGGGTCGTTCAAGCCCGAGACATGGTTGCAGTGGCACGGCCCGCGACCGGCCGAACTGGCGTCCGGCGTACCGTGTATCGTCGCCGATTTCGACGGGAATGGCGCCAACGACTATGCGCTGCCGGGTGCCGAAGGGCTGGCGACGGTCGTGCTTATGGCAAAAGCGGGCTTCAAGCGGGTCCTGTTGCTGGACGCCGGCGGCGTTCTCGAATTCTACGGACCGCGGAAGTCCGTCGGCCCGCAGGGTGAACCGGCCAGTCGCCGTCCGGGACTGTTGGTCCGAAACGTGGGGCGGAATCATGCCGTATTCGTTTGGCGGGACGACTGGTTTGTCCGGATCTTGTTCCCGGCGCAATGAGGACTCCTGCGGCCGGGAAAGCGTTCGCATGAATTCCCGATGACAGCCTGCCGACTATAGAAATCGACGCCCGCTCACTCCGCCGCGGCGCGGCTTCCGGCTTCGGGCTCGATGATCGAGACGCGCCAGTGGATGCGGTCTTCCTCCGGGGGATAGTCGCCCGCCGCCTTGTGCACCAGGCAGCGGTTGTCCCAGATCACGACGTCGCCGACCCGCCATTTGAAGACGCACGCGGCATCCGGCGCGATCATCCGCTCGGCGAGTTCGTCGATCACGTCGTCGCTTTGCTGCTGCTCCAAGCCTTCGATGTAGAGGATCTTGCCGGGATCGAAATACAGCGACTTCCGTCCGGTTTCCGAATGGACCCGGATCATCGGGTGCATCGCCGGCGGCTTGTCCCGGTCTTCTTCGTTCAACAGCGCCTGCGCCTTGCGGCGGCCGCCATAGGTGAAAGCGCCCTTGCGTCCTTCGAGCAGCGTCTTGAGCCGCTCCGGCAGCGCGTCATATGCCATATACATGCTGGAGAAATGGGTGTCGCCGCCAACGCTGGGAACGGCGAGTGCATAGAGCTGCGTCGCCTTGAACGGCACCTCGTCGTAGGCCCCGTCGGTGTGGAAGCTCGCCGCGCCGCGCTTGTAAATCGCCGTGTTCAGGGTGCCGTCGGGATTGAACTTGTTCGTTCCCAGCGTCGTGATCTCCGGATAATCCGGGTGCCGCGTCGATTTCGACGGGTGCGGGATGACGGTGCCGAAACGGCGGCTGTAGTGCAGGAAATCCTCGATCTCGAGCTCTTGGTCACGCACCACGATGACACCGTATTTGAGCCATGCCGCGTAGATCGGAGCGAAGCCCTCGTCATCGAGCTGTTTCACGTCGACCCCGGTAACCTCGCCGCCGGTAAATTTGCCCACGGGCTGTATGCGCAGCATTGGACGAAACTCCTGTCTCCGATGAGACCCAGAAAAAGATCAATTTAGGTTATTCATCAGGGCAATTGGTGGCAAGGTGGCGGGTGAGAAATCGGCAGCCAATTTTAACACCTAATGCATCCCGACGTCTGGCGTGACTGAGCAGGCAGGGAAAATGGCGGACGTGTTGAAGCCCAATTGCGTATCATCATAAGTACATCCGATTCAGCCCGATATGCAATTTGAACGAGTACCGTCATTTTGATTTTCTCTGTATTGATTTGCTGGTAGCCTTTGCACCTTTAGTGCGAAAAAGGGGCGAGAACTTAATACTTAAATTCGAGGCCGGCATGTTGTGAATTGCCTCGTCCGGATCAACGCGGCATGCAGCGCCTGAATTGACGGAGGATGAAGGAATGCGACAAGTGGTAATTGCAATTACAATGTGTCTCGCGTTGCTTGCATGCAAGACGACCGAACAGGCCTTGACGGAAAGTGGAAAAAAGCCGATGACCGCCGCCAACATCAAGCAACTTCTGGGCGGTAAGACAGTCGAAGGTACGTCGAGCAGGGGTTTCCCGTTTCAGGTTACTACACTGCCGACGGCAAGGCCAAGTTAAAATCAAACAAATACGATGAGACGGGTACCTGGTGGGTCGAAGGGGACAATAAATACTGTACCAAATGGCCCACATTACGGGATGGGAAGCCAGGCTGCCGCCGCCTCTATGACCTGGATGGCAAGTATCAAATGATCAGGATGGATGGTAGCGAAAGCTCCACATTTACCGTTCGGTAATTCGGGAATTAAATAGGAAATATACGATTTGGGCGCCCAACTAGGCGCCCACTTTTTTTCGTTCGGCGTCTAAGCTGCGCTGGCGCCGACATGACTTCCACACCCTGCGGATTTTATCACGAGTTCGCATACAAATCCCAAAGCGCCGTTCCAAGCCATTCCACTTCCGGAGGGCCTCAGCCGCTGATCGCATACCCTCCATCGACGGGAATCGACGCGCCGGTCACGAAGTTGGACGCGGCGCCGGCCAGGAAAACCGCGACTCCTTTGTGATCGTCCGGTGCGCCCCAATGCCCCGCCGGCGTGCGCGCGAGGACGCGGTCGTTCAGGTCCGGCATGTCGATCCGCGCCTGGCGGGTCAGCGCGGTGTTGATCCATCCCGGCAGCACCGCGTTGACCTGGATGTTTTCCTTGGCCCAGGCGGCGGCCAGGCTCTTGGTGAGCTGCACGATGCCGCCCTTGCTGGCGGCGTAGGGCGCGCTGAGCGCCGCGCCGAACAGCGAATACATGGAACCGATATTAATGATCTTGCCGCCGCCGCGCGCCTGCATGTGCGGGAACGCCGCCTGGCTGCAGAGGAACGCGCTGGTCAGGTTGGCCTGCAATACCTGCATCCATTCCGCGGCGGCGTAGTCCTCGGGCCGCTTGCGGATGGCGATGCCCGCATTGTTGACCAGGATGTCGAGCCCGCCGAACCGGTCGGCCGCGCGCTGCATCAGCGCGTGGCAGGACGCCTCGTCGGTCACGTCCGTTTCGCACTGATCGGCATCGGCGCCGAGCGCCTTCAGGGATTCCACCGCCGCCGCGCTTTTTTCGGCGTTGCGGCCCGCGACCAGGATCGCCGCGCCGGCCTCCGCCATGCCGCTGGCCATCGCCAGGCCGATGCCGCCATTGCCGCCGGTGACGACGGCGACCTTTTCCGACAAGTCGAACAGCTCCATCGAAATCGTCCTTCCCTACAAATTATCTGCTTTGCGCACATTGTCGCCGCGCGGCTGCGCACCGTCACGGGGAATCGCGTTCCCGCATCTGGTTCTGGCGCAGCGCACGTGGTTCAATCGGGGTCGGAGCCGGCCCGGCGCCGTGATGGAAATGCGATGACCGAAAAACCTATCGACAGCGTGCGGCTGCAAAACATCGTGCAGGGCTACGGCCGGTCGGCGGCGCTGATGGCGGCGG
The DNA here is from genome assembly GCA_041557595.1 of Alphaproteobacteria bacterium. Taxonomy (GTDB): domain Bacteria; phylum Pseudomonadota; class Alphaproteobacteria; order UBA8366; family UBA8366; genus JAOTYV01. The sequence goes on from JBFFGE010000267.1 coordinate 3,798, forward strand.
TCGAGCTGGGCTTGTTTACGGCGGTGAGCGCGGGCGCCGGTACGGTGGACGAGGTCGCCGCGGCGCTGGAAATTCATCCGGTCAACGCGGAACGGCTTGCGGTCATGTGCGCGGCGATGGACTTGCTGGAATTGAAGGGCGGACGCTACGTCAACGCGCCGGATGTGCAGCGCTTCCTGGTCAAGGGGGAGGCCCGCTACGCCGGCGACTGGATGCTGTTCACCAAACCTTCTTGGAATGAATGGGGCAGATTGTCGGATCACCTGCGGGTCAAGGATCTGCGGGTTCTGCCGGATATCGCGGGCTACACGGTC
>JBFFGE010000268.1:0-4071 GCA_041557595.1 Alphaproteobacteria bacterium
AGCGGCCGTCCATGTGGAAGACCGAGGCTTTCAATTCGCCGACGGAATTTACGAGGTGGTGACGATCGTGCGCGGTCGCATGGTCGATGAAGAGCCGCATCTCGATCGCCTGGAGCGTTCCCTGTCGGAAATGGAGATCGCCATGCCGATGGCGCGGCCGGTGCTGCAGCGCGTCATGGGCGAACTCGTGCGCCGCAACCGGGTACGGGACGGGATCCTGTATTTGCAGATCACGCGGGGCGCGGCTCCCCGCAGCCACGAATACCCGAGTTCGGCCATCGCGCCGTCGCTCGTGATGACGACGCGCCAAACGGATATGCTGGCCAGCCCGCGTTTCGCGACGGGGGCAAAGGCGATTACCGTCCCGGATATCCGCTGGCAACGCTGCGATATCAAGACTGTCTCGCTTGTCCCCAATTGCATGGCCAAGACGGCCGCGGTCCGCGCGAAAGCCTATGAAGCGCTGATGATCGATGCGGATGGCAATGTCACCGAAGGCACATCGAGCAATGTCTGGATCGTCGCCAGCGACGGTCGGCTCGTTACGCGGCCGCCGACCAATGCCATTCTGAACGGCGTCACCCGGCTTTCCATCTTGCGAATTGCGGCGGAGGAGGGCATTGAGATCGAACAGCGGCTTTTTTCGATCGACGAGGCCAAATCCGCGCGGGAGGCCTTCGTGTCGAGTGCGACGTCGTTTGCGACGCCGATCGTGCAGATCGACGATACGGTGATCGGCAACGGCGCGCCGGGCCCCTTGTCGCGCCGCTTGATGCAAGCCTATTTCGATTACTGCCGGGGGCTTCGGGAGACAACCGGTGGTGTCCCCGCGCGGCGGCGGCGTCGGACCGCGTGACCGGATCGTCCAACGCCGACATTTCGCCACCCCAAGCGATTATCTTCGATTGGGACAACACGCTCGTCGATACCTGGGCGACAATCCACGCCGCCCTCGCGGTGACGTTCGAAGCCATGGGCATGACCCCATGGACGCTTGAGGAAACGCGCGCGCGCGTGCGGTACTCGATGCGGGAATCCTTTCCAAAATTGTTCGGCGACCGATGGGAAGACGCGGTTCGAACCTTCCATGCCGCGTTCGAACAATTGCATCTGGAGCACCTGACGCCGATCCCCGGCGCCCCGGAAATGCTGCAGGTCCTGTCCGAGCGGGATATCTTGCTGGGCGTTGTGAGCAACAAGACCGGCAGCTATTTGCGCGCGGAATCGGCGCATCTTGGCTGGGATGAATATTTCCATGCGGTCGTGGGGGCGGGCGATGCGGCGCATGACAAACCGGCGATCGACCCGCTGCTGATGGTTTTGGACGGCAGCGAGATTGCGCTGGGCGACACCGTATGGTTCGTCGGCGACGCCGGGATCGACATGGAAATCGCCTACCGTGCGAACTGCATTCCGGTCTTGCTGCGCGACGATTTACCGGAGTTCGTGGAATTCGAAGAATTTCAACCGAAAGTTCATATAAGGCGTTGCATGGAACTGGCAACATACGTGGGCACGTTGTAATGTACCGACATATTGGTGTCTGATATTGTAGAATCGCCGCCAAGAGCCATATTAGGGTGTTGAATTCAGGGTTCGGCTATCTGGGACCCCAACGACAACAAAGGGACAGATCCATGTCTTCCGAAAAAGGCCAGAATCTTCAGGATGTGTTTCTGAATCACGTCCGTAAGGCCAAGATGCCGGTAACGATTTTTCTGGTCAACGGTGTTAAGTTGCAAGGTATCATCACGTGGTTTGACAATTTTTGTGTCTTGTTGCGCCGCGACACTCATTCGCAGCTTGTTTACAAACACGCCATCTCGACGGTGATGCCGGCGCAGCCAGTCCAACTCTTCGATTCCAAATCGGAATCGGGTGAGGAATAAGCTGACCGCGACCGAATCCGCCCCCCAGAAACATGATAACCGTGACGGTGCGGAAGCGACCGGGCGCGCGCTTGTCCTATGTCCCTATCGCCGTCAGCGCCTGAATGGCCGAAGGCGGCTGCCGGAATCGCAACTCGATGAGGCCGTCGGACTGGCCGAGGCCATCGACCTGACGATCGTCCATCGCGAGGCCGTCGGCCTTAGCCGTATCATACCGTCCAGCTATCTCGGCCGCGGCGTGGTCGAACGGTTCCACGATCTGATCTCGGCGCTCGAAATCGACGTGGTGATTATCGATGCCATGCTGTCTCCCGTGCAGCAGCGCAATCTGGAGCGCCAACTGTCGGCCAAGGTGATCGATCGCACCGGGCTAATCCTGGAGATATTCGGCGCCCGCGCCCGAACCCACGAAGGGCGCTTGCAGGTCGAACTGGCGGCGCTGGACTATCAGCGTTCGCGGCTGGTCCGCAGTTGGACCCATCTGGAGCGGCAGCGCGGCGGCTTCGGTTTTCTCGGCGGGCCGGGCGAAAGCCAGTTGGAGATGGATCGCCGCATTATCGGCGACCGAATTGCGCATATCCGGCGCGAACTGGAAACGGTCAAGCGCACCAGATCCCTTCATCGCGAGGCCCGACGCCGCGTGCCGTACCCGATCGTCGCACTGGTTGGCTACACGAATGCGGGAAAATCGACGCTTTTCAACCGGCTGACCAACGCGAAGGTGTTTGCCGAGGATCAGCTGTTCGCGACGCTGGATCCGACAATGCGGGCGGTCGATCTTCCATCGGGCCATCGTATCGTCCTGTCGGATACGGTTGGCTTTATTTCGCAATTGCCGACCCATTTGGTGGCTGCCTTCCGGGCAACGCTGGAAGAGGTCGCCGAAGCCGATGTCATTTTGCATGTGCGGGACATTTCGCATCCTGAAAGCGATGCGCAAAAGGCCGATGTTCTCGAGGTGCTGGCTGAAATGGGCCTGGGCGACGACCGCCGGATCATCGAAGTGTTGAATAAGACGGACTTGCTCGGCGCCGAGGACAGGGAAATCCTGACCGAGAAAACGGCGCGCAATGGCGCCGCCGTCGCGGTTTCCGCCGTTACGGGCGAGGGGTGTGGCGCACTCTTGAAACTTCTGTCGGATATCCTGTCAGAGGGTCGGTTTTGCCATCGCTTTGAGATCGATACCCGCGACGGCGCGGCGCTGGCGTGGCTGTATGCCCATGGCCATGTCGTCGACCGCCAGGAGGGCGACCGCCACGTGACCGTGGAAGTTGCAATGGAGCCGGCGGATGCGGCTCGATTCGAACGGCGGTTTGGCGCCAGATCCCTCTAATTTTTGTCTCGTCCGGATTGTTCGTTGACTTGGCCAAGCTGCTTGCCTATATGCGTAGCACTCGTCACGAATGAGTGCTAACAACGCTCCAAGATCGAGCAAATCGATAGATCCATTCAATCAACTCAGAGATAAGGGAGAGAGCCGCATGAAAATCAGGCCTCTGCATGACCGCGTGGTGGTTCGTCCGTTGGAATCGGACGAGAAATCGGCGGGTGGCATTATCATTCCGGATACCGCGAAGGAAAAACCGTCCGAAGGCGAGATCGTCGCAACGGGCGCTGGCGCGCGGGGCGATGACGGAAAGATTATCGCGCTGGACGTCAAGAAGGGCGACCGCATCTTGTACGGCAAATGGTCCGGCACCGAAGTCAAGATCGACGGCGAGGATCTGCTGATCATGAAGGAAAGCGACATCATGGGCGTCATCGGCTGAGTCCGGCCGGCGCGGAAATATTTCAAAGGAAGCGAGAAAGATGGCTAAAGACGTAAAATTTTCGACCGACGCCCGCGACCGTATGCTCAACGGCATCGATATCCTGGCCGATGCGGTCAAGGTTACCCTCGGCCCCAAGGGCCGCAATGTCGTGCTCGACAAATCCTTCGGCGCGCCGCGCATTTCCAAGGACGGCGTGACCGTCGCCAAGGAAATCGAGCTCAAGGACAAGTTCGAGAACATGGGCGCGCAGATGGTCCGCGAAGTCGCGAGCAAGACGAACGATCTTGCGGGCGACGGGACGACGACGGCGACGATTCTGGCGCAGTCGATCGTGCGCGAGGGCGTGAAGGCGGTTGCGGCGGGGATGAACCCGATGGACCTGAAGCGCGGCATCGACCTGGCGGTCGAGG
>JBFFGE010000269.1:0-4058 GCA_041557595.1 Alphaproteobacteria bacterium
CGACGCCAATGGGCGTATCTGGGTGCATTTCAGCAAACCCGATCAATTCAACACCGAGAACAATTCCGGCCGCCTTTACATCTCCGCCGCTGACGTGCTGAAAGACCGGGTTCCCGTCGAACGTCTGCGCGACAAATTCGTCATCGTCGGCACATCGGCCATCGGGCTCAAAGACCTCCGCGACACGCCGGTTTTGAATCGCATGCCCGGCGTCGAAATTCACGCGAACATCCTGGAACAGATTTTTGCCGCTGAGGCCAACTACACGAGCGCCGTCCAACAGAGGATATCGGAGCTGCGACAAAACTTGGTGGGAAAAGCGGAGGCGGCGCGGATCGCGATTTCAGAATTGAGCAAGGAGGATTTCTTCCTCCGCTATCCGAATTATTCCAACAGCGCCGAAATATTCCTCACATTCCTTGCCGGCCTCGTGCTGATGATCTTGATCCCCCGTTACGGTCCAATCACCACGCTTTTCGTGTTGACCGTCGCCGGGTTGGCCCTGGTCGGCTTAGGCTTGTTTCTGTACAAATTGAACAACTTGCTGCTGGACCTCACCTTTCCCGGCACCACGATGATCGCCCTCTACGCGGTTCTGGCCTTCAGCAACTACACCCGCGACGCGGCCGAGAAGAAACAGGTCCGGAGCGCCTTCCGCCAGTATCTCTCGCCGACCCTGGTGGAGCAGCTCGCCGACAATCCCGAACGGCTGCAGCTCGGCGGCCAAGCCAAGGAAATGACCTTCCTGTTTTGCGACGTCCGAGACTTCACGTCGATTTCGGAGACCTACAAATCCGATCCGCAAGCCCTGACGATCCTGATCAATCGCCTGCTGACCCCGCTATCCGAAGCGATCCTTGCGCACAGCGGCACCATCGACAAATACATGGGCGACTGCGTGATGGCCTTCTGGAACGCCCCGGTGGACGTGGAAGACCATGAACGAAAGGCCTGCGACGCCGCCCTGGATATGCTGGTGGCGCTGGAGCAGATCAACCGGACGCGGTTCGCCGAAGCCATGGACGCCGGTATGGAATACATTCCGCTGCGCGTCGGCATCGGCCTCAATACGGGCGAATGCGTGGTCGGCAATATGGGTTCCGCACAACGGTTCGACTACTCGGTTCTCGGCGATTCCGTCAATCTCGCCGCACGGCTCGAAGCCTATTCCGGCGACTACGGCGTGACCATCGTTCTGGGCGAAGCCACGGCAGAGAAGGTCAAGGATCATTTCGCGCTGCTCGAACTCGACCAGATCGCCGTCAAAGGCCGCAGCGAGGCGTCGACCGTCTACGGATTGATCGGCGACCGGAGTTTGCTCGAAGACAGCGCCTTCAACATGCTGCTTGCACTCAACGACCGGATGCTCCGCGCCTATCGCGCCCAGAAGTGGCGCGAAGCCACGTTGCTGGCCGGCCAATGCGCGGCGATGGACCACGCACCGGAAGGCTTGTATGCGCTGTATCGCGATCGGATCGATGAATATCAAATCGAACCGCCGGGCGACGACTGGGATGGCGTCTTCGTCGCCACGACGAAGAAAGGCCGGCCCGCCAGCCTGAGTTGACGCAGCGTCATCGTCACGGTTATCTGCACCCCGTTTTCGTGTTGAAGCATCCAGCCATTTCCGGGGAGGCGCATGATGGCCACCGCTCAACCCCTCGCAGGATTGCGCGTGATCGAGATCGGCGCCAGCGTGGCGGCGCCGTACGGCGCGTGGATTCTGGCCGAGCTCGGGGCGGAGGTCATCAAGGTCGAGCGGCCCGGTAAGGGCGATGACGCCCGCCATTGGGGGCCGCCCTTCTGGCAGGACATGGCGGCGATGTTCCTGGCGATCAATCGGCACAAAAAATCGATAACCGTGGACATGCGGGACGACGCGGAACGCGCGCGCCTGCGCACGCTCATCCTCAAGACGGCGGACGTCGTGATCCAGAACATGCGGCCTGGCAAGGTCGAGGCGCTCGGCCTTGGCGCCGAGGCGCTGCGGGCAGAGAAGCCGTCGCTGATCTACTGCAATATGGGCGCCTTCGGTAAACAGGGTCCGTTCCGGGACCGGCCCGGCTACGACCCGCTGATGCAGGCCTTCGGCGGGCTGATGAGCGTGACCGGCGAAGCCGGGCGGCCGCCGGTTCGCGTCGGCACGTCGATCATGGATATGGGCACGGGAATGTGGGCGGCGATCGGCATCCTGTCCGCGCTCCGGGAACGCGACGGCACCGGCGCCGGTACAACCGTCGACGCGTCTCTCTACGAGACCTCGATCGGCTGGATGACCACGCATATCGCCAAATTCGGGATCGACGGCGCGGTGCCCGGCCGGCACGGTTCCGGCGTCGCTGGAATCGTTCCCTATCAGGCCTATGAATGCGCCGATGGATTTCTGGTCGTGGCCGCCGGAAACGACGCGCTGTTTGCCGCGCTCGCCGGCGTCCTGGATTTGCCGCACCTGACCGAGGATGCACGGTTCAAGGGCAATCCGGATCGGGTGGAGAATGTGGACGCCCTCAACGCGCTCATCGTCCCGGTCTTCAGGACCCAGCCGCGCGCGCACTGGCAGGACAAGCTGGACGCGGCCGGCATTCCCTGCGGGCCGACCCAATCCACCGCCGAAGTTCTCGACCATCCGCAAACCCGCGCCTTGGGTATCGTGCAGGAAAATCCGGTCGGCGGACCTGCACTGTCCGGACTGCCGCTTTCGTTTGGCGGCGTTCGGCCGGAACTGACACGCGGCGGACCGGCGATCGGCGAACACAACGATGAAATTTTCGGGGATCCCCGGCTCGAGACCTGAGCCGGTGTCCGAAGGACAGAAACGGACGACTGGAGGAAACGTGACCGATAAGCTGCCGCTGGCCGGGATTCGCGTGGTTGAGCTGGGAACCAGCGTCGCCGCTCCTTATGGTACCTGGATCCTGGCGACGATGGGCGCCGAGGTCGTCAAGGTCGAACGACCCGGCACCGGCGACGATTGCCGCCAATGGGGACCGCCCTCGGTCTCCGACGATTTCCGGTCGTTCTTTCTCGTCCTCAACGCGATGAAGAAATCCGTGGTGGTCGATTTTACGAACGAAGACGAAGTCGCCCGGCTGCGGAAATACATCGTCGAGAACGCCGATATCGTTGTGCAGAATCTGCGCGCCGGGCTGGTCGAGAAGTTCGGCCTGTCCGCCGACGACCTGATGGCGGAGAACCCGCGCCTGATCTATTGCCACAGCGCCGCCTTCGGCACCGAGGGCCCCTATAAGGATCGCCCCGGCTACGACCCGCTGATGCAGGCCTGCGGCGGCGTGATGAGCGTCAACGGCGAAGAGGGCCGCCCGCCCGCGCGGGTCGGCACATCGATCATCGATATGGGCACCGGCATGTGGAACACCATCGGCGTGTTGACCGCGCTGCATCAGCGCAACGCCACAGGCGAGGGCTGCCGCGTCGATGCCTCGCTCTACGAAACCGCGCTCGGCTGGATGCACTACCACGCGGCGGGCTATTTCGGCACCGGCGTCCCGGCCAAGCGGGTGGGCTCGCGCGCGCCCGGGATCGCCCCCTATCAGGCCTTCGAGTGTTCGGACGGTTACCTTGTGATCGCGGGTGCCAACGACCGGTTGTTCCGCAAGATGGCCGAAGCGCTCGGCCATCCCGAATGGTGCGACGATCCGCGTTTCGCGTCCAACCCGACCCGCTGGGAGAATATCGAGGCGCTGTGCGCGTTGATGGACGCGGTCCTGTCGCAGCATCCGCGCGCCCACTGGCAGGACAAGCTGGACGCGGCCGGCGTTCCCAACGCGCCGACCCAGAGCATCGATGAGGCGGTGGCGCATCCGCAAACGCTTGCCCTCGGCATGCTGCAGGAGACCGACGACCAGATCTTCAAGCTGCTCGGCCTGCCGCTGCGGTTCGACGGCAACCGTCCGCCGCAGCCGATCGGCCCGCCGGCGCTCGGCGAGCACACCAAAGAAATTCTCGGAGACTAACCTGCAAGGAGCATGGGGCGAATGCGCACCGATTTCGAAACACTGAAGCTCGACCGCGTCGAGGATCACATCCTGGTGGTCACC
>JBFFGE010000270.1:0-3953 GCA_041557595.1 Alphaproteobacteria bacterium
CCGCTAGCTCCCATCATCGAATATCTCTCTATTAAATTATTTGGCTTCGCTTTCTCCGTTCTTCGACCGCCGCCAAGATTCAGGTTTCCTAGGGGGGCGGCTACGCAGGCGCGGTGAAATTTTCCGTCCGTGATTTGCGCCAATCATGACATCGCCAGGATTCGGCAGCGGCCAACCTGGAACAGAAGCGCTTCATCGATATTCGACCACACTTAACCAAACCGTGACAAGCGCCGTAGCGGAATTCGGGTTCAGCAATTCTACGCCAACTGCCCATGAGGACTGCTTATACGGCATTGTTATAGCTACATAAGCGCGTGATTTCTCGGCACCGAACCGCGCTGTTCCTCAGCCAACCGCATTGATGCGGATTGCGCTGGATGTGTGCTTTCGGGGCGACTCAGGCTCCTAAAATTAACCATAGCCGATCTGGCTACCCCCTTGAAACTTTACAAATATTTAAACGTGGCCAGTGATAATGCGGCGATTCCGTCCCAAGGACGATCATGGAGTGGGGCGGAACAGGAGAGACTGAACGAAATATGACGGCGGATTTCAATCCCGTGCCGGTGATCATCGCGGGGCTGATTGGCGCAGCGGTTATTGTCGGGGTCATCTATTTCATGGCGGCGCAATGGAAGCGCCGTTCCGGCGTTCCGTACTGCCTTTCGGCATGCCTGTTCTATGGCTTGCTCTATGTGGCGACGTTTCAATACGGCATCGTCAACCTCGATATTGGCGGGCGCAAATTTCCCGCGGATAGCGTGTGGATCGTCGTCATCGGTCAGAGCGCGATCACGGCTTTTGGCGTTACGTTGTTCACTCTGATCCTGTTCGGCGGGTTCGTCGCGCTGCGCATGCGTCCCGACCGGCCGGTCAACCAGGTCAAGGCGTTCGCCGGCTGCACCCTGTTCTGTCTGGCCATCGGCGCATTCTTCAATCCGATCGACGCGGCCAAGAAACGCGAGAGACCGCCCGTAACCGCCGCCGCCGCGTTAATATCGGCGCCGTCGCAAAGGGCGGGGCCGGCCGCGCGACAATCTGTCGACACGCTGGAGGACCTGATCCGGCGCGGCGTGGTGCGGCGCATCGAGAACGGCAAGTACAATATCACCCATTTTGTTCGGCATCCGTTTCACGACTTCCCTGATGCGGCTGTCGAAGGCTTCGCGAAAGTGGCCTTGGCCTATCATCTCTATTTCAATAGCGGGCGATCGAAACCGGTCGTCTTTCGCGACGGCAAGAGCGGCCGCCGGGTCGCCGTCCGCTATCCCGACGGACGCTTTCAACGGGACTGACCGTCGCGCTGGCCTTGCCGAACCCGGCTCGTATACTGGCGGCCGGAAAAGGCGGGAGCGAGCGAATGCGGGCGGCGTGGTACGAACGGCTGGGTAAGGCGGCGGACGTCATCGAAGTCGGCGAGATGGAAACGCCGGAAGCCGGGCCCGGCGAACTGCGTATCGAGCTGGCGGCGTCAGGGGTGAATCCGAGCGACGTCAAGCGCCGCGGCGGCGCCCTTTACACCTTGGAATATCCGCGTGTCGTTCCCAACAGCGATGGCGCCGGCATCGTCGATCAGGTGGGGAAAGGCGTGTCGCAAAAATGGCTCGGCAAGCGCGTCTGGCTCTACAACGGGCAGCGGGCCGGCCGCGCCTTCGGCACCGCAGCGGAATATATTGCGCTCGATGCGGGACTGGTGCGCGAATTGCCCGCCGGGCTGAGCTTCGCCGAAGGGGCGTGTCTCGGCGTGCCGGGAATGACGGCCTATCACGCGGTCTTCGCCCACGGTCCGGTTGAGGGCAAGGCGGTGCTGGTGACCGGCGGGGCGGGCGCCGTCGGCAATTATGCGGTCCAGCTCGCCAAATGGGGCGGCGCACAGGTCATCGCGACCGTCAGCGTTCCCGAAAAAGCGGCGGAGGCGAAACGTGCCGGCGCCGACCGTGTGCTGAACTACCGGACGGAAGATGTCGCCGCGGCAGTCATGGATGCGACCGGGGGCGGCGGCATCGACCACATCGTCGAAACGAATTTCGGCGCGAACCTGCCGGTCACCACCAAGGTCCTGAAGGTCAACGGTACGATGTCGATCTACGCGTCGGCGGGAACCGGCGACGTGGCGTTCCCGTTTCGCTTTTTTATGAAACACAGTATCCGGCTGTGTCTGTTCAGCCTCAATGTGCTGACGCTCCCGGAACGCGAGAGCGCTCAGGACGGCATGCTTCGCTGGCTCGCCGAGGGGGAGCGGTACCATCGCGTCGACCGGGTCTTCCCGCTGGACCAGATCGCCGCGGCCCATGAACGGGTCGAGAGCGGCGAGAAATTCGGTACGGTGATCGTCCAGCTCGGCGCATTGCCGGCCGACGGGTAAATTGTTGCGGGAGAACTGTCGTTGCGAATTGGCCGCATCTTTCGTCAAGCTCAAGATGAGGCCAAGAGTTTGAATATTCTCAGCCTCACCCAGAGCTTGACGAAGGGTGCGGATGAGAGTGGCGGATATCTGTATTTACGAATTCGCTAACGGCTGTACAGCACGCCGCCGTCGATCACCAGTTCCGCGCCGGTGACGTAGCGGCTTTCGTCGGAGGCGAAATAGAGCGCCGCGTTGGCGATGTCCTCCACCGTGCCGAGTTCGCCGAGCGGGATGCCCTTCAGCCGCTCCTTGGCCCCCTTGTCCGCATCGCCCCAGGAATGCTTGAGCACATCGTCGCCGAGCGGCGTGCGGACCATGCCCGGATGGATCGAGTTGCAGCGGATCTTGTAGCCCTTCCGGCCGCAATAGACCGCAACCGATTTGGTGAGTTGCCGCACCGCGCCCTTGCTGGCGCCATAGGCGACGATGTCGGGCGTCGCGCGGATGCCGGCGATCGAGGAGATATTGACGATCGAGCCACCGCCGCTCTTTGCCATGGCGCCGATCACTGCGCGGCAGCCGAGGAACACGCCGTCCATGTTGATGTCGTTGACGAATCGCCATTCCTCGAGGCTGATATCCTCGATTGATTGCGGCGCGCCGCTGCCGTAGACGCCGGCGTTGTTCATCAGGACATGGACCCCGCCGAACGCTTCGACCGTCGCGTCCACCACGGATTTCCATTCGGCTTCCCGCGTCACGTCATGGGCCATCGACTTGGCGGCGGCGCCGATTTTCTTGGCGACCGAGGCGGCGCCCTTGGCGTTCTTGTCGGTGATCATTACCTTCGCGCCCTCGCGTGCGAAGACGTGCGATGCGGTCGCCCCGAATCCCGAAGCGCCCCCGGTGATCAATGCAATCTTGCCGTCCAATCGTCCCATGTTTCGCTCCCCTGATTTCTCGGTCCTTAAGAATGAATTATGACGCTCAAACGATGCTGCGCGTGCGTCCGCCGTCGGCGAGATAGAGGCTGCCCGTGCAATACCCCGCCAGGTCGCTGCACAGGAAAGCCGTCATGGCGGCAAATTCCCTCGGCTCGCCGAGGCGGCCGGCCGGAATCGATTTGACCCGCTCCGCCATGACTTCTTCCTCGCTGAGGCCGCGCCGCTTTGCGGTTGTGGCGACCGACGAGCGGGTGCGGTCGGTCAGGATCGAGCCGGGCGAGGCGACGTTGACGGTCACGTTGTGTTTCGCGACCTCGGTCGCCAGCGTCTTGGAATAGTTGACGATCGCGCCGCGCAGCGTATTCGACAGCACCATGTTGTCCAGCGGCTCGCGATTGCCGGCCGAGCTGATGGTGACGATACGGCCCCATTTGCGCTCGATCATGCCGGGCAGCGCCAGGCTGGTGATGCGGATGATGCTGCGCACCATCTTGTCGAATTGCTCGACCAGGTCTTCGTCCTTGACATCGGCCGCGAAGCCCAGCGGCGGTCCGCCGTGGTTGTTGACCAGAATATCGATACCGCCGAGCGCCGCCTCTGCTTCCGAAGCCAGGACGTTCATATTGTCCGGGTTCGAGACGTCGCCGAGCAGCGGGATC
>JBFFGE010000271.1:0-3953 GCA_041557595.1 Alphaproteobacteria bacterium
AAAATGCCGTAGCGCCGCAGTGTACCAGCGGTTGATACTACCATAGCCTGAGTGCCGTCGCCATTGAAGGCGACGGCCTCGATTGGCGATCGGGCGCCCCGCATCACGCCGATCTCCCGACCGGTAACAACGTTCCAAAGCCGCGCAGTGCCGTCTTTCGAGCCGGTCAGGATACGCCGCCCGTCCGGGCTGAAAGCGGCGGCGGTCACCGGTCCCGTATGGCCGCTGAGGACGACCTGTCGGGCGGCGCTCTCGGCGTCGATTACATGGGCAAGGTTGCCCGCCGCCGGCCGGACGACGGACCGGCCATTCGGACTGTAGGGCGTCGCGTTAATCTTTCCGGTCCAGTTCCGAACGACTTTGGTCCCGACGCTGCCATCGAAGCGCCAGAGCCTGGCGGTGCCGTCGCTGGACGCCGTCAGAACATGCCGCCCGTCGGGGCTGAAGACGGCGCCGGCGACGTAGTTCTGGTGGCCGCCCAATGTGGCGCGGCCGGCGCCCCCGGCAACATCCCATATGCGCATCCGCCAATCCGACGAAACGCTAACCAGCTGCCGCCCGTCCGGGCTGAAAACGGCGTCGTTGACCCAGGCCTGATGGCCGCGAAGCACGGCCGTCGCGATGCCCGTTGCGGCATCCCAAAGCCGTGCCGTGCCGTCCCGGGATGCGGTCGCCACGGTTGACCCGTCGGGGCCGAAGCGCGCCGAAATCAAATGATCGGAATGGCCCCGCAAAACCGCGCCGACAGTGCCCGTCGTACTATCCCAGAGTCGTGCCGTGCGATCCGACGAGGCGGTCACCACCCGCCGGCCATCGGCGCTGTACCGGGCGGACACGACGCGACCATCGTGGCCTTGCAACACCGCGCGCGTATCGCCCTTTTTCGAACCCCAAAGTCGGGCCGTCGCATCATCCGAGGCCGTCAAAATTGCGCGGCCGTCCGGGCTATAGGATGCCGCGAGGATCTTTCCGGTATGTCCCGCGAGCACCGCAATTTCAGCGCCGCTCCCGGCATCCCAAAGGCGCGCCGTGGAATCGTAAGAGGCACTCAACAGCTGTCGCCCATCGGGACTAAAAGCAACGGCGACAACCTTGTCGGTATGGCCGCGCAGGATATCGATGTCGTCGCCGTCCGTCCCATCCCATAGACGCACCGTGCCATCGAAAGAGGCCGACGCCAGCCGTCGCCCGTCGGGGCTGAAGGCGACGGACCAGACAACGTCCTTATGACCGGTCAATTCCGCGATCAAGGCGCCGTCGCGGACCCGCCACAAACGCACCGACCGACCCGACGAAGCCGTCGCCGCGCGCGTTCCGTCGGGGCTGAACACCGCTTTGCGGACAAAACCGAAATTGCCGCCCAAAACGAGATGTTCATGTCGGTTGAAATGGGCTTCATGAAGAAGTCGATGCGCCGCTGCAAGATTTTCCGTGTCGGATTCCATGTCGGCAGTGTTCGACAGCGTTTGCAGGGCGAGCAGCGCTGCCGTGACCGGATCGCCGGCGTCAACCTGCCGCCGCGCCGCCTCGAGCAATAGACGGGACCGGTCCGGCGTGGCCGTGGTCCAAATTGCCGCATCCGATGATGAGAAATCCAAAGACGGGGAAGCCGGTGCCGCGGAATCCGGGTTCTTCGCATCGCTCGCCGGGTCGGCGTCGGTTCGCTCGGTTCCCGGTTTCGGCGATGGCGTTTTCGACCCTGGCTGCCAGTTCGGGTTCATCCAGGAGAGGGTGATGATGCCGAAGAAAAAGAATATCGCGCCGAACACCTGTATCGTCAGCCACAGATTACCGCCGCTCTGTTCCTTGTCCCGACCCGCAACCACGATCAAATCTGCCTTGCCTCGATTACGCCGGGATTTTCGGTCTCGATCCCTCCAACTCGGTTGACCGTGCCTCGAAATTACCCGGCAGGCAACACGTTAGCATTGGCAGCAACCGCAGGACCGACAACCCCGGATCGCGCGCCGAGTGCCCTGTCAGCGGAAATAATGTCGGGTACACATGACATTCCCGAATGCGCGGCTGGGCTTCATTGGCATATGCCGGGTATGATTGGCCGGGATATGCGGATCACGTGGAAGGGACACACCAGATGGAACAGAAAATCGCGCGCGTCGACGCGAAAACACTCAAGGGCTACCTCCACGATGGCGGTGAACTCGCGCTGTTCGATGCGCGGGAAGAAGTGCCGTTCGAGCTCCGGCACCTGTTGATGGCCGGCAACGTTCCGTTGAGCCGGCTCGAGTTGCAGGTCGGGTATCTGGTGCCGAACCGGGACACGCGGGTGGTCTGGTGCGACGATGGGGACGGTCTCGCGGAGCGCGCGGCGGCGCGCATGGCGGCGCTCGGCTACACCGATGTGGCCGTCCTGGAGGGCGGCGTTTCCGCCTGGGAAGACAAAGGATATCCGATTTATCAGGGGGTGCATGTTCCCAGCAAGGGCTTCGCCGAGGTCGTGGAACACGAAGCGCAAACGCCCTGGATCACGGCGCAGGAGCTCAAATCGATGATGGACGCGGACGCGGATTTCGCCCTGTTCGACAGCCGGAGCTTCGCCGAATTCAACGGCAACAGCATCCCCGGGGCGATCAGCGTGCCGGGCGCCGAACTGGTCCTGCGCTTCCCCGATATGGTGCCGTCGCCGGACACCACCGTCGTGGTGAATTGCGGCGGGCGCACGCGCAGCATCATCGGCGCGCAGGCGCTGATCGATGCGGGGTATCCGAACAAGATCGTCTCGCTGCGGAACGGCACGCAGGACTGGCATCTGGCAGGGTATGAAGTTGTCGTCGGGGCCACGAAGACCGCGCCGGAGGTCTCTTCCGCCGGGCTGGAAACCGCCCGCAAAGCCGCCGCCCGTGTCGCACGCGCCTTCGATATCGCAACCGCCGATCCGGCTGAGGCCGATTTATCGGCGAGCCGCAAGGATGGCCGCACCGCGTATCTGATCGATGTTCGGACGCAGGAGGAATATGAGGCCGGGCACCTGAAAGGCGCAAAATTCGTCGCCGGCGGCCAGCTCGTTCAGGAAACCGAGCGCCATCTCGGCGTCTGGGGCGCGCGCGTCCTTCTGGTAGACGATAACGGCGTCCGGGCGACGATGACCGCCTCCTGGCTCATGCGGATGGGATGGGATGTCGCGATCATCGCGATGGAGTCCTGTACCGGGCTGTCGCTGGAAACCGGGCCGTACAAGGCGCCGGTGCTGGAACTTCCCGCGCCGGGGGTGAGACGCATGACGCCCGAAGAGCTGCGCGCGGACCTGGAGAATGGCGCCGCACGGGTCACCGATCTGGACTGGAGCCAAAATTTTTACGGCGGCCATATTCCGGGAGCCTGCTGGGCGATCCGGTCGCGCCTCGCCGAGGTCCTGCCGCAACTGCAAGACGCCGGGAAAATCGTTCTGACATCGCCGGACGGCGCCCTTGCCGAACTCGCCGCAAGCGACCTCTCCGCGCTAACCGACGTGCCGGTGTTCGCGCTGTCCGGCGGAACGGACGCCTGGGCCGCGGCCGGTTTCGCGCTCGAAGCGGGCAAGGACCGGCTGCTCTGCGCTGCCGACGACATCCGGTTGCGCGCGCGCGAACAGGAGACCGGCGTCGAAGAGGCGATGCGCGCGTATCTGGCGTGGGAGATCGCCCTGAACGCGCAGCTCCAGGCCGACGACGATCAACGCTTCCGATTATAGGGACCATTCACGTGGCATGTTGTTCTGCAGACTGTGCCTGACGGAGGCCGCCCATGCCTGACACAATCAATCGACCGCACGACATGGTCATCATCCCCACCGGCGGCGCGTTGGGGGCGGAGATCAGGGGCCTGGATTTGCGCCGGCCGCTGCCGCCCGAGACTGTTGTTGCGGTTCGGCAGGCCTTTCTGGCGCACTGCGTGGTGTTTTTCCGCGGTCAAACCCTGAGCGAGCAACAGCAGGTCGACTTCACGCGGTATTT
>JBFFGE010000272.1:0-3951 GCA_041557595.1 Alphaproteobacteria bacterium
CTAGATCAACCTGCCTTTAATTGGAATCAATTAAAGGCAGGTTGATCGATTCTATAAAGATAGAGCAGCGTGCGCCCATTTGGGCGCCCGCTGCTCTAGACCGGATAGGCGGTCAGTGCAGGACCTCGACGGTCTTGCGTTTGATCAGATCGAAATCGATTGCGGCGCCGATCCCGGGCGTCGTGGGCGCCGGCACCATGCCCTTGGAGTCGACCTCGATGTCCTCGATCAGCCCGTATTTTTGCGAGGCGTCGGGCAGCAAGACCTCGAAGAACTCGGTATTGGTGATTGCCAGCGCGACGTGCAGATTGGCGAAATTGTTGTGCGAATTTCCACCGTGGTGGATCTCGAAATTCATGTGAAAGGCCTCGGCAAGGTGCGCCGCCTTGAGGCACGCGGTAATGCCGCCTTTGACGGCGACATCGCCGCGCAGATAGTCGGTCGCCTGTTGCATGATCCAGGGCGCATAGCCGGTGAAGCCGCTGGGCGCGTATTCGGTCGCGAGGATGGGGATGTCGAGCAGCTTTCGCAATTTCACGTAGTTGTAGATATCGTCTTCCGCCAGCGGATCCTCGAACCAGTAATATCCCAGCTCTTCGATCGCGCGGCCGACCCGCATTGCTTGCGGAAAGTCATAGGACCAGGTGGAATCGAGCATCAGCGTATAGTCGCCGCCGACCGCTTCCCGGACCGCGCGGCACACTGCGATATCCTGCCGCCAGAGTGCCGGCGGGTGAATTTTGTAGGCGGCCCAGCCGGCCGATTGGTGCTCCAGCGCCTGTTCCACATACTCCGCTTCCGCGGTCATGGTCGGGGAGCTGGCGTAGGCGGGCATGGCGTGGCGCGCCGCGCCGAGCATCTGGTAGACCGGTAACCCCGCGGCCTTGCCGCCGATGTCCCACAACGCGACATCCATCGCGCCGACCGTACGGTAGGTGGTTGCCCGCAGCCGCTTGCACATAGCCTTGTGCAGCCGCTCCCGGTCGAGCGGGTCCTGGCCCATCAGCATCGGTTTCAGGTGATCGATCAGCCCGCGCGCGTCGAGATTGGCGCTTCGGCTGGCGGCGCCCAGAAAGGCGTGCCCGTCGATGCCGTCGTCCGTCCGGATGGTCAACAGGCCGAGCTGGCTGGTGCCGGCGAATTGCCCGGTGTGCTGACCGTACCGGGTAGCCGGAATGCCGTCCCAGTCGAACAGGGTCAGCGTGATGTCGTCGATTCTCATGGTCGGGATCCCCGCGTGCCGCAAGCAATTGCGATTTTCGTGCTAGAGTTTTGCATCATTCAACTATCAACCGACTCGTCCTCGTCGGCGAATCGAACAGGAGTGGCATAGATGATACGCGGAATTGACCACATTGAAATAATCGTACGGGATGTCGAAGCCCATATAGCATTCCTGCAATCGGTCGGGTTCGAGCTGATCACGCGCACGGGGCATCATGGGGCGTCGGCGGAATTGAAGCTGCCCGGCGATAATCAGCCGATTTTCGAGATCCATGAAGTCGGCGGCGAAGAGGTCATCGGCATCAATCACATTGCCTTGAAGGTCGACAACGCCGAAGCGGCGCACAAGGATCTCGAGAAAAAAGGCGTGGCCTTCACGCGCGGTCCGAAATATATCGGGGCGACCGGGCGGACGACGGTGGAGCTGCGCGACCCCGATGGCTGGCGTTTTCAGCTGGTGGATGCGGAACGCGCCGCGCCGGAATAGGTCCGACGCACCCTGTGGACGGGTGTCGGTATTATTCTTGGCCCTGAAACAGCATCGGTGGTCCGACCATGACCGATACGCGACACGCCGGACCGATCCTCATTGTCGAGGATGACCGCAATATTGCCGCGTTGGTGGACCGCTATCTGGCGCGCGAAGGTTTCCTGACGATCCAGGCGCATGACGGCAACACCGCGTTATCGCTGGCAAAACGGCAACCGCCGCTGATGGTGATCCTGGACGTCATGTTGCCGGGCCTCGACGGGTGGGAGGTTTGCCGCGCATTGCGGCGCGACTCCGACGTGCCGATCCTGATGCTGACGGCGCGGGAGGCCGAGATGGATCGGGTGGTCGGGCTCTCGATCGGCGCCGACGATTACGTCATCAAGCCGTTCAGCCCGCGCGAGCTCGTGGAACGGGTGAAGGCAATTTTGCGGCGCGTCAAGGCGACGCCGGGGCCCGCGGGCGGCGCGCTGGAACAGGGCGGGCTGAAACTCGATCCCGAAAGCCGCGAGGTCACGATGGCGGGGATACCGGTCGCGCTGACGCCTTCCGAGTTCCAGCTTCTGCATGCCCTGATGGGGCGGCCGGGCAAGGTCTTTTCGCGGGACGAATTGCTCAGCCGGCTGCATCGGGACGGCGTCTCGGTAATCGATCGGGTGATCGACGTTCATGTCGGCAAGCTGCGGTCCAAGATCGAGCCGGATCCGTCGAAGCCGCAATACATACGGACCGTGCACGGCGTCGGATATCGGTTCGCCGGCCCGTCCGACGCCTGAATGCGGAGCCGAAGATGAAAAACAAACTGATCTGGAAACTCTTCGCCATCAACATACCGGTGATCGGCGTGGTCATTCTGGTCGTCTGGGTGGCGGTGGATTTTCTCGCCGCCGATTACTTCACCGTGTTGATGGAGCGCTACAAGATTTCACCGGCCGACACGCATCAGATGTTCGTCGATGCGGTGCATCGCTATTTGATCCATGCCAGCCTGGTTGCCGCGGCGATGGCCGCGCTGTTGAGTTTTCTTCTGACGCGCACGGTGCTGCGGCCGCTCTCGGACATGACCGAGGTGACGCAGCGGATCGCCGAGGGCGACTACAGCGCGCGCGTCACGGTCGGCTCCCGCGACGAGGTCGGCAAGTTGGGCCAGTCGTTCAACCGCATGGCGGACCGGCTGGAGACGGTGGAGCAGCTGCGCCGCGGCATGGTCGTCGATTTCGCCCATGAACTGCGCACGCCGCTGACCAGCGTGCGCGGATACTTGGAAGCGCTGGCGGACGGCGTGGTGCAGCCGACGCGGGAGACGTTTACGATCCTGCAGGACGAGATCTTGCGGCTGGTGCGTCTGGTCGAAGACCTGCATCAATTGACCAAGGCGGACGCGGCGCGCGCGTATTTGAGCCGGGAATCGGTCGATCTGAGCGATCTGGTCCATCAGGTGCTCGAATTGCACCGGTTTCAGTTCCAGTCGCGCGATATCGACGTGCAGACCGACTTTTCCGGGGGCGGGATGGCGGTCCTGGCGGATCGGGACAAGCTGCTGCAGGTGCTGCGCAACCTGGTGCAGAATGCGGGACAGTACACGCCGTCGGGCGGAACGCTTCGGGTGACCGTGCGACGCGACGCGGATAACGCAAAAGTTACCTTTGCGAATACCTGCACCGGCGTCACCGGGGCGGACATGTCCTCGATCTTCGAACGGTTCTACCGGGTAGAAAAATCTCGCTCGCGCGAGAGCGGAGGCGCAGGAATCGGCCTTTCTATCGTCAAGGAGCTGGTGGACGCGCATGGCGGCCGGGTCGGTGCGGAACTGATCGGCAACGAAATCCACTTCTGGTTCAGCGTGCCGGTCTGAGCCGTCTTTACAATTTCTTTAAACCATCTTTATTCGCCGCTTACATCTCTTTGCCATGCTTCTGATCGGCGGGCCCTGGGTTTGCCCGGACGCGTCTTGTGCGCCGGGCGCCATGAGGGCCACCCGCAACACTCGAACAGGAGAAGACAGCAATGGTATCGAATAAAACAAAGTTGATTAGACAGACCGCAATCGCGGTCGGCGCCGCAGTGGCGCTCGGCAGCGCGGCAACCTTGCCGGCCGCGGCGACATCGGCGGATACGCCGATCCAGCTGGCGTCTTGCAATCCGTGTGCGGCCAAGAAGCGCGGCTGCAACCCTTGCGCCGCCAAAAAGCGCGGCTGCAATCCGTGTGCGGCGAAGAACCCGTGCGCGGCGAAGAA
>JBFFGE010000273.1:0-3938 GCA_041557595.1 Alphaproteobacteria bacterium
GCAAACTCTTGCGCATAATCATCGCCGCCATATGCGCCGCGATAACCCCGCAATCAGCGCTCAGAACCGCTTCTTAACAGGGGACTAATTGGAATCAATTAAAGGCAGGTCGATCTAGGCGGCATCACCGCCTAGATCCATCAGGGTCGTCCAAAACGATACACGCCAGTGACCTTATCCCGAAGCGCTGCTCCCTTCAAACTTGGCCGCCAGCCATATTATTCGTTCGTGCGTTCCGAACCGCAAATTCAGAATGCGGCGTCGAGAGATCGCAGCCGTATGATTTGGCCAAAATGTATACATCGGATCCCCAGCGCGTCGCCTTTGTAGGAGACATCCCTAACCTTCGAAGTCGTCCATACGAGGGTCGGGGCAGTCGTGGGGGCCCTTTACACGGCCTGTGCCTTCTCGCCGAAGCGCCGGCGCGAATTGGCTGAAATCGCCGGCGCGGCGCTATTTGCGTTTCGGGACACCATAAATATAGCGGGTGTTCACCTCGGCCTCGTTGCCGTCCGGATCGATCATGAACAGCGCGCGCCCCGCGCCACGCTCGCCATAGGGTCCACGGGTGAAATAACGGCCGCCGGCGAATTTCTCGAGTATCCGATCGAAGCCCTCTTCGGTGACGGTCATGGCGAAGTGCAACGGACCACCGCCCTGGTGCCGGCCCGTGTGGATTTCGATTTGCAGCACGATATGGCCGCGCTCCGTCTGCAGATAGGTCCGCTCGCCGTCCTGCTTGTCGATGGGGATGCCGAGAATGCCGTGATAAAAATCGAGCGCCTTCTCCATATCCCGGACCTTCAGGAATATTTCCTCGATACCGACGATGCTCATGATTTAGGTGCTCCGCTGTTGAACCGTGCGCCGCGCCCGACCTCACGCCTTGAACGCGGCGATCGCCTTTTCGTCGAATTTGAGGCCCAGTCCCGGCCTGTCGGGCAGGATGAGCTCGCCGTTCTCGACTTCCGGCGTCTCCTCATAGAGCGCGAGCGTCCACGGCATGTATTCGACGGTCAGCCCGTTCGGACAGGCGGCGACGAGATGGACCAGGATTTCCGGCATCACATGGCTGACGATCGGCAGATTGAACGCCTCCGCCATGCCGGCAATCTTCATCCACGGGGTCACGCCGCCGGCGCGTACGACATCGACCATGACGATATCGACCGACCGCGCTTCGATCATCTGCCGGAACGGGGCGATACCGTAGAGATATTCGCCGCCGGCAATCGGCGTGTTCAGGGCGGCGGTAACGCGGGCCAGCCCCTGATAGTCGTCGGCCCGGGTCACGTCTTCCAGCCAGAACAGGCCGACATCCTCGACCCGGCTGCCGATATCGATCGCCTGTTCCGGCCGCCAGCGCTGGTTGATGTCGCACATCAGCTTGATGTCCGGGCCGATCGCTTCGCGCACCACGCGGACGCGCCGCATTTCATCGCCGGGCGTCGGATCGCCCGGCAGCGCCATCTGGGTCTTCATTTCGCGGAAGCCCTTCTGCACCAGGATTTGGGCGGCGCGCTGTGCCTGGTCATCGGTCAGGCCGCGGCGCAACGCGCCGGACGCATAGGTGGGCACGCGATCCCGGTGTCCACCGAGCAATTTCCAGAGCGGCTGCTCCAGCGCCTTGCCCTTGATGTCCCACAGGGCCACGTCGATTGCCGCGAGCGCCAGGGTGAAAACACCGCCCGGCCCCGCCGATTCGCCGACGGCCCGCAACGTTTCGATCACCGCTTCGACCCGCATCGGATCGGCGCCAACGGTCAATTCACAAAGTTCCTCGACCGCGGTCCGCAGGCTGCCGGTCATCTTACCGCCATAGAACGTCACGCCGATGCCTTCGAGCCCGTTATCCGTTCGGAGCCGCAGGATAATCACGTCCCGAAAGACGTCGCGGCCCCCGTCCCGCATGTTCGCCAGCGGCTCGTCCTCCGGCACCTTCAGCGCGGTCGTTTCGTAGCTGGCGATTTTCATGGCCTCTCCCCTAAGTGGTCCGGCATTTGAACCTCGAATCTATCACAGCGCGCGCACGGATGTTTAGTCGGGTTCCGGCCGATACCGCCCGTGCCAAAACAACGCTTGTTTGTCCATGGCGGTTCGGCCATCATCCGTTCGCGAGGAGACTGTCGCACGGCGGAAATCGAACTGGATTTCCATGAGAGCAATGAGCCGCGCGCCTTGATTGCACTGTGCGCATGAGCGGCCGGACTGCGCCGTTTCCACAATCCGAATATTCTCATCAGGGAGATTGAATACAGTGAAGCTTATTGCTGTTGCCGCATCGTCCTTGGCGCTTGCGGGACTGGCTTTTGCCGGAACGACAATTCCGAGCGCGGCCGAAGCGGCGACCAAAGCCTGCGACGGACCGAAAGTAACCTGGCGGTTCTCGTTCTGGGGCAAGCGCCGCGCCTTTACGGAAGGCATGGAGTACGTCACCAAACGGGTATCGGATCAGACCTGCGGCAATTTCAATATCCGCCTCTACTACGGCGAGCAACTGTCGAAGAGTAAGGAAAATCTCGACAGCATTTCCGTCGGCGCGATCGATGCAACGTCGTTTTGTGCGGCCTATCATCCGGGCAAGAACCGGCCGTTGAACGTATTGGACCTCCCGTTCCTGCCGTTGTCGAACTTCGATGTGATGCGCCGCGTGCATGACGCCGTCTATGCCCATCCCGCGTCGAAGAAGGCGTTGGCGAAGTGGAACGCGGTGATTTACATGTCCAATATCCTGCCGCAATACGAATACATGGGCCGCGGCAAGGCACCGCAGTCGGTCGCGGATTTCAAGGGATTGCGGTTGCGGGCGCTCGGCGGCATGGGCCGCTCGGCCAAAGCCATCGGCGCCGTGCCGACCACGATGCCAGCGCCGGAGACCTATACCGCCCTGCAGCGCGGCACAGTCGATGCGATCGGTTTCCCGTTCACCTACAGCTTCTCCGCCTACAAGCTGGATGAAGTCGCCGATTGGTACACGACGAACATGTCGCTCGGCTCGGTAACCTGTCCGACCGTCTTCAACAAGACCGCATACGAAAAACTTCCAGAGAGCTATCGGAAAATTCTCTCGGAGTCGGTGCCGGGCGCCTATGACGCGCTGAAGGCGAATTATGCGGCAAAGGACAAGGCGAACCTGGACCGGTGGGCCAAATCCAAGATGAAAGCCATCAAGATCCCCGAAAAGGAAATGGCCGAATTCCGCCGGATCGGCGGCGAACCGCTCTGGAAAGCCTGGGTCAAAGAAAACGAGGGCGAAATTCCCGCGCAGGAATTGCTGGATCTCGTCCTGAAGACCGCACAGCAATAAGTCGGCAATTCGATGTGCCGCGCGCATTCAGACTGAATGCATCGGCAATTGTCGAACCGAGGGCGCCCATTGCGGCGCCCTCTTTTTTTGCGCCGGGCAAGACGGTGTGGTGTCGGGAGGTATTTTCCTGCCCGGCCATCCGTGGGACAATTCATGGCGGAAGCGCAACACGCCGCGATCAGGGACCACGGCAGCATGGGACAATCGGAACAGGCGAATGACATGACGCAGGCGTTCGATTACGTCGTCGTCGGCGCGGGATCGGCGGGCTGCGTCGTCGCCAACCGGCTCAGCGAAAGCGGCGCCTACCGCGTCCTGTTGATCGAGGCCGGAGGCCGGGATTCGAATTACAAGATCCATATTCCTTTGATGGTGGCGCACCTCCTCAAGGACAAGAAGATCACCTGGCCCTTCATGACCGAGCCGCAGACGCATCTGCACAATCGCGCGCAGCTCTGGTCGCGGGGCCGCGTGCTCGGCGGCAGCAGCTCGATCAACGGCAATGTATATGTGCGCGGCGACCCGGCCGAATTCGACGCCTGGAGCGCACAGGGCTGCGACGGCTGGAGCTATGCGGAAATGCTGCCCTACCTGAAACGCCTCGAGGATTTTCCCGACGGCGATCCGGCGC
>JBFFGE010000274.1:0-3879 GCA_041557595.1 Alphaproteobacteria bacterium
CAACGTCGACCGCCAGCCCGCCGGCGGCGCCATACGTCATCGGCCAGTAGCTGTTGCGGCCCGCGCCGCACCCGACATCGAGAAAGCTCTTGCCGCGCCAATCGCTACTCGGATCGAGATGGGTCGTCCAACGCCGGAACTGCTCTTCCTGATGCGTCGACAGATCGTTGAAGGCATCCCAGGAATACCCGAATCGCTCGGGCGATCCGGCGGAAAGATCCGCTACCGCGGCGCCGTCAGCGCTTGTTTCTTCGATGGTAATGTGGGCTCACGGGAAGCGGTAGAATTCGGGCTGACGGGCCACCGTTTTTTACATTGGGCGCAATGTTACGTGGGTGTCCTGCGGACCAATAAATTCTGCGGCTTGAAGCGAAAATCGTAGCCGTTCCGAATTACGCTGAAAGGAACACCGCCGCGAACCACGCGCGCTACTCGCTTACCTCTCGCACAGGGAGGGCCCGCCATCGGATGAACTCAGGCCCGGGTCACCGCGCGACGCCTGGAAAACACGCCAAGACCAGCCAATGCGGTCAGGAACAACCACAGAGCCGCCGGTAATGGCACCGGCGAGATCCCGCCATTGGAAACAAAGCCGCCAGCATTACCGCCCGCTTCACTCGATATTTTGGCGGCAAATGTGTTGCCTTTGGCGTTGGGATCGAGCACTCCGGCAGCAGTAAAACTAAAAACCAGCGCGGGATCACCACCCGGCCCCGGACCATCAATTTTTTCACTGAATTGCCCGAAGTTGCCGGCGGTGCCGCCGCCGCCGCCCGCCACCACTAGGCTCCAACCCACACCGAGTGGCGGCGTCGTAATAGTGATTGCTCCAACATCGGTGCTAAAATTGAAAAAGAGCTCCTCAAAATTTAACCCACCCCCAACGCTTACCATCCAATCGTTGCCACTGGTATTTTGGAAATCGACTTCGACAATTTGAGCCGGATCCGTTATGACAACTCCGTTATTATCGATGTTTAGCGGTACGACAAGGGCCTGAGCCGGCGCCCCAAAAACAAGAAAAGCTCCAAATATAAAAACAGCAACTAATCTGCTCATCCCGTGCCCCTCCTTGATCGAGCTTTTTTTTGACACTTCACCAATTACGCTCATTTCAATTTTCCAACCGGTTCTGGGCATCTGCCGATGCGGCAATGACCTACGGCACCTCCAATGGGAGGAATGTACGATTTGAAAATTCAACTAAGCTCTTATGAAGCTCCATCGCACACGATGTTAATTAATTACGGCCGAACCTTCACGCCGTCAAAGGTGGATCAAATGGCTCATATGGATTAGTCGGTGGTATAACACTTTCGTGCGAATTTGCAGATCACTGAACGATTTTGCGGCAGGTATTAATCCAACAAACATATGATTCGCTTGTTGCCGATGTTGTCGGCCACCCGTAAGCGGGTTTACGAATTCATCATTGATCCAGATTGTGCGTCTTGGGAGACTATGACATTGGAAGCGAGCGCCAGACAGCGGGATCATTACGAGCAAATCCACGACGTCTACGAACGGCATTATTATGACACTACGAGCATGCTCTACCGGGAGGAGTTCATCTTCCGGCTGCTGTGCCGGGATCTGGATCTGAACGGCAAACGCGTGGCCGAGCTGGCCAGCGGCAGCGGCCACAATTCCCTCGCCTTGATGGCACGCTATCCCGAGATCGATCTGGTCGGATTCGATATCTCGCCATCGGCCTGCAACGAATACCGGCGCAGCACCGGCTTCCCATGCCATGAACTGGACCTGACCAAGCCGGCGGAGATCACCGAGCAGGTCGACATGGCGTTTATTATCGGCGGGCTGCATCATTGCGTGGCCGACCTGCCGCAGACACTGGCCAATGCGGCCAAGCTGGTGAAACCCGGCGGCCTGTTCGTCATGCAGGAGCCGAATTCCCAGTTTTTCCTGGAAGCGGTGCGCAAGGCCTGGTACCGGGTCGATTCCTCCTTCGATGCCGCGACCGAGCATGCGCTGAACCATGACGATCTGGTCCGCATGGGGGGCGATCAATTCTCCTGTCGCGATTTGACGTATTTCGGCGGACCCGGCTATTTCGCCATCCTCAACAGCATGATCTTGCGCATTCCGCTTGCCGTGAAGCCGATCATTTCTCCGCCGCTGATGGTCGCCGAGCGGGCTTGGAACCATCTCCCCGGACGGGCAATGCACAATGTCTTCCTCGCCCGGTGGGATCGGACGGAGACGCCGGCGGGCGATTGAAGCCGCCGGCCTTAGGCGGCGAGCGCCGTTTGATTTTCCCGGGCCCCCGCGGCGAAGCGATACAGGCAGTAGAGCGACCACAGCCGTTTGCGATGATCCGCGCTGCCGGCCATGTGTTGCGCCAAAAGAGCCTCGACTTCGCGCCGCACGAAACAACCGGCCAGCGGATTGGTGGCGTCGAGCAGGACGTCATGGACGCGCGCGCGCAGCGCGCCGCGCAGCATGGACGCGACCGGCAGGCCGAATCCGTGCTTGCGCCGCGAGACGATATCCGATGGCAGGTATCTCAGCGCCAGCTTGCGCAAGAGGTACTTCGTCTTCGATCCGTTCAGCCGCCATTCCGGCGGCAGGCCCAGGGCGCATTCGGCAACCGCGGGCGCAAGGAACGGCGCCCGTACTTCCAGGCTGTTATACATCGACGCCCGATCGACCTTTGTGAGAATACCGTCCGGTAAATATAACCTGGAAAACAGGAATTGCAGTTCGTCCAGCGGATCCATCGGGTCTTGTCGGGCGATCCACCGGTCGATCGGCTCGAACTGCTCACGGGCCTCCAAGGCGCCGGTCAGGAGCCGGGCGCGGGCGGTTCGATCGAAGGGCGCCATCCACAGGAAGGGCTGGTGCCGTTCCGGCCGCCCGAATCCCTGGCTCAACTGGGCAAGCTTGAAGGACAGCCCCATATACCGGTCGGAGGACGGAAGGATACCCGTCATGCGCCGCAGGGCCGACGCCAGCCCGCCGGGAATATGCGACATCAGGCGCGCGTGCCTGTTGGCCTGAAAATTGATGTAGCCGGCGAACAGTTCGTCACCGCCGTCGCCGCCGAGCGCGACCTTCACCCCCTGGCGTGCGGTCTCGCACAACAGATAGGTCGGCACGATCGACGGATCGCTGAACGGCTCGTCCTGCAGCGCTTCGATCCTGTCCAGCGCTTCCAGCACGTCGTTCCCGGAGACCTCGCGGACGTGATGGGTCATGCCGAACTGTTCGGCGACCCGGGCGGCGTAGGGCGTTTCGTCGTAGCCATCGCCCGGCAGCTTGATGGTGTAGGCCGCAATCCCGGGCGCGTAGTCGCGGGCGAGCGCGGCGATCAGGGCCGAATCGATCCCGCCGGAAAGAAAAATGCCGACCGGCACATCCGCCACGAGGCGGCTTTCGATCGACCGGCGCAGCCGGGCGTCGAGGTCGTCGATGGCGGCGTCTTCGCCGCGCCGCCTGACCGCGGCGTGGTGCTCGCCGGTCTGAAACGGCATCCGCCAATAGGGCTGCGGGTCTGTTTCCTGCCCGTCGAATTGCAACAAGTGACCGGGCAGGAGTTTTCGAATGGCCTGAAACCCGGTGCGGGGTGCGGGGACGCAATCGAAGGTAAGATACTGACCGATCGCGTCGAAGTCGAAACCGCGCGTGCTGCATGCCGGGTGGCGGCGCAGCGCCTTGATTTCGGAGGCGAAGATGAGCTGTCCCCGGATATGCGCATAGAACAGCGGTTTTTCGCCGAACTTATCCCGCGCCAGGGTGACCTTTCCGGTGGCGCCGTCGCGATACGCGAAGGCAAACATACCGTCGAGCGAGCGGAGCGTCTGTTCGACACCGTGGCGCCGGATCATCTGGAACAGGACTTCCGTATCGGATTTATCGCGG
>JBFFGE010000275.1:0-3691 GCA_041557595.1 Alphaproteobacteria bacterium
CTTGCCGCGACCGCGCCGGTGCTGGCGGATGCGGCCGTCGCCGACGCGACGCGGGTCGGCGACGGCCGGGCCGCCTTGCGGTCCGCATCGTCCGTGCCGGCCGCCGGTTCCGGTTTGTCGGCTTTCCGGCCGGTTGCGCCGAGCGTGACATTCGTGGGCTTGAAGTGGATTTTCGCCGGCATCTTGGGGCGGGGCTCGGCGGTCGCCGCTGCCTCGATTACGCCGGGCTTGATGCCGAATTTGCCGCTCGCCTCGGCGAGTTCGATTGCCACTTCAGCGGCCATTTCCGTGGCCGGCTCAGCGGTCGCGGGTCGGCTCTCGAGGAGGGCGATGTCCGGGGCGTCGATACCGGAAATGTTGGGGCGATCGTTTTTGTGGGTCGCGCTCGCAAAGACACCGCTCAAGGCCAGCGCGGTTCCCAAGACGATCGCAATTGCCAAAACCCTTTGCACCATCCGGCTCCCTGAATACCGCGTTTCGTTCGTTCGATTACCCCGCATGCGTTTTTCGCAATTCAAAATGGGACAATCACTTTCGCTTATACCTCAAATTTGAGGATAAGATACTCAGGAAGAGGCGTTTTTGGACTAGTGCGTCGGTACTATAAGGCACCGTTCGGGGTAGGTCGCTCAGGCAAAGCGGGCGGCGGCGGTGCCCAGTGCATCGATTTCGAAGGCAACCTTGTCGCCCTGCTGCAGCCATTGGGTTTCGACAATACTGCCGGTCATCACCCATTCGCCGGCTTTGAGGCCGAGCCCCCGCCGCGCCATCGTATTGGCGAGCCAGACCGCGGCGTCGAAGGGGTGGCCCATGACGTTGGCTCCCTGGCCTTCGCCGACGACCCGGCCGTTGACCGTCATGCGGCCGTTCACTGCGGTCATGTCGATGCCGCGCCAGTCGTCGACCGGCGTGCCGAGGATGCAGCCGGTGTTGAAGAAATTATCCGCCACCATGGTCCAGGTATCCAGGCTGCGGTAGTCCACATAGCGCGCGTCGACCAGCTCGATGGCGGTGCAGCAACACTCGATCGCCGCAAAGAGGGCGTCCCGGTCGTAGGGCGCGCCGGCAGGCGGCAGGTCGGCGGCGAGACGGATCGCGATCTCGCCTTCGACGCCGATCGCCACATAGTCGGCGAAGACAAGGTCGGCCGGGCTGCGGTACATGGTCGGCGCCAGGATCGCGCCGGCGCCCGGGTGGTCGATGCCCATGTATTGCTGCATGACCGGCGTGGTGCAGCCGATCTTGTAGCCGACCGTCGCGCCGCGATCGCGCGCTTCGAGCATCCGGTTCATGGCGTCCTGGATGGCGTAGGTTTCGTCTTCGGTGCGCGGCCGGCAATCGGCGGGCAGCTCGGCCAGCGGCCGGCGGTCAAGCCGATGCTCGGTGAGCAACGCCGCGGCGGCGGCGATGGCGGTATCGTCCATGGTTGCATTCCCAGTAGCCTTGGCAGGGGATCAGCGTATCGCAAAACCGGGCCATAGGGGAAAGCCGCGGCAAAATTGCCCCGGCCGGCGCCTCGATTTAACCCCGGCCGGGCGGTCGGTCCGTTTACCTCTATAGGTAAGGACGACACCGCGAGGGACGAACGATGGCCGCATTGACCCAAAAGGCATGGTACGAAGACCGGTATTCCGCAGGCGGCCATTCCGCCCAAGCCGCCCGGCAATCGGACGACCGGGATAAGGAGACGCGGGATGCGGCGGTTCGTTACATCCGCAGCCAGATCGGCATCGGGACGCTCGCCGCCGCCGGGCAGGCGCCAACGCCCCGCTTCGTCGATTTTTGATCCGGCCGTCTCGGGGGCCGCGCCACGGCGTGGGAATCGCCTGCATTTTATGGTACGACTCGGTTCTTCACTTGAGGAACCATGGCATGACCGAAAAAATGGACGGGTTGGATTTTGCCGTCGCGCATGATGTGCCGATTCGCTATATCGACCGAATCTCCACCTATTATCAGACCCTCGGCTACGGCAAACCGTACCGCTGGGCGCAGTATGCGGAGGTTCCCTTCACGCCCCTGGCGAAGCCGCTTGCGGAAAGCCGGATTTCGCTCGTTACCACCGCCGCGCCCTACCAGCCCGACAAGGGCGACCAGGGCCCGGGCGCGCCCTACAATGCGTCGGCGAAGTTCTACCGGGTCTATTCCGACAGCATCGAGGGCGCGCCGGATGTCCGCGTGTCCCATATCGGCATCGACCGCAAGCACACCACGGCCGAGGATGTGAACACCTGGTTTCCGCTCAATCAGTTGAAGCGGCTGGCCGCGGAAGGCCGGATCGGCGAGATCGCGCCGCGGTTCCATGGCGCGCCGACGAACCGCAGTCAGAAAACCACGATCGAACAGGATTGTGTGGACCTGCTGGCCCGGATCCGCGAGGACGGGAGCGACGCCGCGGTCATTGTCGCCAATTGACCGGTGTGTCACCAGACCGTGAGTCTGGTCGCACGGCACCTCGAAGCGAACGGCATCCCGACCATTGTCATGGGGTGCGCCAAGGATATCGTCGAGCAGGCGGGCGTTCCGCGGTTTTTGTTCAGCGATTTTCCCCTCGGCAACGCGGCCGGCCGGCCGAACGACGTCGACTCGCAGGCGTTCACCATCGAATTGGCGCTCAAGGTCCTGGAAACCGCGCCGGGTCCGCGCACCACGGTGCAATCGCCGCTGCGCTGGAGCGACAATCCGGACTGGAAGCTGGATTTCAGCAATATCGCGCAATTGTCCGAGGCGGAAATCGCTCAACGCCGGCGCGACTTCGACAAGGTGAAGGAAGTCGCCAAGGCCCGCCGCGCCGCGGATGGCCTGCAGGTGGACGCCGCCGAATGACGCCAGCCCCCTCCGCAAGGCGGCGGAATCGCCCGGCGCGTCCGCGCGGGGCACGGTCGTGAGCACCCCATTGCCGTTGGCCGGCGTGCGCGTGCTCGATATCGGCACGCTCATCGCCGGCCCGTTCGGCGCGACCATGCTGGGCGATTTCGGCGCCGAGGTCATCAAGGTCGAGCAGCCGGGCAGCGGCGATGCGCTGCGCGGCACGCCGCAGGACGGCAAGGCCGGGCGGTCGACCAACTGGCTGGTCGAGGGCCGCAACAAGAAGTCGGTGACCCTGAACCTCCGGACCGAGGCGGGGCAGGCGATCCTGCGCGAGCTGGTCGGCCATGCGGATGTGGTGTTCGAGAATTTCACGCCGGGGACGCTGGAGCGCTGGGGTCTCGGCTGGGAGGCGCTGCATGCGGTCAACCCGCGCATGATCATGGTGCGGGTCTCCGGATACGGCCAGACGGGGCCCTATTCGAAACGCGCGGGCTACGACCGGATCGCGTTGGGATTCTCCGGCTATCTGTACCCGACCGGGTTTCCCGATCGCTATCCGGTGCGCCCGGCCTTTCCGACCGCCGACTACAACACCGGCACCTTCGCCGCGCTGGCGGCGATGTTCGCACTCTATCAACGGGATGCGCAGGACCGCGATTTGCATGGCGGCGGAGAGGGCCAGATGATCGACCTCGCGCTGTACGAGCCGACGTTTCGGATCACCGCCAATATGATGACGAACTTTGCCCGCTCCGGGGAAATCCGCGAGCGCATAGAACAGCCGCGCCAGCGTGCGCGCGTCTTCGAAGCTTTCGTCTTCACTCTTCGCGGAAAGGCGCTTCATGTAGCCGAGATCGGCGCCGGCGCTGAATACCTTGCC
>JBFFGE010000276.1:0-3577 GCA_041557595.1 Alphaproteobacteria bacterium
CTCCCGCTCCACGACGGCGAGGCCTTCGCGGAATTCCACCCGCATGGCGTCGTCGAACGGCATATCGGCCTGACGATAGACCGATTCTCGATCCTTTCGCAGACAAAGTTGCGGAAATGCGGCGATATCGGCGGCGAGCGATTCCGCGGCGGCGCGTGCGGCGCCGTTGGCCACGATCCGATTGGCGAGGCCGAATTCCAGCGCTTCCGCCGCGCCGACGGGGCGCCCGGTCAGGATCAGGTCGAGCGCCCGGCTGGTGCCGATCAGCCGCGGCAGGCGAACCGTGCCGCCATCGATCAGCGGCATGCCGAAACGGCGGCAGAAGACCCCGAGCACCGCGTCCTCTTCCATCACGCGCAGATCGCACCACAGCGCCAGTTCCAGCCCGCCCGCCACGGCATGGCCTGCAATCGCCGCGATCACCGGCTTGCTGAGCGCCAGCCGGCTCGGCCCCATCGGGCCGTCCTCGTCCTGCCGGTAGCGTATCTGGCGTTCGCCGGAGGCCACCGCCTTTAAATCCGCACCCGCACAGAAGGCGCCGCCGGCGCCGGTCAGCACCGCGGCATGAGCGCTCGAATCCGCTTCGAACGCGCGAAAGGCGTCGGCGAGGGCATCGGCGGTTTCATTGTCGACCGCATTCCGCGCCTCCGGGCGGTTGATCACCACCGTGGTGACCGGGCTGTTTTTTTCGATCAAGACCTTGGGGCTGGTCGTCATTTCTAAGATACCGTCATTCTGCCGTTGGACGGCGGCACTGTGCCCGATCATGGAAAGAAGGGGAACGGCCAATTCCAATTTGTGCGCCTGTTCGTGGCGGTCCGGTCGGGGCCGGTCGGCGAGAGGTGTTGCGGATCGGCGGGTATAGCGTCCGCATGTTGTCAAATGACCCCGGGCGACCTAACTTTCGTCGCGCGTGGTCAATACGCGCGCGCCGATGAAAAACCCTTTGCGGCCCCTTTTCGCACACTCGATAGTGAGCCCATGAAAATCGATCTCATCGACACGACGAGCGACTATATCCCCTTGTCGCTGGTTTATTTGAAGAGCTACGCGGAAAGCGATCCGGTGATCGCCGGGCACTGCACGATCGATGTCTTCACGCCGACGGAGGCGACGGACATCGAGCGAACGGTCGGCGAAATCGTTTCGCGCGCGCCCGATGTCGTCGGCTTTTCCTGCTATATCTGGAACAATTCGCAGACGATGGAAATCTGCCGGCGCGTCAAGGCCGAGATGCCCGACGTGACGATCGTTTTGGGTGGCCCGGACGTCTCGTCCGTGCCGGAAAAAACCATAAACGAAAATGACTTTGTCGATGTCGTCGTGCGGGGCGAGGGGGAGGAAACGTTTCGCGAACTTCTGCAATTGTGGATCGGTGCGGGACGGTGTTTCGTCGATGAGCGCCTCGACAGCGTGCCGGGGCTCGCCTTTCAGCGCGCGGGCGAATTGGTCATGACCGACCGCCGGCCGTTCATCGACGATCTCGACGTCATCCCGTCGCCCTATCTCAACGGCTGCATCGATCTGGCGACCGAGAAACGGACGATCCTGTTCGAAACCTATCGCGGCTGTCCGTTCAAATGCAGCTTCTGCTTCTATCCCAAGGATTATGGCAACCTGCTGCACAGTTTTTCGCTCGACCGGGTCGAGCAGGATTTGCGCGACATTCTGCGAAGCGGCGTCCGGTCGATATTCCTGATGGATCCGACCTTCAACATTCCGCCGAAGCGCGCAAAACGAATTCTGCAAATCATCGCGGAACACAAACAGTTCGAGGATCTTTCGGTCACTGTCGAGCTGCGCGTCGACCTGCTCGACCGCGAATTCATGGATATGTTGAAGGCGGCGGGAATCGGCATCGTCGAAATCGGCTTGCAGAGTTCCAATGACACGGTGCTGCGTGCGGTCGATCGCAAGCAGAGCATGCGCAAGATCACGGAGAATGTAGCCTATCTTCAGTCGATCGGGATCGACGTCGTGTGTCAGCTGATCTACGGGCTGCCCGAAGGGAGTTACGCGGAGTATCTGGAATCGCTCGATTTCAGCATTTGCCTGGACGCGTCCAAGATCGAGCCCTACCGGCTGCAATTGCTGCCGGGAACGCCGATGTATCAAAACGCCGAACTGCTCGGTTTGAATTTCGTCGATGCCGGGAGCCGGGAAATTATCAGCACGCGCACTATGAGCGCGGTGGAAATCGATCGTGCGGGACAACTCACCGAGCTTCTGGAATGTTTCTACGATAACTCGGAGGCGCGCCACAGTTTCCGCTGGCTGGCCCACCAGGTCGACCGGACCTATGCCGTGTTGCTGGATGAGTACCTGACCTGGCGGCAGGCGCAACCCATGCCATTCGAAGGGTGGCGCGAGGAAGGAAGCCGGCATCTGGATGCGTTCATTCGAAGCCTCGGGTCCAGCCGTCCCGACGAAGTCGCCGCGGTCAGCCGCGATCTTCTGCGCTACGATTTTTATATCAGCCCAAGCGTGGATATCCGGCGCGATACGATTTGCCAATTCGACTACGCCGTTGATGAAGCGCTGGGCGCTGAGGCGTCTTTCCCCCGCAAACGGCAAACCTGGCTGCTGTTCCACACGACCGATTCCGTGGCGAGCAATTTCTTCAACGGCACCATGTTCCGGAAATCCTATCGCCGGCTTACGCCCAAGATCATGGCCGATCCCATCGGCGCGTGCGCCAAGCTGGAGCCGCGCGAGATCATGGCGATTGCCCGCTGGCATTTGCTTCAGGGCAATCTGAAACAGGCGGAAAAGATCGCGCGGCAGATGTCGAAGAATGGCGGGAACAATGCGGATGCGTCATACGTTCTGGGAGCGATTGCGGCGGAGACCGGCGATTTTCAGACGGCGCTGGACCATCTCCGCCGGGCGGTGGACCTGGCGCCGGGCGATGCGGGCAATTTTGTGGCGATCGGTAATATCCTGAGCGCGATGGAATTGTTCGAAGAAGCGCGCGATGCCTATCGGGGGAGCCTCGAACTCGATCCCAATCTCGTCGAGCCGACCTATAATTTCGGCGTCATCTCGGCAATGCTGGAACGGAACGACGATGCGATCCGCGCGTTCGAGCACGTCATCGAATTGCAGCCCGACTTTGCGGAGGGTCATTTCGGTCTCGGCGAAGTGCTCTGCGCGGCCGGCCGCGCCGACGAAGCGGTTGCCGCCTATGAACGGGCGCTCGTCCTGAAACCGGACTTTACGGATGCGGCCGAAAGCCTCGAGGCGGCGCGGCAGCA
The DNA here is from genome assembly GCA_041557595.1 of Alphaproteobacteria bacterium. Lineage (GTDB taxonomy): Bacteria > Pseudomonadota > Alphaproteobacteria > UBA8366 > UBA8366 > JAOTYV01. Next base: position 3,255 of record JBFFGE010000276.1, read on the forward strand.
GCGTCGTCAAATGCCGCCGCCGTCGGGTATCGGCGCGCCGCTCGGAACGCCGCCGCGTTAACGCAGGTTTTTGCAATACGGAATCGCTTCCAGACCGACGTCATTCCTGCGAACGCGGGAATCCAGAAATCTCTAAGTTCTATGGATGCCGGCTCGGCGCGCTGCGCCGTCCGGAATGACAATAATTGGTTTATCGCTGTGCCGTTTACGTCAGGACGCCTTCGGCGCGTGCGCCTCGGCCCAGGCGTCGGGCGCTTCGAGGAATTCCCGCACCTTTGCGATCGTATCCGCATCCAGGCTGCCATCCGCCTCGGCGCAGGCCA
>JBFFGE010000277.1:0-3339 GCA_041557595.1 Alphaproteobacteria bacterium
AGGATAAACTCAACGCCGTCGCACGGGAACTCAACGAGAGACCGAGAAAGACCTTGAACTACTTTTCACCCGCTGAGAAGTTCGACGAGTGTGTTGCGGCGATCGGTTGAATCGGCAGGGGTAGATCGGACTCATTCCGAAGCCATGCAAACTTCCGCTTTTTAGCCACAAAATGCTGTTGGCATTAATTTTTTGGGAACCGGCTTGGGATAAAGTGTGCCGCTCGACAGCGTTGCTGCATTAGGCGCTGAAACTGGCTGCGAATGAACCGGAGGCCGCCGAATGACACCGCAAGCCCTTGGACGTCTCACCCGCGACGATGGCAAATGGCTGTAGGCCGTTGCCCGCGCGGGTCGACCGGAATTTAGAACGATCTGATCAGCGGCAGTTGCGCTGATACCAATCGTGTTTCGCTTGCCACGCTTCGTGATAAATGGCTGCAAGCCGTCGGTGCGAGGCACGCCACGGGTCGAGCTGGCCTACGGCGCGGCTATAGGCGGCAATGTTACGTTCCGCCGCCCGGCATTTCGGATGGTCTTGCGGTACCTGCCGCGCAGAGACGGCCGGTGCGGCCGCCGACGCCAGGGCGGCATCAATCGTCTCGGACCGGCTGATCGCGACATCGCTTGTTGCAATTCCAGCGACCGCAACGATGCATGCGATCCAAAGGACTTTCCAAGCCGCGGCCATCGGCCTCTGCCACAGCCTCCGCTTCGTCACGACCGCTCCGGGGACACGGTACAGATGATCCGATCCCGACGCGATGAGCGCAGTGTGCCGTTCAATGCGGCGTTCAGCGGATAAATTTATTTCGTTTCCGTATGGTGACATGACGTCAACCTTTCTTTGGCTGGGTGGCCGCGGTGCCGATGCTTGCGGTTCGGCGCGAAGGCCATCATCAATGCCACCTCCCAAGCTGATGGCCGCATGGTTAACAGACATGGTTAATGGGTATCTGTGACGGTGCGCACAAGGGACGCATTTTTTTCGACGTGCCGACCCCTGCCCCGCGACGGCCATTTACAATTTGCGGGAATGATGGATAGTCGCGGCGAGGTCGAGATCCTTGTGCCTGTGCGGGCCGGATCGTCCCGCATTCGATCGGGGAGACCGCGCATGAAGGATACCGGATGACCGAAGCAGCGTCGGCGGGTCAGAAAGACGGATTGATCATCGGTCTCGTCGGGCTCGCCCATCTCCTCTCGCATTTCTATCAAGTCGCGCTGGGCCCGCTGTTTCCGCTGCTGCGGGTCGAATTCGATGTCAGCTATACGGCGCTCGGGCTGATCGTCTCGCTCTTTTTCGGCGTCTCCGGAGCGTGCCAGGCATTCGTCGGGATCCTGGTCGACCGCTACGGAGCCCACCGGCTCATGCTCTTCGGGATCACGGCGATGTCCACGTCGGTCTTTCTGATGGGCCTGACGCCGACGTACTGGCTCTTGCTGCCGCTGGCGGTAACGGCGGCGCTCGGCAATTGCGTGTTTCATCCCGCCGATATTTCGATCCTGTCGGCGAAAGTCAGTCCGCAGCGGATCGGGCGCGCCCTCGGCATTCATGGTTTCGGCGGCACCTGCGGCTATTTTCTGTCGCCGATCATCATCTATTACGGCGTCGCCAGCACCTTCGGATGGCGCGCGGGGCTGCTCACCGCCGGCGCCATCGGTTGGCTGGCGGCGCTGCTGATTTTCCGGTATCGCGCGGTCCTCCACATGCCGGCGGGGAGCACGGACGCAACCGGGGCGCTGCCTGGGCTCGCATTCTATGGGCGGCTCCTGACCAATCTGCCGCTGATGGCCGCATTCTTATATTTCATGCTGGTCGCCGCGGCCGGCGTCGGCATGCAGAATTTTTCCGTGCCCGCATTGATGGAATTGTACGATCCGCCGCTGGCGTTGGCGACGGCCGGGCTCACCGTCTATCTGGGCGGGGCGGCGGCGGGAATTCTGGCCGGCGGCGAACTTGCGGACCGTTTCCCGCGCCATGCGTTGATCGCCACGGCTGGCATGGCGTCCGGTGCGATCTTTATGCTCAGCGTCGCGCTCTTGCCGTTGTCGATGCCCGTCATTATCGCCTGCCTGGGCGGCGCAGGCTTCTGCGTCGGGACCACCGGCCCGTCGCGGGACATCTTGATTCGCGCGGCCACGCCGATCGGCGCGACCGGCAAGGTCTTCGGTTTCGTCTATTCCGGCCTCGACCTGGGAAGCGCGCTCGGGCCTTTGCTATTCGGATGGCTGCTGGATGGCGGGCAAATCCGGGGCGTGTTTGTCGGGATCGCCGCGATGTACATGGTCGCCATATTCAGCGTGCTGCAGCTGCGGCGCGGCCGGATTGTCGCGGACACACTCCCGGAAAAGGCCGCCGCGGACTGAGGCCGCCGCGGCGCGCAGTTTAACCCGCACTCACCAGTCCTGCGTATCGTAGCGGAAGTCGAATACGTCGCCATGCGGCACGATGTATCCGGCCGAGGGCAACGGAAAATGCGCCGTGCAGACCAGTGTATCGGTTTCGCAATACCGCTCCAGGAAGCTGCGCCGGGTCGCCCGCGCCTGCGGCACGTCGTAGTCCGGGCGCGCCCGCCATTCGGGATGGCGGCACTGGATCGGCGCATGCATCAGGTCGCCGCTAAAGACCGCATCCTCGCCGGCGGAAGAGAGCCGCACCGCAAAATGGTCCGGCGTATGGCCGGGCGTCGGTTCGAGCCAAATCGAATCATCGAATGCGTGGTCGCTGTTAACCATAAGCGCGCGTCCTGCCTCGACGATCGGCAACACGCTATCGCCGATGTGCGGCAAGGGCGTGTCTGCGTGCATCTCGGCCCAATAGTCATGCTCCTTCTTGGAAAAGACGTATCGGGCATTCGGAAAGGTCGGCACCCAGAGGCCATCGACCAATTGCGTGTTCCAGCCGACGTGATCCACATGCATATGGGTGCACATGACATAATCGATGTCGTCCACCGAGACACCCTGCGCCGCCAAGGCGTCGAAATACCGGGTATCGGACTTCATGTGCCAGTTGGGGCGGTGCGGCCGGTCCTTGTGATTGCCCACGCAGCCGTCAATCAGGATGGTGTGGCGCGGTGTCCGGACGAGGTAGCTTTGCATCGGGAAATAGAGGTTGCCGGTCGCCGGATCCATTGCCCGTGGTTTCAGCCACTCCAGGTGCGGTTCCCAATCCGCTTCCGTGGTTTCCGGAAAAAATACCAGGGGCGAGAAGTCGGGTAAATTGAGTTCCAATACCCGCGCGATACTGGCCTCGCCGACACCTCTGAATTTCATTCGGTTTCCTCCAATCCTGCGCATTCCTGCGGCCTGCCCCATCTGGCAACGGGGCGGATGC
>JBFFGE010000278.1:0-3203 GCA_041557595.1 Alphaproteobacteria bacterium
ATCAACGCGCGGACCACCTGCCGCTTTGGACGCATATGTATAATTGGCATCGACCCCATGGCGGAATAAAAGACAAGACGCCAATCAGTCGACTCCGGATCAACCGGGACAACCTGTTGAGGCTCCACAGCTAGAGCAGCGGGCGCCTATTTGAGCGCACATCAACTGCTCGACCTGTATAGAATCGATTAACTTTTCTGCCCTTGATTGATTCCAATTCAAAGGCAGGTTGATCTAGTCGAGAACCGCCAACATCTCCTCTATCCTGCTGAATTTGCGCCGCGGTGCGCCGGGATTGGCATTGGCGATTTCGCTCTTGTCGATTTTCTTCCAGTCGGCGTAGGTCGCCCACCGCACGCCGCGTTCGCTGAGCTGCGACTCGAGCGCCGCGCGGCCCGGGTTTCCCCCGTCTTTCCGGTCTTCAAGGATACGCGTCGCGGCGTGGTCGCCATCATGTTTGTTGGTGCCGATAACGCCCGTCGGGCCGCGTTTGATCCAGCCGACCGCATAGACATTATCTTGAACAAGCCCGTCGTCATGGACCACGACTCCGCCGCGTTCGTCGAAGGGGACGCCTGGAAACGGTTCGCCGTAATAGCCGATCGCCGGGATCACCAGGCCGCAGGCGACGTCGAAATATTTGCCGGTGCCGACGGCGCGGCCGTTCTCGACCGCCGTATGCTCCAATTTCACGCCTTCGACACGGTCGCCGCCGAGAATTTCCACCGGATTGGCGAAAAAGCTAAAATGCAGCCGCTTGGTCTTTCCTTCGGGGGAAAGGGTGGTAAAGCCGCGCAGGGTCTCCAGATTACGCTCGCACAGCCGTTTTGCCCGGTCGTCCAACCCGTCGGGGGCGCCATCCGGCAGTTGCGCCGGGTCAACCACGGGATGGCAATCCGTGAGTTCGCCCATTTCGCGCAATTCCACATTGGTGAATTTTGCTTCCGCGGGCCCGCGGCGGCCGCACATATAAATGTCGGTAAGGGGGGAGGCGTGGATTGCCGCGGCGGCATAGTCGGTCAAGTCGGTTGCCGCCATTTCCGCCGGCGTCTTCGCGAGCACGCGGGCGCAATCGACCGCCACATTGCCGTTGCCGACGACGACTGCCGCACTGATGTTCAGATCGGGATTCAGGTCGCGAAAATCCGGATGCCCGTTGTACCAGCCGACGAAGGAGGCGGATCCGATGACCCCTTGCTTGTCCTCGCCGGGAATTCCCAGTTTCCGGTCGAGCGGCGATCCGACTGCGAGCACGACCGCGTCATACAAATCCTGTAATTCGGCAATGGTGATGTCGCGGCCGACTTCCACATTGCCATAATAGCGAACGGCCTCATTCAGCGCGGATTTTTCATAGGCGCGCCATACATTCTTGGTTTTCTGATGATCCGGCGCGACGCCGCCGCGGATCAGCCCAAACGGCGTCGGAAGCCGTTCAATAATGTCGATCTGGCAATCCACGCCAGATTTCAGCAGTGCCGCGACGGTGTAAAAACCGCTCGGCCCCGATCCGACAATCGCCACTTTCAGGGGCATTGTCGTTTTTCCTCCCCGCTAGACTTTGTTATCGGCGGGGAAACCTAATGCAATCTGATCGCGGAATCAAAGCGGCGGGCGCATCGCCGGGTAGGCCCGGGACGCGACTGTGGGGCAGACGGCAAAAAGCCGGTGCGGGGACTTAGTGAATGTAACCGCAATCCCGGAAATTCCGGACTTCCGCCGGTGTGATGAGATCGCGTCCGGCCACGTTCACCGAATGAATATCGCCGTCGATATTCGCTTCCCAGAAAGTCAGGAACTTCGAGAGTTTCGGATACCGTGGCGCCAAATCCATGAATTGCCAGATGAAGCTTTGAAGAACACTGGGATGGTCCGGCATGTGGTAGAGGATCTCGGCGGTGGTCAGCCTATAGCCGCGCAGTTGTTGCTCAATTTCGTACATCTTTGTTCTCGCCAATGTGGTGCATGACTCGATCTGTGAACATCGAAATCTTAGGCAAGAATTGACGAATAATACATTAACATCAAATGTTTGGCAGCAGGTGCCGATGAGTGCTGATAATGTGCCCGATACGAATCGGAAAATTTTCAAAGGGTTATCGGCGATTGCCCTATTCGCCATTCTCCACCGGCGGCAGACGATGGCGCAGCGAGTGGACGCGCCGGAGCGCAGCCAATGGCCGGCGGAGGGGATTCGCGCGGTCCTCGCCATCGGTATCCCAGGGGTCGAGCCGGGATTCCAGCAACGCGATCATGTCGAAAGTCGCGGAATCCCGGTCGCGCTCGTCCAGGCCGCGCTCCAAGGGATCGATGATATCGGACAGGGCCGCGTGCTCCGCCTCGCCCAGGATACCGAACCACTTCAATGTCTCCGCCAGCCGGCGCGCCGCGCGCCGGGTCAGCCGTTTTGGGTCGTAATGCAATGCCGCATAGCGAAAGGCGGCATCCTCGCTGATCGTCAGGAAATAGGGTCTATCGCCGCCCGCCCGCTGGGCGGGAGATGCCGGTTGACGCGGCCGCCGCACGCCGGCGCTGCGGCCGGACGTCGGGGTGCGGCCGACGCCGATAGCTCCGTATCGTTGTATTAGTCTAATAATTGCTCCCGCAATCATTGTATTTTCTTTCTTTTTTCAGCCAGTTATGGCATTTCACCAATTAAGGCTAGCAGGGATCGTGCCACATTGACGGGGCGATCCGGGTCGCCAATTTACCGGGGTACCGGTCGAATTATTCACCCCGGCATGTTCTGCCTGCCGGACGGCAATATTTGCCGGGCCATGCTATTTGACGGGTCGATCCGGTGGCGAACCGGCGGCGCGGTCGATATGATCGACACAAACGGGGTTGGAACAGGCGGAAATGACCGAACGGCGGCGCAGCGACTCGGAAGACGACAGCGCGCGAAGCGCGGGCTCGGTCCGCAGTACCGGCTACCTACTCTGGCAGGTCGTCAATTTGTGGCAGCGCCGGCAAAAGGAGGCGCTCTCCCCGTTCAAATTGACGCCGGTGCAATATCTCCTGCTTGCCGGCCTCGACGACCTCTCCGAAACCGCGCCCGGTCCCATTACGCAAACCGTTCTCGCCCGGCATTGCCGGACCGATCGAATGATGACGTCCCAGGTGCTTCGGCATCTGGAAGGGGATGGGCTGATCCACCGGCGTGAGCATGACGGCGACGGACGCGCCATGGCGGTCGAGATCGA
>JBFFGE010000279.1:0-3030 GCA_041557595.1 Alphaproteobacteria bacterium
AGCTCCTGCTGGAGCCAGGCCTCTTGCTCGGAGCCGAGGATGTCGTCGGGGAGCGAAGGATCATCGGGCGGGTACGTGGCCGCGGTGGACTGTTCCTGTCGCCCTTCGATGTGGGTGTCGAGCATGATGATGTCGGCGAGGTCCCCGTACTTCAACGTTCGGTAAAGTCGCCGGTTCGCATTTTCGCGAATGGGGATCCACTCGAAGAAGGCTTGACGCGCAGCGGCGATCCGGAATCCAGACAACGCTGAAATAATGGATTCCCGCCTGCGCGCGCGAACGGCCGTGGCTTAATCAACGCTCCAACGATGCCCTACCCGACCTTCTCCATGTCGAGCGGGTCGCCCGGCACCGGGGTGTAGGTGATCGCGCCGCGATTGCGCACCGCATCGACGCCGCCATGGCGGTCCGTATGCGCCAGCTGCTCCGCCTTCGCGCGCGCATCGACCGCTTCCGGATCGAGCAGGACGCGCAGTTTCGCTTCGAGCGCGGCTTCCGTCGCACTTCCCTCGCCCGCCAATACCCGATCGCGGGTTTCGGTCGGATCGGCCGCCAGATCAAACAGTTGATTCGGCATATTCACGTGATAGATCAACTTGTCCGATCCATCACGCAGCAGGTAACTGCCGGTCTTCGACGACTGCGCATGGAATTCGGCGAAGGCGATGCGGTGTTCCTCGTCGCCATCGATGGCGGGCCACAGCGAGCGGCCGGGCAGGTCCGCGTCTTCCTCGGCGAGGCCGCAGCCCATCGCCTCGACAATGGTTGGAAACAGATCCACATGCATCGCGATCTGGTCGACGATACGGCGCTTCGGCACTTCCGGCCCCGCCATCAGAAGCGGCACGCCAATCGAATGCTCGTACAGCACCGACTTGCCGCACAGGCCGTGATTTCCCGCCGCCTCGCCATGGTCGCTGGTATACAGGATGCGCGTCTTGTCGAGCAGGCCGAGATCGTCCGCCTCCGCCATCACACGTCCGATATGCTCGTCCAGATGGGTCACCAGACCGCAATAGCCGGCGACGGTGCGGCGCGCGAATTCCTCGTCGAACGGCTCCTCGAACCCGTCAACCCGGCGGATATGGGCGACCGCCGGATGGTCGGGGCGTTCCTTGCCTGAAAATTGTACGGGCAGCGGCATGCTTTCCAGCGGATAGAGATCGTAGAGCCGCTTCGGAATGGCGAAGGGCGGATGCGGGCTGGCGTAGGAGACCAACAAGATCCATGGCTTGTCCTGCTTCGCGCCGTGCTCGCGCAGCCAGGCGATGGCGTTGGTCGTCACCGTTTCGTCGTAGCGCTGGTAGTCCGCCTCGCCGACGCCGGATTTCTCGTACATCGCACGCGGCCCCTTGCGCGGCGGCACGCCGTCTTCCGTCGCGCGCAGCAGGCCGACCAGCGCGCCCTTGCCCTCGATGATGTGCATCGGCACGATTTCGTCGCTGAAGCCGTTGTCGTTCTCGCCCGACTGGAAATGCAGCTTGCCGACCGCCACCACCGTGTGCCCCTGATCGCGCACCCGCCCGTGCCAGGTCGGCACCCTGCCGTCATAGGCCAGCGCATTGTCCCAATAGCCGGTCTGATGCGGAAAGCGCCCGCAGGCGAGCGCCGCCCGCGACGGACAGCAGAGCGGGCTGGTCGCATAGGCATTGGCGAACCGGACACCGCGCGCCGCGATCCTGTCGAGCGTCGGCGTCCGCACCACCGGATGCCCAGCCGCGCCGAGAAGGTCGCGCGTATGGTTGTCGGAGAGGAAGAAGATCATGTTGGTTGCGGCGACCATGACGGTGTTGTTCCCTGTTGTGGCGTTCCAATTCTGGCGATTTGCAAGCGCATCGCCTTGCGCTTTCACCGCGGACCGGAAAAAATCGCACGATAAGAACAATGATACCAGAGGACGGGAGCACACCCCATGGATTTACGGCTAACCGGCAAACGCTGCCTTATCACCGGCGCGAGCCAGGGCATCGGCAAGGGAACCGCGCGGATCATGGCGGCGGAAGGCTGCAAGGTCGCCATTCTCGCGCGCCGCACCGATCTGCTGAACGATCTGGCGGACGACATCGCGTCGACGGGCGTCGAGCGCCCCATCGTGATCGCCGAGGACATCACAAAGCAGGGCGCACCGGAAGCGATCCGTGAACAGGTTTACGACGCGTTCGGCGGGCTCGACATCCTGGTCAACAGCGCCGGCGGTTCGCGGCCGATCCCGTGGGATTCGCCGGACGATGTCTGGTACGAAGGCATGACGCTGAATTTCGAAATGCTGCGCCGGGTCACGATGGCCTTCCTGCACGACATGCGGGCACAGAAATGGGGCCGCATCATCAACATCACCGGGTCGAGCGAACCGCGCGGCGTCAATGTCGCGAACGCCGCCAAGGGCGCGGTGCATTTGTGGTCGAAAGGCCTGTCGCGCGAAGTCGGCGGCGACGGCATCACCGTCAACTGCCTGCCGCCGGGCCGCATCAACAGCGAGCAGATCCTCACCAAGGTGCATCCGGATCCGGTCGAGCGCGAAGCCTTCGCGAAAGAAAACATTCCCGCCGGCTATTTCGGCGAGCCCGAGGATATGGGCAATTTGATCGCCTTCCTCTCGTCGCCGCTGGCGCGTTACATCACCGGCGAGGTCATCCATGTCGACGGCGGCCTTCGCCGCTTCGCCCTATGAGTCCCAAGGTCTTCGTTTCATCGTCATTCCGGACCGGGCAACACGCCGATCCGGATTCCAGCGGGCAACATTGACTGGATGCCCGCCTTCGCGGGCATGACACGGATTTTACGAGCGTCGAAAGGAGCCCCATCCGATGCCGCGTTACTTCAACACCCGGCGGCCCGAACCGTTGTTCAGCTTCGCGGTCATCGCCGACACGCATATGCGGCCGGAGCGCGGCGATAATTCCTCGCCCTTTGCCGTTAACAAGCTGGCAAACGGCCGGGCGCGCTACGTCATCGAGCAGGTCAACCGGCTCAATCCGGAATTCGTCGTTCATCTGGGCGACATCGTGCATCCGGTGCCGATCCTGCCGA
>JBFFGE010000280.1:0-2817 GCA_041557595.1 Alphaproteobacteria bacterium
CAGATCAACGCGCGGACCACCTGCCGCTTTGGACGCATATGTATAATTGGCATCGACCCCATGGCGGAATAAAAGACAAGACGCCAATCAGTCGACTCCGGATCAACCGGGACAACCTGTTGAGGCTCCACAACTAGAGCAAATCCCGAGCGAACCGAAACAGTTCGCGACGACGTAGTTGCGTAAAAACCAAGAGCCAGACCATTCCCTATGCGTCAATTTAACAAGAAATGATCTAGCGTTGAGGCCCGCAAAAATAGAATCGCGACCAGGAAGAAACAGAGGCCGAACGCGACACCGCTGAAGACCGCCGGCACGATAACCTCCGCGCCCCGCCGACCCTGACGCCGCGCCCAGATCATCCCGGCGCCGACACCGATCAACACCGGCAACACGCCGACGAGAGCGATCAAGCCCAGCCAAAACCCTTGATAATCCATCATGTGTCGGATGCCCGCCGGTCCCGGACCGGGCCAAATTCGGCCCTGTCGGCACATACCGCTAGAAACAGTATTTGAGCACGTCCTGCATCATCACGACAACGAGCCCCCAGCGGCTCCACATCAGCGCAAACAACGCCAGCGCCGCCAGCGCGACGCTGACCACGGTCAGCCGCACCAGCCATCGCGGCGGCGGCGGAGCTTGGTCGGCAATGCTCATGATGGTCCGCGCAAAACGCCCTTCCGATACCAGCCTAAAACACCGGCCGGCAATCATACCACAGGGCATCGGGACGTCGACGACTTCTGTCGCGAAGGCATTTTTGGTACTTTGTTCAGAAGGGGTGACCGACTATATGCGGCGACGTCGGCCTACCCGACCAGACAGATCCCAAGACGGTAAATGTATCGTTTTCGCCCCGTAAGACGCGCCGATCTCCCGCTGTTGCGAGGCTGGCTGCGCACGCCCGAAGTGGCGCGGTGGTGGGGCGAACCGGACAAGGAGGCCGCCATTCTGGAGGAGGATCTCGACGATCCGCGCATCGTGATGCGCATCGTCGCCCTGCGGGGACACCCCTTCGCCTACATCCAGGATTACGACGTTCATGCCTGGCCGCAGCATCCCTTCGCCCATTTGCCGCCCGGAACACGAGGGTTGGACACCTTCATCGGCGACCCCGACATGATCGGCCGGGGCCATGGCTCCGCCTATCTCCGGCAGCGCGCACGCGCCTTGTTGTCGGCCGGCGCCCCCGCGCTGGCGATCGATCCGGATCCCCTCAATGTCCGGGCGCGCCGCGCCTATGAGAACGCCGGGTTTGCAGGCAGCACGCCGATGGAAACGGAATTCGGTCCCATCGTGCTGATGACCTTTTCCGGATAGCGCGGCGCGATTTCACCGAGTTGCCGGCGACGCGGATTCAACCCGCGGATTGAGCGCGCGACCGCGAACGGCGTAGTATTATCTGCTTGCGTCCTTCACCGCCTTCACTCGGGAGACCCGCCCCATGATCCGACATTTCGGCGCACTCATTCCCTCGACCAACACGACGGTCGAAATCGAATACAGCCGGCTCCTGCCGCCATCGCTGCAGGTCCATATCGGACGGCTCGGTAAGGCGGGCAAGACGCCGTTTTCGCCCAGCCTCGACAAGGACATCGAGTATCAGTCGAAGCTGCTGGGGACCGCCAAGGTCGAGGTGCTCTGTCTCTCGCAGACGTCGGCCAGCCTGTTCGACGACGACTATGACGCGAAGACCAACCGGCGCATGACCGAGGGCGCCGGCGTGCCCTCCATCACATCGGCCGAAGCGGTGGGGCGCGCGGTGAAAGCGTTCGGCGCCAACCGGATATCGCTGGTGTCGCCCTATTCCGACGAGGTGATCGGCCGGGCCAAGAATTATTACGAGACGCGTTACGGGCTGGAGGTCGTCGCGACCGACCCGTTCGGGGCGACGGATTCCTACGCGATCGGCGCGTTGAGCGCGGACAATGCGACCGACGCCTTTGCGCGGATCGACCGGCCGGAGATCGACGTCCATGTCGTGCCGGGCGGAAATTTTCCGACCATGAAATTCATCCCGCAATGGGAGGAACAGTTCGGCAAGCCGGTCATCACCACCAATCAGGCGGCGCTCTGGGCGATGATGGGAATGATGAAAATTACGGACCCGCTGCCGGGCCTGGGACGTCTGCTGGCGGAACTGCCGGACGGTTGAGCCACACCTGCGGCCACAAGGATTGAAACGGACCATGGACAAGAAACCGAACATCCTGCTCATCACCTCGGACCAGCAGCGCGGCGATTGTTTCGGCTTCGAGGGGCGCTCGGTCCGGACGCCCCATCTCGATCGCCTGGCGCGCAACGGCACACGGTTCTCCGCCTGCATCACGCCGGCGGTCTTTTGTCAGCCCGCGCGGGCATCGATGTTAACCGGATTGCTGCCCTATACCCATGGCGTCGCGGATAACGGCATCAATCTGGATCCCGCCCTCGGCGAAACCGGCTTCGCCGGCACGCTGGGTCGCGCCGGATATGACACCGCGTTCATCGGCAAGGCGCATTTTTCGACCAAAACCACCTATCACCCGACGGATACGCCCGAGTGCAATTTCGGTTCGCAACAGTATTCGGACGATTGGTGCGGCCCCTACATGGGATTCGAACACGTCGAGCTGATCGTCCACGGTCACCTCAACAAGGCGCGCGACAACAAGCGCCCGCCCATGGGGCAGCATTACGAGCGCTATTTCTTCAGCCGGGGCCGGGGCGACGAAGCGCTCGACCGCTGGGCGACCGAATTGCCGCCGCAATCGGGCGCGGCGCAAACCTGGCATTCCGGCCTGCCGGCGCAGTGGCACAGCAGCAGCTGGATCG
>JBFFGE010000281.1:0-2791 GCA_041557595.1 Alphaproteobacteria bacterium
ATTGGATTGCGGTGGGGATCGGGGCGGTCTTGTCCTATTTGCTGGGATGGTTCTGGTATTCTCCCAAGCTGTTTGGGACGAATTGGGCCGAAGGGGTCGGCGTCTCGCTGGGAGATGCCAGCGAAATGCCGGTTGCCGCCATGCTGGTGCAGGCGCTGGGCACGGTCTCCCTGGCATGGATCGTGGGTGTCACGGCGGCGAATAACGCCTTGCTTACCCTGTGTCTCATCGTCGTGACGATCATTCTGCTGATGGCGGCGGGCGGCTTATATGCGAAGAAAAGCACCTATGCCATCCTCGTCGAGGTCGGCTTCGTGGCCGCGATGACGGTGATCATGGTCGTCTGTCAGGCTATCCTTTAGGCGACGCCCCGGCATAGCGTTGCCGGGGAGACTTCGCCTTGTCCTGCGATCGAAGAATGGCGGCCTAGATCAACCTGCCTTTAACTGGAATCAATCAAAGGCAGAAAAGTCGGTCGATTCTATAAAGATAGAGCGGCTTATGTGCGCCCAAAAGGGCGCACGCTGCTTTAGAGGCCGAACATTTCTTTCAGGTCTTTCCAGTATTTCTGCTGCTTCGCGTCGCATTCGGTTCGCGATTGGCCGGCCTCGAGGCAACCTCGAAGATATTCCTGGGCCGTGGCATTGCGCAGATCGAAAACGATCGCACGGCCCCGCATGCAGGGTTTCGCGACGTCCCTGGACCGGCCGTTGCAGGTGGAAAACAGGGCTTCCCGGAATTCATTGGAGGATTTGTCGGCGGCGGCCGCCGACAGATCGGCTGGACTGAGAAGCGCGATTGCACCGAAGGCAACCATGCCGGCAAGTAACACATTTCTTATCATGACCTGCTCCATATTGATTATGCAGACGTGGGTTCGTTACGCCGTCCCACATTTGAAGCGGATCGAAATCGAGGGTTCGGAGTTAAGTCTCCCGAAGTGCTCTTGTCCGATACAAATCCCGCATCGCCATACCCCAAATTGCGGATCCATTTCCACAATATGGGTAGCTAATTGAGGTATCCATATCCCTTATTAACTAGCCTAATCGGATAGGTGTGCTGGCCGTGCATACCGCAACCGGGCGTAAATTTTCTTGCGTTCCGCCAGAGCAGCGGGCGCCGATTTGGGCGCACATAAACGGCTCTATCTTTATAGAATCGATCGACTTTTCTGCCATTAATCGATTTCAATTAAAGGCAGGTTGATCGAGGTCCCGTGTCGATGCGCTCGTCCTAATTGGGCCGCCATTCCGGGCCGAGCGGGGTCAGGCGGATCCCGGGTCGGAGTTTCCGGTAGGGGTATTGCCGTGTGTCCGAGATATGACCGCCGGGCGCGAGCGCGACCAGCACCTGCTCGGCGATCGGCTGGAAATGCGCCCGGAAGTGGACCGTGCTTTTCAGCACCAGGATTTTCTGCTCCGCCGGTTCGACGCCCAGATGGCGAAACATTTCTTGATCAGACGCCTGCGCGCGTTTGCTCGCGGTAACGATGCTCGTGCCGCCGATGCGCAGCAACGCCATCGGGCCGATATCCATCCTGCGGCCGCCAAGATTGGGGCCGGTGCAGGTGAATTGACCGTCGCCGAGCTTGGCGACCTCGACGGTGGCCGTATAGGGCTCGTCGCCGGGTATGCCGCCCCGGCCGCCGAGCGCGACAGTGATTTCCGCGCCCTCGCCGGCGGCGTGGGCAGCCTTGGCCGCTTCGGGATCGAGAAAGATGCCGAGCGCGGCGCCCTCCGCGCCATTGCGGATCAGCGCCGCCAGCATGCCCGTCGTGTCGCAGGTGCCGCCCGCGCCCGGGTTGTCCTGGGTGTCGGCGATGATCACCGGTTTGCCGGCGGACGCCGCGATTTTCATCGCTTCCTGTACGGCGGTGTCCGGATCGAGTTCGGGCACCGCGAAATCGGGCTCCAGCCGTTCGACCAGCGCCGCCAGCTCGTCCGCGGCGCGATCGGCCGCTTCCTGGCTGTAGGCGTGGCAGACGACGGACGGGCCGCACCAGTGCTGGTCGGAGGGCGGGAACCCCGCCAGATACGCCAGGCTCAGAACATCGCCGCCGACCCCGTCGACCGAAGCGTCGACGATGGTCTTGGAGGGCGCGATCATGGTGCACTGATAGGTGAGGGGGATCAGGAAGGGGATCTTGCGGATCGCCTTGCCGGTCGGCATTCCGCGCTCGAGGATGATGTCGAGGGCGCGCGCCGTCCGTTCGCCGGTGCCCGGCCGGTCGATGTGCGGATAGGTGAGGTAGCCGAACAGCGCGTCGCAGAGGTGCGCCGTCTCGGGCGTCACGTTGGCATGGTAGTCGTGGCTGACCGCGATCGGGACATCCGGTCCGACGGCGGCGCGGACCCGCCGCAGCAGTTCGCTTTCGCCGTCCTCGAAATCCTCCGTCACGCTGGCGCCATGCAAATCCAGGTAGACCGCGTCGACTGGCAACTTGCGCGACAGCGTGCCGACCAGTTCGCCGCAGATGCGCTCGAACGCGTCCCGCGATACCAGTGCGCCGGCACCGCCCGAAGTCCAGACGGTGGGCACGATTTCGTGCCGGTCGCTCATGAGTTCGAGGAACCGCGACAGGCCGAAATTAGCGCCTGGCAGCCAGTCGAATATTTCCTCGTCGCGGCATAGCGGCGGGCGGTCCCGGTGCTGGGCGAAGTATTCATAGTCGGTTTTTCCGGGAACGAAACAATTGGTTTCGTGATGAAAGCCGCCGACGGCGATCCGTGCCATGACCGTTTCCTCCTTTGGGCCGATGTGTCGAAAAAAAGCGGGGCCGAATGGGCCC
>JBFFGE010000282.1:0-2472 GCA_041557595.1 Alphaproteobacteria bacterium
ATAAGGAGATATCGGCACCATGCTGGACGAATTTTATGAAAACGAGAAAGTAGGCCTATTTATTGACGGTTCTAATCTATATGCCGCAGCACGCGCTCTTGGATTTGACATTGATTATAAGAAATTATTGGAGTTGTTCACTAAAAAGGCCCGGGTAGTCAGGGCATATTACTACACCGCGCTGGTCGAAGACCAGGAATACTCGCCGATCCGTCCGCTGGTCGATTGGCTCGACTACAACGGCTACACGATGGTCACCAAGCCGACCAAGGAATTCACCGACGCGTCGGGCCGGCGCAAGATCAAGGGCGACATGGACATCGAGTTGGCGATCGACGTGATGGAAATGGCGCCGCATCTGGACCATGTGGTCATCTTCTCCGGC
The DNA here is from genome assembly GCA_041557595.1 of Alphaproteobacteria bacterium. Classification (GTDB taxonomy): domain Bacteria; phylum Pseudomonadota; class Alphaproteobacteria; order UBA8366; family UBA8366; genus JAOTYV01. The sequence goes on from JBFFGE010000282.1 coordinate 386, forward strand.
GACGGCGATTTCCGCCGGCTGGTCGATGCGGTCCAGCACAAAGGCGTCCGCGTCAGCGTGGTCAGCACGGTCAAGACCCAGCCCTCGATGGCCGCGGACGAGCTGCGCCGTCAGGCCGACGTCTTTATCGAATTGCAAAGCCTCGCCGATGAAATCGCCCGGCGTCACGTGGAACGGCCGAGCTTCGCCGAGACCCTTGACGAGGACGATTTGGAGCATGACGAGGACGACTACGACGATGAGGCGGTCGTCGAAACCGTTCGGCGCTAATCCGAAATCCGGTGGCCCCGGCGGCCCTCCCTCCCGAAGACCCAAGCGCCGGCGCGCCGGCGGCGCCCGACGCCGCCTGTGCCCTGTGCCCGCGACTCGCCGGCTTCCGGGCCGATAACCGCACGAAATTTCCGGACTTCCATAATGCGCCGGTGGCAAGCTTCGGCCCGCTCGGCGCGCCCCTGCTGATCGTCGGGTTGGCGCCGGGCCTGAAGGGGGCGAACCGGACCGGCCGGCCGTTTACCGGCGACTATGCGGGCGACCTGCTCTATCCCACCCTGCTGCGGTTCGGCTTCGCGCGCGGCGCCTTCGGCGCGAGCGCCGATGACGGGCTCGAGCTGGTCGACTGCCGGATCACCAACGCGGTGCGCTGCGTCCCGCCGCAGAACAAGGTGACCGGCGACGAAGCCGCCAATTGCCGCCCCTTCCTGATCGCAGAGATCGCCGCGATGGAAAACCTGACCACGGTGCTGGCGCTCGGACTGGTCGCTCACAACGCGGTGCTGCGTACTTTCGGCGAAAAACAAAACGCCTGGAAATTCGCCCATAACGCGCGCCACGCCCTGCCGAACGGCCTGACGCTCGCCGACAGCTACCACTGCTCCCGCTACAACACCAATACGGGCCGGCTCACGGAAGCCATGTTCTGGGACGTGTTCGAGGGGGTGCGGAAGGAGATCGGCGATCCTTAACGCGTCCCCTACCCCCGCTCCCGCATCAGTCTGCCCTTCTGGCGCTGCCAGTCGCGGCGTTTTTCGGTTTCGCGTTTGTCGTGCTGCTTCTTGCCCTTGGCGAGGCCGAGCTCGAGTTTGGCGATGCCGCGCTTGTTGAAATATATCTTGAGCGGGATCAGCGTGACGCCCTCGCGCTTGACCGCGCCGAGCAGCCGGTCGCGTTCTTTCTTATGCAGCAATAGCTTTTTCGGCCGCCGCGGCTCATGATTGAAGCGCGATGCGTTGGGGTATTCCTGGATGGTGCAGTTCAGCAGGTAAAGCTCGCCGTCCTTCGGCCCCGCATAGGCTTCCGCAAGGCTCGCCTTGCCATCGCGCAGCGATTTTACTTCGGTCCCCTCCAGCATGAGGCCGGCCTCGATCACCTCCTCGATAAAATAATCGAAGCGCGCGCGGCGGTTCTGCGCCACCGGCGGGCCGCCATTGTCCCCCTTGGGGATGGATTTTGCGCCTGATTTGGCCATCGGATCGTTGATTTGTCTGTTGTTACGCCGGTCGGCGTGCGGTTATAGACCATGCGGCCGAGAAATGCGCGTCTGTACTGAAGCCTATTCAAATAGAGGGCGAAGCGTTTTCGGCGTCATTCCCGCGCAGGCGGGAATCCAGACATATCAACACTCTCTGGATTCCGGATCGCCGCGCCGCACCGTCCGGAATGACAGGATTCACGGGCGCCGACTAGATTCGGAACGCAGCAACAGCGAAAGGAAGCACTGCCCGCCTAGTTGATCAGCCCGCAATGCACCATGGCGTCGCGCACCTGGGCCTGCGCCTTGGCGCTGATCTCGGTCACCGGCAGCCGCACCGTGGGTTCGCATTTGCCGAGCAGACTGGCGCCGTATTTCGCCGGGCCCGGACTGGGCTCGCAGAACATGGCGTCGTGCAGCGGCAGCAGGCGATCGCGGATTTCGTCGAAGGTATCGAAATCCTTGGCCCGCCAGGCGGCATGCAGTTCCGAGCACAGCTTCGGCGCGACATTGGAGCTGACCGAGATACAGCCCTCGCCGCCCTGCGCCAGAAAGGCCGCAACCGTCGCATCCTCGCCGGAAAGCTGGCAGAAATCCTTGCCCGCGGTCACCCGCGTCG